>CANMBF010000011.1 GCA_947496065.1 Bacteroidota bacterium
GACAACCACTGTTAGCGCAAGTAGGCTTGAAAATATTTTTATGTAAACCTTCTATCGTATTTGGATCAATAGCAATATCATCCATAACAGCTCCGCGTTGACTGGTGGTCCAGTTATCAAAGGGATTACTGCTATTACTACTTTTTTTACAAGATATAATACTAATCAATAAAACCAACAATCCCAAGTTAATACATTGCTTTATCATATGCGATCGAATAAACTTTTAGCATTAGGGTCTATAAAACCTGCACTTTGAACATCGCTCTTATAACCTAAAATTTCTGCAATGGTTAAATTAAAATCAGTAACAACGCCAATTGGGTTTGATTCAGAACCAACCATCAAATTGCTTTGTACATTCGGTCCAACCATTCCTCCAAAAACGCGCAATGAATTGGCATCTCCATGATCATAGCCATACCAATCATTTTGGTCGATAATTGGGTTGTGCTGCAAATTTCTGCCACACTCAGGCACAAAACACATAATGGTTTTGCCACTCATTTCAGGGATACTTTGAATATAATTCCATAAAAACCCTAAGGCATGATCGGCTCTATGCATCGCTTGCAAATAACCTGTAAAGTTTCCATGGCAGCCATCGATATTACTCATATTAACAACAAGTAGTTTGGGCTTAAAAACACGTAGTACTTCTGCCGCATAACCTATGGTTGAACCATCACCACCACTTACCGGTGGCATAGGGAGCTGACCAGCAGCTTGTCTTTGAAAAGTTGATGCGATGAATTCTTTGATTTTAGTTCTTTCATCATCGGTATTGCGAATGCCTGGCATATCTCCCTTCTTAATGTTAAATGAATTATCTAAAAAATTCTTCATTTTATACATGGGTTCAAGTTCTTCTTGTGGGTGATAAATTTTGGCATTTGAAAGCGCGGCATATCCATCACTACCAAAAGTAACATTGGGTGCAAAAAAATTGGCACCATATGTTAAACCAAAATCAGGATGTTTACTTGAATTTAGCAAGGGTACAGAATTACCTATTGTGTTGCCAATGAACCATGTGTCGGTTGCCCTATAACCACCAAATCTTCTTGCATATTCGAAAACTGTTGGATTGACGGGTCTAACTTTTAAACCTTGACCTTCAACACGAGAACCAGTTATGAGAGAATTTAAACCACCGTAGTGTCCTCCAGAAATGGCGCGCATTTCGGCAAATATGGTACCTTGCTTTTGGAGTGTTTGAGATAAGATTTTTGGAATCGGTTGTATACCGTCAGGCTGTCCTGAAGGAGTAGTTCCATATGCTATTTTACTGGCAGGAGGAGCGCCTTCTAACATATTGTATAAAATATTGCCAGCTACATTAAAATTTTGACTGTCGGATAAGTAACGTTGAAGTATGGAGTCTTGTTGTCTTAATCCACCGCCAAATAATACATAAACGACGTGTTCAGCCAATGGAGCATTGGATTGCGCAAACAAACTTCCAGATGGAAGTATATATGGCAAAACAACACTTCCAGCTGCTAAGGCAGCGGTTTTTTTAACAAAATCTCTTCTTTTCATTTTAGTTCAAGTTTAGTAAAACATATATTCATCCGAAGCCGAAAATGCTGTATATACCAATTCAGGTCTGAAACTTGGATTCGATTTATTGGCATTGATAAAATTTATAAACCAGGTTTTTTCAGCCTCTGTTGGTCTTCTTATAAAGAATCTTACGTAGGTTTCCTCAACAAAACGCTCAGTACTATCAACCATCCTTTTTCTGCTAGGCAAAATAACTTGGCTGGAATTCATATAGTTACTGATAATAACTTCATTGATTAAAGTTTTATCGCCACAGCTCTGAATAACCCTGTCTGTGCGTGTTAATTCATTAATTGACGATGGTTTTTGAAATAAATTAGTACTTAGAATACTGTGAAATTCAATATTTGTTTTATCCTTGTCTTTATTCAAATTATCGCCATAAGAAGGTGTTTCCACTATTTCATAGCGTGTGTTTCTGTCCTTTTTACATTGGACAAATGAAAATAAAAAGCAACTTATCAAAAGGAATTTAAAAATGCGCATATTCATCGGTCATTAAAATGAGGGTTTGTACTTTTTGTAAATTTTGAGTAGGATAGTAATCTACCATTAAATTGTAGGTCTCCTGAGTAGTAGGCTCACGCCCAATCAAGGCAAGGTAACACCATTTGATCATGCCTTCGTGGAATTCACGAGAATTAACCAAAAGTTGGCAGTATTCCGCTTTATTTGAGGCATAACCACCAAATAAACTGCCACCTTTATCCAAATCAATAATATCGTATGCAATAGTGAATTCGTCCTTTATTGGAAATCGAAAAAATAAATCATCAAATGAAGCGTTCACAAAATTCAGTGTATTCATGTTTATAACATCATAAATGGGATTATTCAACATGCGCGCATACATTTGGTTTATGTTAATGATACCCAATTGGTATTCTCTTCGAGAGCGCAAGACATTTTTACAGCGATCAATGGTTACCATTGCTGAGAAAACGCCAATAGAGTCACCTAACAAACGCGCTGAAATCAATCCAAATCGCGCATTTCCAATTTCACCCTCAAATTCTCCATCTTCAGCACCTTCTAGTAAGCGTGCTTTTGTCAAATCATAGATCCTTTGATAATAGGCTCTTTTATATGAGGAATCACCTGGAACAAATATGGAATCAGTCATTAATCTTGTAATAATTTGCTTTCTAGTTTCAAAGCTTAATTTTCCATCTCGCATTATACCAACATCTCTCAATTTTTCAGTATTTAATGGCTCACGACCAAGCAAATCAATATACACTCTATTGATATAATTTTCCACTTTAACGGTCGGAATATCCTCGTAATTCTTTGGCAAATTGCCAGTCACCAGCTTTTCATCTTTTTTAGAACAAGAAGCAAGCAATAACAGGCAAAAAGAAAATAAAACAGATGATTTAAGCATCATGGTTTTTAAATCGTATAAAAGTGAAAAGTAGAAAAAAATACCCAATTTAACAAGATTAATCGTATGAAAATTTATAACTAACAAATTAACAAATATATAGAGCGTATTTTATTTTTCGTTTTTGCCTTAATTGTTAAAACAATTTAAAGAAAATGAAGAATTTATTAGTTTTATTACAGGCAAGTGTCTTGCGCTCAAAAAACCAAATTAAAAGAAGTAATAAAATTACCTATGTCTTAAAAATAAGCCATTAGTCAGTAAAAACTGACCTTTTGGGCGAAAATTTTTACTGTATATAACTTATATTTAAGCATATTTGCAAGCTCATATAAATGTCAAATCACCAAGCCTCAGATATCCTTCAAGCCATTCAATCCATTGCGGCACCAAAAGTAATTATTACAACGCATCACAAACCAGATGCAGATGCAATGGGGTCAAGCTTAGGTTTGCAATTATTCTTGAAAAACTTTGGCATCGCTTCTACGGTCATAACACCTACCGATTTTGCTTCTTTTTTACATTGGATGAAAGGCAGCAATGAAGTTGTTATTTTTGAAGGGAATGAAAAAAAAGCAACGCAGATGGCTATGGAAGCTGATTTCATTTTTTGCCTAGATTTTAATCATCTATCAAGAATCAATGAATTTGGCGAGGCTGTTGGCAACAGTAAAGCGATAAAAATATTGATGGACCATCATCAATTTCCTCAAGGCTTCGAACAACTTACCTATTGGGACGACAAAGCAAGTAGTACTTGTGAATTGGTTCATAGATTCATCACAGAAAGTAATAACCATTCCAACATTGATAAGGATTGTGCGGCTTGCTTGTATACAGGTTTAATGACTGATACAGGATCTTTTAGACATAGCAATTGCACGAGTAATACGCATAGAATTGCTGCCGATTTAATGGACTATGGTATAGATCATGTTGCTATCCATGACTTGGTATTCGATAGTTTTACCGAGGATAGAGTTAGATTTATTGGTTACGCATTGAATAAGAAACTCGAAATATTACGAGAATACAAAACCGCCATTATTAGCATTAATAAAGACGAGCTAAAGCAATTTAATATACAGACTGGTGATACTGAAGGCTTAGTAAATTATGGATTAGGGATAGAAGGTATTAAATTTGCAATATTGGTGATTGATCGTTCAAAATTAGTCAAGATGAGTTTTAGAAGTAAGGGTAACTTTGCAGCCAATGCATTTGCAATGAATCACTTCAATGGAGGAGGACATTTTAATGCGGCTGGAGGAAGTAGTACTGCTACACTTGAAGAAACTGTGCATCAGGTTAAGGAGAATTTAAAATTATATAGTCAAGAACTCAATGCGTAAAAGCCATTACACAATTCTTCTTATATTAATTACAAGCATAACCGCCTGTAGCAGATATTCTAAAACCGAAAGCGGACTGCGTTTTAAATTTTTAAAAAGAAGCGAAAAGACAACATTGCCTGCAATTGGCGATTATTTGCAATGCTATTACAGCATTACTAATTCTGAGGATTCAATTGTTTTTAGTAATTTTAATAGAACACCAGATAGAATATTATTGGTTGCACCAACGCATAAAGGTGGTGATATAATGGAAGCTTTGGGTATTATGGCCGAAGGGGATAGCGCACAATTTTTAATCAATGCAGATTCATTTTTCTTTAAAACCAGATTAGAAACTGTTTTGCCAAATTATATTAAAACTGGTAGTGACTTGAAGTTTATTGTGAAGATGGACAAAAGGATGAATAAATTTCAAGTTGATAGTGTAATAAATACCGAGAAAATAGCCCGCTGGAATGAGGAGGTTAAAAATATTATGACTTATGTTAAGTCCAAGGGCTTGACAATGGAACTTGATTCTACAACGGGCATTCGCTCTCAGTTTCATGCCAAATCAAGTGCCGATACTGCCAAGCAAATTCATGAGAATAGTATTGTTAAATTTCATTTTATAGGAAAGTTGTTTGATGGTACAGAATTTTATAACACCTATACCATGGGACAACCGCAAATCATCCGCGTCTCGAGAGATCAATTCCAACCCCTTGGCTTATATGATTTACTCATAAAAATGAAAGAAGGCGAAAAGGCCACCTTTATTTTGCCTTATGACTTAGGATTTGGCGCCAAAGGTGTCGATTTAATGATACCGCCTTTCTCAACACTAGTATACGAAATAAATATTTTAAAAGTAGAATAAATGAAAAAAACGATTAACCTATTATTCCTGTTTCTGTCAATTGGTTTATTACAAGCCGAGGGCATAAAAAGTGACACTGTAACCACAAAAACTGGTTTACGCTATGTAATAACTACAAAAAATTCAAAGGGTATTATGCCAGCTGTTGGCGATCAGATAGAGGCGCATTATACTGGAACACTCACCAATGGCAAAAAATTTGATAGTTCAAAGGATCGCAATAAAACGTTTTCTTTTACGCTAGGTGCCCAGCAGGTAATTCCTGGTTGGGACGAAGGTTTCTCATATCTTAAAACAGGTGAATCAGCCACCCTTATAATTCCTTCTGAACTTGGTTATGGTGCGCAAGATATGGGCGATATTCCACCCAACTCAACTTTAATTTTTGAAGTTGAATTAGTGAGTGTCAAAAAGCCGATCGCTTATACAGCATACAGCGGCAAGGGAAAAGATACTGTTAAGTTAAAATCAGGTTTGAAATATATTATTATAAATCCTGGCGATATAAATAAAAAAGCAATAGAAGGCCAAACGGCTTCTATATATTATGCAGGATATTTAACAACTGGAGAAAAATTTGATGGCAACTTCGGTACTTTTGAGCCCTTTAAATTACCAGTAGTTGGTGCAGGTGTCATTGGTGGTTGGAGAGAAATATTGCCACTGATGAACAAAGGAATGAAAGTAAGAGTGATTATCCCGTCCTATTTGGCTTATGGCGAAAAAGGATACCCTGGTGTTATTCCACCCAATGCCACACTTATTTTCGATATGTATCTTGAAGATTTATTGTAAAATTGAAAACGCGAAAATAATGACAAAGAAAATATTAATAACGGGTGGCGCAGGTTTTATAGGTTCTCATGTGGTAAGGCGATTTGTTAATCTTTACCCGTCTTATGAAATTTATAATTTAGATAAATTAACCTATGCGGGTAATTTGGAAAATTTAAAAGACATTGAAAATAAATCCAATTATCACTTTGTAAAAGGAGATATTACCGATGCTGAATTTCTGCAGCAGTTGTTTCACCAACATCAATTTGATGGTGTAATACATTTGGCAGCCGAATCACATGTTGACCGTTCCATTTCAAATCCACTTGAATTTGTATTAACCAATGTGGTTGGTACTGTCAATTTATTGAATGCGGCCAAAAGCATGTGGCACAATCAGTATGCCGATAAAATTTTCTACCATGTTAGTACAGATGAAGTCTATGGTCAATTGGGCGACGAAGGTAAATTTTTAGAAACAACCGCCTATAGTCCAAACTCACCCTATTCAGCATCTAAGGCATCAAGCGACCACTTTGTAAGAGCATACCACCATACCTATGGCATGCAGGTAAAAATTTCTAATTGTAGTAATAATTATGGCTCGCATCATTTTCCGGAAAAATTAATTCCATTGATGATTAATAATATTATGAACAATAAGCCATTGCCCGTTTATGGCAAGGGCGAAAATGTAAGAGATTGGCTATTTGTTGAGGACCATGCGCGTGCAATTGATGATATTTACCACAAAGGAAGAAATGGTGAAACCTATAATATTGGGGGCAATAATGAATGGCAAAATATCGAATTGGTAAAGTTTTTATGCCAATTAATGGATAGAAAATTAGCAAGAGAAATAGGTGAATCGGAAGCATTAATAAGTTATGTAACAGACAGAGCGGGTCACGATTTCAGGTATGCAATTGATGCAAGCAAATTGATGAATGAATTGGGTTGGGAACCTTCTGTTACTTTTGAACAAGGATTAGAAAAAACGGTAGATTGGTATTTGGCAAATCAAGAGTGGCTAAAGAATGTTACCACTGGTAATTACCAACAATATTATCAATCAATGTACGCAAGCAGATAAAAAAAGCAAAGAATATGAAAGGAATAATTTTAGCTGGTGGCAGTGGCACCCGATTGCATCCATTAACACTTGCAGTAAGCAAGCAAATGATGCCTGTGTATGATAAGCCTATGATTTATTATCCACTATCAACCTTAATGATGGCTGGAATTAAAGAAATATTAATTATTTCAACGCCTCATGATTTACCCCATTTTCAAAAGTTGTTAGGAGATGGAAAGCAATTGGGTTGTGAATTTACATATGCGGAGCAAGCTGTTCCCAACGGTTTAGCGCAAGCATTTGTCATTGGCGAACAATTCATTGGTAAAGATAAAGTTGCACTTATTTTGGGTGATAATATTTTCTTTGGATCTTCATTGCAATCGCTTCTGCAATCTAACAATAACCCAACGGGTGGGGTTATTTATGCCTACCATGTTAGCGATCCAGAAAGATATGGCGTTGTAGAATTTGATGAAAACAATGTAGCCATAAGTATTGAAGAAAAACCGTTGCATCCAAAATCTAATTATGCAGTTCCAGGCTTATATTTTTATGACAATGATGTTGTAGAAATTGCAAAAAATTTACAACCATCACCAAGAGGAGAATATGAGATTACGGATGTCAATAAAGAATATTTAAAACGCGGAAAATTAAAAGTTGGCATATTGCAGCGTGGCACAGCATGGCTCGATACAGGTACTTTCAATAGTTTAATGCAAGCTGGTCAATTCGTTCAAGTAATTGAAGAGCGCCAAGGATGGAAAATAGGAAGTATTGAAGAAGTAGCATGGAGAATGGGTTATATTAACAACGAACAATTAGAAAAGATAGCACAACCACTTGTTAAAAGTGGATATGGTGAATATTTAATTAAATTATTAAAAAAATGAAGCAAGAAAAAATAGTATTTTATTATTGGATTGATAAGGTTTTTAAAGGTTTAAAGTTATTTGCCTTTGCTTTATTTGCTATTTTCCTTTTACCAGGCTGTAAATCATACACCTCAAACGTATTATTACAAGCAGAAAAAGAGGAAATCAATTGGAAGTCGGAATATCAAAAAACCATTATTGATTATCCCATTAAAATAGGCGATAAAATTCAATTTACACTATATACCAATGCGGGTGAATCTATTATTGATCCGTCGGGTAAACTCATTGCTGCAACAACTATGGGAGATGTTAATACTTTGTCTGGTGATAAACCTTCGTTTGAAGTTTCTGAAGCGGGAAGTTGCCATTTTCCAGTTATCGGCAAGCAAATGGTAATGGGATTAAAAATGTCTCAGTTAGATAGTTTACTTTCCTCGAAATTTGAAAATTATTATAACGAGGTCTACGTTATTTCAAAAGTTGTCAATAAAAAAATAATTATTTTGGGTGGAATGGGTAGCAAAATAGTGCCATTCACAAGTCCCACAATGAATCTTCTTGAAGCAATTGCCTTATATGGTGGAATCGATAACACTTCTAAGGGTTATAATATTAGAATTGTACGTGGAGATTTAAAGAACCCTGAAATGACAATTGTCAACTTAAGAACCATTGCGGATATGAAGAGCTCGATAATCAGTTTAAAACCAGATGATATTGTTTATATAGAACCAGTGAGAAGACCTGTTGCTGAAAGTGCTAGAGATAATATGTTTATCATCAATATTGTGCAAGTACTTTTTACATTTTCAATCTTAGTTAATACATTAGTTGCCAAATAATGAAAGATGATAATTTAAATGTTGAGAACATTGAATCAGCGAATATTGAATTCGATATTCAAAAACTTATTTTAATCCTAAAAAAGACTTGGTATTGGCTTCCTATTTCAATTTTTTTATCTATCGTAGGCAGCCACTATTACTTAAAATACACAAAACCTGTATACAAGGCTTCCTCTTTGATAAAATTAGAAATCCAAAGAGAAGCTTCAAACCTTGGATTAGGTAGTTTATCAAGTGGTCAAAATGACAATCTTTCAGGAGAAATCGAATTAATTCGTTCGCCTCTAGTAGCCCAGGATGTATTAAACATTGTTGACCTATCCACTTCATATTTTGCAATTGGAAATATACAAACTACCGAGATTTTCAGAAATTCTCCTTTTAAAGTGCAAATTTTTTCTGAGGCAATGTATACGCCATTTGACAAGAATTTTGCAGTTTCATTTTCAGATAAATTACAATATCAAATTTCTGAAATGGACAATAAGGAGAGTGAAAGCCAAACACATAAAATTGGAGATATTGTAACCATGGGGCAGTTTAAATTTGCTATTGTACATGATAAAGGGGTTTCGGCAATTGAGGATCAAAAGAATTATTATTTTCGAATTAATAGCAAGGCTAGTTTGATTAGCTCAATTATTAGTAATTTAAGTGTCATTGCCTCGAATGATGAAGCCCGAACAATTCAAATAACATTTACTGATTATAATAAAGAAAAGGCGCGTGTAATTGTGAATGCTTTTGATACAGTGTATCTAAAGCACTCGCTAGAGAAGAAGCAAAAATCACAAGAGCAAACCTTGTTATATATTCAATCACAAATTGAGGAAACCTCTAATAAATTAGATAAGTATGAAAACGACATAGAAAGTTTTGTTAAATCCTCTGGCACTTCGGCTCCTGAAGCAGAGTTTGCAGTTATCGCCAAGGAACTTGATGAGCTAGAAAAAAATAAATTCGAAATAAGTCAATCGGCACAATCAACAGATGGTATTTTGGAATTCATTCAAAAAAATGAAAGCAAAGACAATATAGTGCCCTTGGTGTATGGTATTGAAAATAAGGAAATCGCCAATGGCATAAATGAATTAAACAACCTTTTTAAACAACGAGAATTGTTGAAAATTTCCAATAAAGAAGTAACACTTCCATACCGAAAAATTGAGTTAGAAATTTCAATGATAAAATCTCAAATTTTAAATTTTGTAAAGGAAAGTAAGAAGAACATTGCAGAGCAAACGGCATTAATTAGCAAAAAAATTGCCGAATTAAAAGGGCAATATTCAACGCTTCCTTCCAAAAAAACAGAATTTGATAGGCTCAAGCGTTTCAACTCACTTTATGAAAAATTTTATCTTTCATTGGTAGAAAAACAAATTGAGTATCAAATATCGAAGGCGGGCACTGTTCCTGAATTTATAATACTAAGTGAGGCAACTGTATCAGATATGCCAATTTCACCTAACAGAACTAAAATTTGGTCCTTGTTTATCATCATTGGAATTTTACCCATCATTATTTATATGGTTGTAAAATATCTAATGATGAATGTTCTCTATTCTCAAAAGCAAATAGAGAATAAATTAATGGCACCAATTTTAGGCTCCATACCAACCTACCAGAAAAAAATGCCGGCTTCTACACTCGTGGTAGATGGTAATCCTAAATCTTCAATAACTGAATCTTTAAGGGGCATCAGAACCAATTCAGATTTTATGTTGCCCAAAAAATCAAAACAAATTTTTGGTGTAACCTCTACAATTAGTGGCGAGGGTAAAACATTTTTTGCAATTAATTTTGCAGCAATTTTAGCCTTAACGGGCAAGAGAGTTGTTATATTAGATTTGGACATGCGTAAACCTAAAATTCACGTAGGCTTCAACGTTGAAAATAAAGAAGGCATTAGCTCTATTTTATCTGGTATTTCTGAATGGAGAAATACAATACACAAATCAAGTCTAACGAATCTAGATTTTATTACTTCTGGTCCGATTCCACCAAATCCCAATGAATTACTATTGAAAAAGGAATTTGTTGATTTACTTGATAACCTCCACCAAGATTATGATATTATTATGGCAGATAATCCGCCTATTGGTCTAGTGACGGATGCAAATAATGTATTTAAAAAATGTGATTTATCAATCTATGTAGTGCGTTCAGGCTTCTCAAAAGAAGTTGTTATTAGCAACATCAATAACCTCTATAAAAGTAAAAATTATACCAATTTATCAGTTGTTATTAACGATGTCAATAAGTCGAACACCTATGGCAGTAAATACGGAAATAATTACGGCTATGGCTTTGGTTATGGCTACTATGATGACGATCAGGCTAAGAAAAATGGCTTGCTCGCTAAATTGACCAAGTATTTTAAAAAGCAATAGGCATGGGTTTTCTAGATCAATTATTTTCTAAAAATGCAAAAATTGTTAATCCACTTAAATGGGATATGCACAGCCATATTTTGTTTGGAATTGATGATGGATCGAAGACCCTAGAAAATTCTTTAGTGATGGCAAGAAAATTTGTTGACCTAGGTTATTCTAAAATTATAGCGACCCCTCATGTCATGACAAATTATTATGAGAATACGTCAGAAATTATTCAAGAAAAAAAAGACCTTCTAAATGCAGCCTTAAAAACCAACGGCATTCCTTTGCAAATTGAGTTTGCTGCAGAATATTATATTGATGAATATTTTTTGGAAAGGGTTAGAAATAGGGAAGCTTTGATGACTTTTAATAAGGAGTACATTCTTGTTGAAACTTCATTTTTAAATAAGCCCATTTTCTTTACAGAACTTTTATTTGATTTAAGAACCCAAGGTTATACGCCAATATTTGCCCATCCTGAGCGCTATGTATACTTGCAAAATGATTTCGAACAAGTCGAAAAAATTCTTGAATCCGGCATGAAGTTTCAAATCAATTTGCTTTCATTGGTTGGCTATTATTCGCCTAATGCTAAAAAACTCGCACAATGGTTGATTCAAAACGGACATTACAGTTTTTTAGGAACCGATGCGCATAGTATTAACCATCTTGAATTAATCAATGAAGTGTTTCAAAGTAAATTATTTAGTAAAATAGATTTTTCGAAAGTGATCAATTGCCATGAGTTGAAATCTTAACTAATTTCATGGAGATGGTATTTCCACTTGTTATAAAATAAATGCCGTTAGCTAAATCAGCGGTTTCAAGTGCAACATAATCATTAATTTTAATTTCCATTAGCAAGCTGCCAAATGAATTAAATAGTTTGATTGTTATAGGTTCAGTAGCAGAAATCAAGAGTTTGGAATTAAATGGATTTGGATAACAATTAAATGCATTGCTGTTAAAGTTATTTGTATTGATTTTACTAGAATAAACAATAGTTTCACAATAGGCTTTTTCTGATGATTCTTTATAACGTATGATGGCGCCATTTTGGCCATTGTTAAATGGTTGGGGATATCCCAGTATAGGCCAATTACATTGTGGTGGCATAAAGGCTGGCTTCTGGCTTAAATAGAACGAAGTATCTGGTATTGTTAGAGTAATATTGGACTGTAGTTTATTTTTTACATTGTTATTGCTATTTATATGGCCATTACCCGTTAAAATGAATTGGCCCATTAATAAGCCTGGGTTAGTAATCTCATTTGAAATAAAATTCTGAGAATCTTGATTGCTGCTTACAATTAATCCATATAGCGCTGCCCTGTTTCTTAAGAAAGTATTAAATGGACCATTCTTACCATGGCTATTGTCTACAATAATATTTTGACAAATATTGCCTTCGAATAAATTATGATGTGCAAAGTTACCATGACAAACCAAATCGCCTGCAGCATCCTTAAATGCATTATCACTCCAATAAGGATCGCCTGAATAATTATATGCACTTACATTGCCATTGGCGCCCGATTGAACCAATATGCTGTGCCTTAAATGATTAAATATAGAGTTTTCAACTAAGTTATCGCCACTTGTGTTTTGAAATACGACACCATAACCTTGGCCATTTCCTCCATAGGCAAAAGCATGGTGAAAGTAACTTTGCAGAACTGAGTTATGACAACTGTTTTCAAATACAACATGACCAAAATTGCAATTTTCAGATTCAACTCCTTTTACCATGCAGTTGAATGCATAGTTGAAATGGATGTTATGAGTTTGATTAATAGTGCTGTCTAAGCGAACAATTTTCAAACATTCGATGGTTACATTTTGTATTGGTTTTAATGCCCGTGCATAGGTTGCACTCTCTTTCTTTATTTTAATGCGCAGTGGGGTAGTTGATGTTAAAACACCTCGATTGGTGTCGCTTTGAGACGTCCTACAAATTTGCCCGATACAGCCCAGTGCCCAACTGCTAGATGCTAAGCTGCTATCATTGTGAAAAATTTGAATAATGGCGTTTTCTTCAGGCATATTTTTAGTGTCAAATGCCAATTGGTATATCCCACTGTTTCCGCCTAAGAAACTGTACTTTCTGGGAGCCAATTGACCCAAAATAGCAATACAATTTTTATTAGCACCCTTTAAGTTAAACGCCAATATAGTGCTTGCGCCAACACCTTTTAATGTTATACTGTCACTTAATGTTAATGTATTGTCAAAAACATATTGCCCAGAACCAAATTGAATGGTGCCGCCATTCTTTGCTAGTAGACTCAATGCCTTTTTGAAGACTGTGTCATTTGAAAACCCTTTTTTTGTACTGCCACCTATACTGTCAAAATTTAAAATTTGACGGTTATTAATCATCTCTATTTTCCCTGCATGACGCCAATCCGTAATCCTTGGTGACGGCATTTGTGCATGCATTAAAACTACATTTAAAACAAACCAAAACTTAATTATTAATTTCATTTTTTTTGGTGCTTAAACTAATTAAAATAATACCTAAGTAAATTGGAATAATTGGCATTGCAAACCTACTGCTGCCAATAGGCCCGGTAAGAATAAGAATATATACTGGAAAAAATAACAACAGAAATTTATTGCCAATGCTTATGCCTTTTATAAAAATAAAACGAATGGCGATGATTAATTTGAAAAAATTACAAATAAGCAGGCCAATTAATATTATGCCTAGCGGATTCCTAAAATTATTAACAAGTGTGTTGAGATTATTTTTCTTGTTGGTTTCATACAACAAATTTTGAGTTTGAGGCAGATTGAAAAACTGAGTAATATCAAATCTTCCAGGATCTAAAATACATAATATAACGCCTCGTAAATGTAAATAAATATAAGGTCCAAAATTAGCCATAATAATGGCGTTGGCGGCTTTATTCTTAAACGTTTGTTGCTCCTTATAAGACCTTTGTTGATTGGCTTTAACACTAATATCGTCAATGATTAAATCAGCTTTATTTAAACCTTTTTCATGAATTAACAATAGGTAAGCATTGTAATGCAAAAGGTTGATGGTGCTAATTGAAGAATATTGCTTCATTCCTGTTCTGTGTTCATTCCAATGCATGGTAGTTAATACAAATAATAGGGGCAACAAAGTAATCCCAATTAATTTCAATTGCAATACTTTTCGATTGTAATAAAGGGCGAGGATTGGAAATAACAATACCAAAAAAATGAATACTGGTTTCAATGCTACACCAGCAATACAAAGCAATGATGCAAATAGATGCCACTTTGGATTTGATTGGTAAAATAAAAAATAATTGAGCAAGCACATAATTACCAATTGTAGCCATATTTCACTCATAATTAAATTGGCATAAATAATTTGTGCAGGTGCTAATACAAATAGGATGATGGCCATTTTAAAATTTATATTTTCAGTAAAATGAAGCATGAATTTCAACATCAGTTTTATATTAAAAAGACTAATAAGATTCTGAATAATGAGCAATAAACACAAAAAGACCTTAATATTACCAAGACTTAGGCATTTAATCAATGCCAATATACTTGGAAACAGAATGGGGCGCTTGGTTAAATAGTCAGGATTAAAGGTACCGCTTAAATCCCAGCAGTAAAGTTGTTGGGCATTCAATAAATTATCTGCAGCAAATAAATATTCTTTTGAATCTTGTAATAAACTTGCTGATCCTAACACTTGTGTTAAAAAGAACACAACATGCAATCCAATGATAACTATCCAAAAAGTTTTTTTACCCATTGTGTTAAATTGTAGAATAGATAGACTCTAAAATTAATTGGTGTTTCTTAGGGTCGTGGTTCTCTATTATATTAGCCAAAGCGGCACTGCCTTTCTTTCGGACAATGCTTGGATTATTTAAAATTTCTAAAATAATAGCATATAATTGGTCTTCAATTTTTTGAATTAATTCATTAGGATTATTCAATTCTGCATCGTCACGTTGGTCTGTTTTAATATTAATTAGCCAACCTGTTTCTTGATTATTTATTTCAGGCATGGCTCTTATATCTGTCGTAATTACAGGGCATCCTGCGGCTTGGGCCTCTAAAATGAAATAACCAAAGGTCTCAGCAATGCTAGGCAAAAGAGCGACATCTGTGTTTAAAAGTAATTTTTTAACAGCTTCATTGCTCATTGATTTAAAATGGGTGATATGGTTGGTGAATTTACCGATACATTGAACGACTTTTTCAAAATCTTGTTTGTTTGTTTTAGAAGCATAGTCGCCATAATTTAATGTACTTACAATATTTAAATGAACGGGTTTATTTTCATTAAATAGCTGCTCAAATACAGCCATGATGGCCTGCCCTCCTTTTCTGAAAAAATCGGCACCCACCATCGTAAATACAATGGTATTGCCAATGGCTTTTTTTTCTTCAATTGTGTTAATAAAATTGATCTGAGGAGGCAATAATACACGATTTTTTTGCATAATGACATTCAATAAATCTGGTCTATAGGCTTTAATGATATTGACCTGTCGGATGGATGCTGACGTTGAAATTGCAATTAACTGAATGCAATTGTTTTTTGCAATGATTTCTAATCCTTTTTTGAATTCATTTGGTGAGTCATTCCAACGGGGTAGCACTGTTTCATAGGTTGTAATAAATGGTTGATTGCCTAAATGTATGACATTGAAAAAATGGTATAAGTTGCATCTATTCAAGCCCCAATCCATAAAGCTATTTAGCCATTTTCTATTGATTTTTCCTTTTATTCTAAAAAGAAAGAATGAGAGAAACTTATAAAAATCAATGGCCTTTTTAAATCGAAAATATTGATATTTATACCCTGCGAAGTTTCTGATTTCAGGATAGCTTAATGCATTTGTGCCTATCGTCTTTACTCTGTCCATAATGTTTTAAAAAAATTTCCAATTGTGCCGCCAATTTCCATTAACCATGCAATGCCAACATGCACCATTATGCCGCCAAATATACTACCAGTATGGAAAGAAATAACACCTAAAATGATACCGCCAAAAAATGAACTAATAGCTTCACCAATTGGTTTGCCAAAATGAATTGAAAGATAAAAACAGGCCATTGGTAAAATAGAATTAATGCCGACATACCGAATAAAACCTATGACAAGAAATCCCCTAAAGAATAGTTCGATGGATATAAAATCCATTCCGTAAAGGATTTCATAAAACCATTGCTTCCATTGCGGCGCTTTCATTGTTATTAAAACATTAACTCTCGGGTAATAAATTAAAAAGTCGCTAAGGCAACTAGCTAGTGCAATTAGGGGCACCATAAGTAGCAGTAATTTGAAATAAATCTTTGGCTTATGATGTTTAAACGTCAACCCATACAGTGGTTTTTCATTTCGATCTGTGAAAAACCAAATGATGGTGATTGGAATAAATAAATATAAAAGTCTAAAAATATCGTTAAAAACAAACTGGTTGATTCTAATTTGTCCTTCTCTTGATAGATCCTCTACTAATTCATAGTGACCGTAATAGGTTGCTCTAAATGCAAAAATTAAAAAACTTAAAAAGAGTAATACGACAAACCCAAGTTGTTTCCAAAACTTAAAATTATTGTAAAAAAAACTGTAGGACACGAATGCAAACAAGGAATGTATTGCATAAAGCATGACATAGCTAAAGTATTCTTTGGTGCCACTTAATTGACTAAAATAGGCTTGTAAGCCAAGGCCATAGTTAATGTAAACACTGCAACAACAAAATAGTAATATCAATAACCAATGGCCAAGTTTCTGTGACGCAATGAATTGTTTTATTTGTTTGATGATTATTCCCAAAGTTTAAACCAATAAATTGCAACCCCTTGTATCACTGTTGTCTAGGCGACCCAATACCTCGAATGTCCCATCTATAAATACTTTACCAATATCGGAAGTGGCGATAAATGAACAGGTGTTTAAATTTCCTAAATCAATAATATTGATGACGCCATTTTTTTGAACAGGTGCTTCACTAAAAGGGTCATTTATTTCTCTTGTTCTAATTTGCATCCATGGTGGGCATTGGTATCTGCCATTTTCAAAAGAATACGCCTGACTCATTAATTCGGTCATGCCATATTCGCCACCAATAGCATTTAATTGAAAGGCCTTTTTTAAGATTTGGTGTAATTCTTCTCGCACAATCTCTTTTCTTTTCCCTTTCATGCCACCAGTTTCAATAATTTGAGTGTATTTTAAGGCCATTGGAAATGACTCAGCAAAATCAAGTAGTGCATAGGTAACACCCCATAAAATAGTAGGAATATGATTAACCTCATTCGCTTGTATTTGTTCTGCTAACGCCGAATAATTATACAAATAAAAGTTGCTTTCTCTAAATTCACTGGATTGAATAAAATGATTAATCTGAAAAACCAAAGATGAATTTTCCCTTTCTAAATAAGAGGGTAACAAAGCCAAATGGCAATATTTTGAAGACTTCTTGAAATGAAATTGGAAACTGTCATTAAACATTTGTGTGTACCATTTTTTAGATTTTACAAAATGTCTGCTGATGCCAATTCCGCTTGTACTACTGCTTTCAAAAATAATTTCAGGCGCATATTGATTGGTTGTAATTTTAAAATATTTAAAAAAATCGATTGGTAAATAGGGAATATCTTCAAGCTTGTTTATCTTTGTTATGTCAGTTTTTAAAAAGTTCAGATATTGTCTGTAAACCTCACAATGCTCGCTTTGGTAGCGAAAAATCGCTATTGCCAAAGTTTCAAAATGATCGTTTGTAACATCCCTTATCGCTTTTTTAAACTGATTTAAAAGCATGGCTCAAAAATATAGTATATTTATAATCCTTTTTATTTTTATTGCAAGTTGTAAGCAAGAATTGAATAATGGTTCAATTATACCAGCCATTTCGATACAGAAGGTTGAACAATTGAAATTGAATGGCAAAGACTCAGCAATCAATTTTGTTGTTGCATATGCGGATGGTGATGGTGACATTGGTCTAAATACGGATGACACACTGCCACCGTATAACGAAGCTTCACCATACTACAATAATCTTATTATTGAATTATTTCAGATTGTTGATGGAAAAGCTACTAAAATTGCCAAACCTGGTTTTCCTGGCGATTCCTTAAATTACAACGAAAGAATAATTAATTTAACCCCAACGGGCAAATCAAAGTCAATTAGCGGAGAAATAAGACTATTGTTGAAAGCCTCGCCATACTTGGGAATTTTTCCTGACTCCATGTATTATACTTTCCAATTATACGACAGAGCTCTGCATAAAAGCAATAAAGTGCAAACACCAATTCTGCGTTTTGAATTTTAGAACCATATTCTTAACTTAAGAAAGGAGGAAAGGGGTCAATAAATTTAGTTATATTTGTAAATATTATAATGAAAATAGGACTATATTCAAAAGTAATTAATTCGGACAAACAACTCTTTTTAGTTCAGGAGATTATCGATTTCCTAAAAGCAGAAGGTGTTTCAGTCTATTTCCACGAACATCTTGTCAATGAGTTTAAGAACTTTCATTTAGAGATTGATAATAGTCAGCTGTTTAATCAACTTTCAAGTCACAACAAATTAATTGATTATTTAATCTGCATCGGTGGCGATGGTACGATACTCGATGCAGTTCAGATATTAGCAGATAGTGGCATCCCGCTCATTGGCGTTAATACAGGCAGGTTAGGATTTTTGGCAAATGTTAGTGCCAGTGGATTAAAAGATGCATTCAGTCAACTTAAACGGGGAAGCTATTTAATTGACAAAAGAAATCTTTTGCAATTAGATAGTAATCAACCTTTATTTCAATTTAATTATGCAATGAATGATTTTGTTCTGCATAAAAAAGAAACAAGCAGTATGATAACAGTGCATGCTTTTTTGAATGGCGAACCACTGAATTCCTATTGGGCCGATGGCTTAATAGTTGCAACACCCACGGGCTCTTCCGGTTATTCTTTGAGTTGCGGGGGGCCTATTTTATTTCCAAAATCAGGCAGTATTGTAGTAACACCAATTGCTCCGCATAATTTGAATGTTCGCCCTGTGATTATTCCAGATGATCAGGTCCTCAGTTTTGAAATTGAAGGCAGAAGTAATTATTTTCTAGCGAGCCTAGATAGTCGATCGGTTACCATTGACAATAAAGTACAAATAGCCATTAGGAAGGCTGATTTTTCAATAAATTTAGTGCGTTTTGAAGGTGATACCTATTTGAAAACTTTACGCAATAAAATGCTATGGGGAATGGACCATCGCAATTAAAATTTTCGATTTTGTAGCTAAAATTAATTAATTTTGTTAGATGCTATCAAAAAAGAAATTTCTATTTATTTCGTTCATTCTTCTCTTCATATTTGCTTTTAAACAAGCAGATGATTATTTTGAGGTAAGTAAGAACATAGAAATTTTTGGAGGTGTTTATAAGGAAATTCATACAGGGTATGTCGATGAAATAAAACCTGGTGATTTAATGAAAAAGGGCATAGACGCTATGTTAATGTCATTAGATCCTTATACTAATTTTTATACGGAAAGTCAAGCAGAGGATGCGATGATTATGCGCAGTGGTGAGTATGGTGGCATTGGCTGTAGTAGTGTTAAGCGCGGAGATTACCAATTCATCAATATCGTTTATCGCGGTCTAGCTGCTGATAAGGCGGGTTTGAGAGTGGGAGACAAAATCATTGAAATTAATGGTAAGAGTTTTATTGGCAAAAGTTTGGATGAATCGAGTGATGTACTCAGAGGCGCGCCTAATACAAAAGTAACGCTAACCATTGAAAGAGAAGGTCAAAAGAAACTTGTAGATATTTTACGTGAAGACATTAAACTTAAAAATGTGAGTTATTTTGGTTTAATTAATGCAGAAACTGGCTATATTAAGTTAGATCATTTTATGATGGGAGCCGCCAAAGAAGTAAAGGATGCACTATTAAATCTAAAACAAAAAGGGATCACCAATGTGGTGCTTGATTTGAGAGATAATGGCGGTGGTTTGTTGCACGAAGCTGTTGGTATTGTTAATGTTTTTGTAGGCGTCAATCAATTGGTAGTTACGACCAAAGGACGCTCAGATGAAGCATACAGAGAATACCGTACACTCGATCAAGTGACAGATGCTACAATTCCTTTGGTGGTGTTAGTGAATACGCATTCTGCAAGTGCAAGCGAAATTGTTTGTGGCGCCATTCAAGATTTTGATAGAGGCGTTATCATTGGGAGAAATACATATGGGAAAGGTTTAGTACAAAACACAAAAGGTTTACCTTATGGTACACAAATGAAGCTTACTATTGCCAAGTATTATATACCTTCTAATCGCTGTATACAGCTGTTGGATTATAGTCATAGAAACGCCGACGGGAGCGCTGGCATAGTGCCGGATAGTATGAGAAAAGCCTTTAAAACACAAAATGGGCGCACGGTTTTCGATGGTGGAGGTGTAAAACCTGATGTTGTTGTGCCAGAAAATAAACTAACCAACATGACTAAAAGCTTGGAAAAGAATTTTTTTATTTTTGATTTTGCAACCCATTACAGAAGTGAGCATGAAAATATTAAAGAAATTAAAAACTTCAAATTAACGGATATGGATTTTGCTGAATTTAAAAATTATGTCAATACACATAATTTTAATTACAACACCATCAGTGAGATTGCTTTAACAACCCTTAAAGAGAAAGCCATAGAGGAAGATTATATTGGGACTTTGAAAAATGAAATTGAGGCATTAGAAAATAGCCTTAAAGCAATAAAGATGAAAGACTTGGAGAAGAATAAAGATGAGATTTTAGAGTTGTTAAGGTCTGAAATTGCAAGAAGATATTATTACGAAGAAGCGGTCATAGAATCAACCTTTACTGCCGATTCGGATGTTTTGAAAGCTTTAGAAGTTTTCAATGATAAGGCCCAATACCAATTGATTTTAACTGTAAAATAAATTGCCAATCACAGAAATATTATTGCTTGTTTTAGCAGGTCTTGTAGGAGGGTTTCTTGCAGGTATGTTAGGCGTTGGAGGTGGAATTGTATTTATTCCGGTGATACAACTAATTTTAACCTACCATGGAATTACTGAAGGCAATGTATCTTACACTTTAGCAAACAGTCTTGTCATTGTTTTTGCTGTTGGTATAATTGGCACCTTTAAACAATTGAAGCTCAGAAATACCCATCTGCCATCAGCGTTTGCTACTGGCATTTCTGCCTCTATTTCTTCAATGGCCATTACTTTTGTTATTTTCAAATATGATTGGAGTAACCCCCAATTATTTAATTATATTTTCGCTTTTATTTTGATTGTTACCACTGTGCGAATGTTGTTTTCAAATAAATTTGAAGCGACAGATTTAGTGATTCCAGAAATTTCCAAATTTATACCAGCAGGTTTATTTGCTGGGGTTGTAACCGCATTAAGTGGCCTAGGTGGAGGCATTGTGATGGTTCCATATTTTAACAAGGTTCTTAAATTGCCAATAAAGTTTGCTGCGGGCTTATCCTTATCAGTCATTCCAATGATAGCACTTCCACTCATTATTTTTTATGCTAACTTAAAACCAGCTGCTGTTGTAGATGAAAAATTTCAGACAGGCTATTTGGTTTGGCCCTTACTAATACCAATTATATTAAGTTCGATTTTAGCTTCAGGTTACGGCGTAAAATTCGCTCAAAAACTAACGGCAAAGACACTTACCACTGTCTTTATAACGTTCGTAATAATGACCTTAGTGAAAATTTTGATATTTTAGAATTTTAGTGAATTTTCACGACATCTCTTTTTTCTTTTTTTCTCATTTTGTTAGGAACATTAGAAATAATTTCGTCTATTAATGTTTTAATTAATTTCTTCTTAACAAAGTGACGATGCGTGAAAATACTGATTTCTCGAACTGGTTCTGGAAATTTAAAGTAACGCACTTTGTCTATTTCATCAGGTCCAAATTCTGATATTGCTAACTCTGGTAATATGGTGATTCCATCATCTTGATCAACAATTCTTTTGAGCGTTTCTACACTGCCTGTTTGATAATCAAACCGGGCCTTTAAACCTTCCTTCTTTCGCTCTCCACAGATATTTATGACTTGATTGCGCATACAATGGCCTTCTGTTAAAATCCAAATATCAGAAAGGTCCAAATCCTCTGGTTTTACAGTCGTTTTTTTGGATAATTTATTGGACGGAGATACGTAGGTAACAAACTCCTCATAGAATAAAGTTTCTTCATTCAAATTTTTGTCCTTGATTGGTGAAGCCATGATGCCACAATCTAATAAATCATTTTTTAATTGATAAATAATTTGATCAGTCGTTAACTCATTTACTATCAAATTAACATCTGGATATTTACTTAAAAATTTGATTAAAAAACGGGGGATCAAGTATGGTGCAACTGTTGGTATAATGCCTAATCTTAAGTTTCCCTTAATAATTCCCTTCTCATCTTGTATAAGTTCTATAATTTTGCTGTGTTCTTTCAATACATTGCGTCCTTGTGCAATTATTCCTTCTCCAATGTGTGTTGGTATAACTGGTTGTTTGCTTCGGTCAAAAATTTTAACACCCAACTCATCTTCGAGTTTTTGAATTTGCATACTTAGTGTAGGTTGGGTAACAAAACAACTTTCAGCAGCATTCACAAAGTTTCTATGCGTATCAAGCGCAATAATGTATTCTAATTGGGTAATGGTCATAATAATAATATAAAGTACAATTATAATACAATTATATTCTATAGACAAAATATATACGACAAACGGACTTTCTATTGGTCAAAAACCATTGCATCATGAGAAATAAAAAAAGTTTGTTTACTTTATTCGAAGGTGATGAGAATCTGATTCTTGTCTACGGCTTGTTTCTCAATAATATGAATGGTCTTGATAATCCCATCAGTTGGTGATTTGATTATATTTTCCATTTTCATGGCTTCCAAAATTAAAATAGGATCTCCTTTAACAACCGATTGGCCAATTGCTGTTTTGATACTTAGCACCAAACCAGGCATAGGCGCTTTTAGTTCATTCACTTTGCTATTTTTTACGGAGTCTAGTCCCATGCTGTGTAACAATTGATCGAAGCGGTCTTTAATACCTATTTCGAATGCTTTACCGTCAAAGCCGAGTGTATATGTTTTGGTGTCCTTATTAAATCCTAAAAGCTCAATAAAATAAGAATGGTTGTTGTAAAGTAAATGCAAGTTTTTGCCATTATTCAAACTTAAAATATTTAACAATTGTTGCTCGTTATCCAATTTTACCATGCCATTAGCATATTCAACTTGAATCGATTTTCCATTTATTATTGCTTGAACCATTTTACAAAAGTAGTTAAAATGTTAGGATAGTAAAAATTGAAATGACACATTAAATACTCATATTTTAAAAGTTTTGGTTAATTTTAATGACCTTTAGTAAAATTATAAGTAATTGTTTAGCATATTATTAAGTTGTGGTATCTATATTAAAAGCAACAATTTAATAATTTTTAAACTGAGACTACTTACTTGAATTTTAAATTAACCGAAAACTATCACTGTAATTCGAATAAAATTTTGGACTTGGTATAAGCAATCAATAGCCCCAAACAGTCATAAAATTGCCAATGAGCATATAAAATAATACATGGTTTGATTCAAAATCATTCTTTTGAATTATGCCAATTCCTTGGCCATAAATAGCCCCATCACCTAGGTTTGTAATGTGATGAAAATTGACATGTAAATGATCGATGAAATCCAATTCTTTTTTCGCGTAAATTTTATAAAGTACCTCTTTACCACCCCATATCAAATGTGCGGCTAACCTTTCTGTTAATGGTGTTACATCTTTTGATGAAAAAAACTTATGTTGTATTCCTTTAATGCTTTCTCGCACAATTTCAATATCTATTCCAACAGGCTGTCCGTTTAAGTCAATGATGCAAGCTACCATTTCTTTTGAATGGCTAAAAGAAATTGCAATAGTAGCATTATTCAGAAAGGGTTTGCCATATTTGTCTTTGGTTAAGTTTAGATGGGCATCATATCCTAATAAATAATTAAGTAAAATTTGAGAGACTGCAGTTTCGAGATTGCGTTTTTTTGAAAAATCCTGGCTCGGAATAAAGGCGTGTTTGCCAAAAAGTTCTTCATCCGATTCGGTTATTTGCCAAACAGCTAGTTTCTTTGCAGTATCAATTGTTTTTTCAAATATTAATGGCATGTCAATACAAGTAGCGAAGGTAAGAGATTTTAATGGACATAGTCAAGCTGTGTATACCCTTTGCACTGGCAATGAAAATGGCGTTTTTTATAGCAGTGGTGCTGATGGAATGGTTGTAAAATGGCAACTAAATGAGCCAGATGGTGAATTAATCATACGATTTCCTCATGCAATTTATTGTCTATATCAATTTGATGATTTGCTATTTTGTGGCGGAAGCAAAGGTGAATTAACAATCTTTAATCTTAAAACGAAGTCCATGGTTCGTCAAATTCAATTAGATACAAATGCTGTTTTTGATATTGTATTTTGGAATAATCAAATAATTGTAGGGAATAAAATCGGCCAATTAATTGTTTTGAATTTAAACTGGGAGATAGTACTGCAGGTCAAATTGTCGACAAATAGCATTAGAAAAATGATTCCTACCATTGATAAGTTATTTGTAACAGGAAGCGAAGGAATGATTTGGTGTTTAAGTAAAAGTTTTGAAATATTGACTGCAATTAAGGGGCATGATCAGTCAATCTTCGCAATGGATTACCATACGATAAGTGAAACCCTTTATACTGGTGGTAGAGACGCAACTTTAAAAATTTGGAATGATTTTGAACTTTTAAATACAATTAATGCACATTGGTTTCATATCAATTTTATTGCGTTCAATCCATCACAAACCTACTACGCCACTTGCAGCCTTGACAAGTCAATTAAAATTTGGAATGCGGAAAACAATGCCTTATTGAAGGTAATTAACATTGAAAAATATGAGGCGCATCAATCTTCTGTCAATAAAATTTTGTGGATTGGAATAAACAGATTTATTTCGTGCAGTGATGACCGCATGATTATGTGCTTTGAAATACAACAAAAATGATACTAACAGACCAACAAATTTTAGATGAAATTGAAAATGGCAATATTTTAATTGAGCCATTTCGCCCAGAATGTTTAGGAACCAATAGCTACGATGTTCATTTAGGACGCTATTTAGCAACTTATAAAGACAGGATTTTAGATGCCAAAAGTCACAACAAAATTGAACATTTTGAAATACCTCAAGAGGGTATTGTTCTCCATCCTGGAACCCTTTATTTAGGCGTTACCGAAGAGTATACCGAAACACATGCCCATGTGCCTTTTCTAGAGGGGAAAAGTAGTACAGGTCGATTAGGAATTGACATCCATGCCACTGCCGGTAAAGGCGATGTTGGCTTTTGTAATACATGGACACTCGAAATTAGCGTTTCTCAGCCAGTGCGCATATACTATGGTATGCCAATAGGCCAATTAATATATTTTGTCATTTCTGGTGAAGTTAAGACCATGTATAACAAAAAGAAAAATGCGAAATACAGTGCACGCACCATTAAGCCTGTAGAAAGCATGATGTGGCAAAACAAGTTCTAATTGATTTTAATTATTAATCAATTTTTAAATGTTAAATAATAAAGAAATTTATACAGCACTTAGGCAAATTAATGAAGCTTTAAGTGCATCGATTAATGAAGCTGAAAATTCAGAGAATATTGCTTTTTTTAAGGAAAGTATTAAGCAAGCAGCAATCGATTTATTTTCACAAGCTCAACTCATCAATGTTTCTCCTAATGTTAAATCATCTGTTGAAATAAAATTTATTAAGACAGAAGAACTAACTGAAGCTATTGAAGCTATTTTTGAACCACCTAAATCAGAGCCTATCCCAATTCAGGAAACAATCGTCGAAAAGGCAGCACCTGTCATTAATATTCCAATCTCAAAAAATGAAGTGAAAGCGATTGAAATTATAAAAGAGGATATTTCAAAAGTTGCTCCGCCTTTAAATGAAAAAGAAGGAATTACCCTATTAGATGTAAAGCCTTCGAATAGTAATCCAACGCCATCTATTGTAAAACAGGAAGCTTTAGATTTGGATGAAGCAACGGTTAATGGAAAAATAGCGAAGTACAAACAAACCACCATTTACCTAGCTGATAAATTAAAAGATACACCAATTCAAGAATTAGTAAAGGCGATTTCAATTAGTAAGAAATTTGAATTTATTAATGAATTGTTCCATGGCAATGCAGATGCTTACAAAGCTTGCATCTTAGCAGTTGAATCAGCGGGTTCATTCGATGCGGCTGCAAATTTTATTGAGCGCAACATTGCGGATACTTATGCTTGGAATGAAAATGAAAATTTAGCCGCAGAATTTTTTCTATTAGTTAAGAGAAGATACTTATAATTCATGTTTACATGGCATGCCATACCTTTTGTTAGGCTTTTGGTGCCTTTTATTCTTGGAATTTTTGTTTCACTTTATCTGCCAATCGATATACTTCCGATTGGCCTAGCCTTAGGGGCATTAATTTTATTGCTTTTCTTTTTTAGTTCAAATAAAAATTCAATTCAACTCTATAGTAGTCAAATTTATAGAGGGATCATTATTAGTCTGCTTATTTTTTTATTAGGCTATTTGCGAACCTTCTATCACAATGAGCGAACACAACCGAATTATTTTGCCGATAAGATAGCGCCAAAATATTTAGAACTTGTTATTGCTGATGCCGTCATTGAAAAGGCAAATTTTTATAGGTGCTATGCAAAAGTTGCTGGTGTCCTTGATTCCTCTAAAAAGTTCAATTCTACTCAAGGCACTGTATTGTTTTATTTAAGAAAGGGTCTTGGTGTATTAAAACCAGAGGTAGGCTGTCACTATCTTGTCAATGCAAAATTTACTGAAATACCCTTGCCAGCAAATCCTGAAGCGTTCGACTATAAAAGGTATTTAAGTTATCACAATATTTATTTTCAAGTTTTCGCCGACTCATCCAATTGCGTTAAAAGTGCCATAAAAACTGTATCGATATATGGAAATGCTTGTCGCTTGCGCGATCATACTTTAGCAATTCTAAAAAAATATATTCAGGGAGCTCAAGCTTTAGGGGTGGCGGAGGCACTGCTGATGGGCTATAAAGATGACCTAGATCCAAATATTACAGCCGCCTTTATGCGAACTGGCACTTTACATGTTCTAGCTGTTAGTGGTATGCATGCAGGAATTATTTATTTAATTTTGGCATTTTTGACACAACCGCTCTCAAGGAGTAAATGGGGAAAGTACCTACAGGTTGCTTTACTTCTTTTGGGTATTTGGTTGTATGCATTCATGACAGGCTTATCTTCTTCGGTCTTAAGAGCCTCTGTTATGTTCAGTTTTCTTGCGATTGGGAAATTATTTAGACACCATGTCAATGTCTATAACAATATTTTTGCCTCTGCCTTTCTGCTATTGTTATTTAATCCAAGGTTTATTGTAGATGTTGGATTTCAATTATCGTATTTAGCTGTTTTGGGTATTATTTTAATTCAACCAATGGTGCAAAAATGGTATCAACCGCGCTATTGGCTTGACAAGTATATTTGGAGTTTAATTTCGGTGTCAATTGCAGCTCAATTGCTAACTTTTCCAATAAGTCTTTTTTATTTTCATCAATTCCCCAATTATTTCATTCTTTCCAATTTATTAATTATTCCTATTACCAGTACCATCTTAATTGGACTAATACTATTGGTGGCCGTTAGCTCTCTGCCAGCGTTAGCAAGCATTATTGGCATAGTATTAAATTATTTTTTAGAATTTAATAATTGGCTAGTGTTAAGCATCGATAAACTGCCGTATTCATATGTCAATGGATTAAATTTAAATATAGTTTCTATGCTATTGTTATATGCCATCATTAGTCTAATGCTAATAATATCCATTCACCGCTCTAAATGGGCATTGCAGGCACTATTAGTAACACTATTATTGTTTTTTTGCTTGCGTTTAAATGAAAGGTATTACCGTTCAAAGCAAAGAATAATAGTGGTGCACCATATTAAAGGGCATGATGTCTATTCATGTATCGATGGGACGCACGCTTTTTTGTTGGCTGATAGCAGTTTTCTAGAAAATGAAGCCAGTATTAAATTTTTTATTGAACCATTTTATTGGAAACAAGGAATTACCAAAATTCAGAAATACGATTTGAATAAATCATTTGTTGCAACAAATATATTTTACGACAAAAATGTAGGTTTTCAGTTTTTTGACAAATTTTTGACAATAGATAAAATACTCAAAAAAAGCGACCATAATAATGGAATTTTAATACTCAAAAAATACCATAAAGACAATTTTAAAAATTTAAAGGACATTCCAAAATATGTAAAGTATGGCGCTAATATTGGGTTTTATGAAAAACAGAAATTTGAAATGGCGTATTTTAAACGTTTTGGTAGGCCCCTAAAAGATTCTGAGTATTATATACTAATTAGAATTTAATGTTTAGCCATTGTAATTTTTTCGTACTTTTTTTCGGGAAACATTTGCTTATTAAAATTTGATTGATATATTTGTTCAGTTCAAATACTAAAAAATCAATTAAATAAATAAGTTTTATGAAAAAAATGTACAAATTAAAACAAAGCCTCAAATTGCTACTTCTGGTAGTTTGTTTGGGAGCTGTAGGTTCTGTCTCAGCCCAGATGTCTGGTACTTATACCATTGACAACACTGCGGCTACTGGCGCAGGTAACTTTGCCAATTGGCAGGATTTCAGAAACAGCATTGTAACCAATGGTGTTAATGGTGCTGTTGTAGTCAATGTGAAAACAGATATCACAGAAACTGCTCAAATTACCTTCCCTCCAATTACTGGTGTGTCTTCTACAAATACTGTTACTATCAATGGTAATGGTAAATTTGTTGCTTATGCAATTGCAGATGCGGTAATTTTAATTAATGGTGCAGATTTTTTTACATTTGATAAACTAATTGTGCGTAACACCACAACTTCACAGTATGCACAAGGCTACAGATTTACCTATGGTGCTTCAGATTCAAAAGGATCAGATTACAACACCATTTCAAATGGTACCATCGAATTTAGTGCCATGGCTACTGCAACAACTGCAGGCGGAGCTTACATTTCATTCTCGTCTACAGCCACTTCGGTTACAGCAACCAACTCATTGCCATATGGTTCATTTAACACCATTTCAGGCAACATGATGCGTACAACCAATTCAAATAGTCCTGGTCCATCCTATGGTATTACATGCTCTGGTAGCAGTTCTACCTATTCGAGCACTGACCAAGGCAATACTATAATTGGCAATACTATTGAGAATTTTTATTATATGGCGATGCGTTTATACTATACCAATGGTATACAAGTTACGAAAAACGATATTTCAAGAAAAAACGCAACTTCTGCAAATTGTAATTCTACTTTGTATGGTATCTATTCTTATTATGCCTACTCAACTTCACGTTCAACCAAATTAGATGAGAACAATTTACACGATTGGCCATTTGTGGGTTCAACACCTGGTGGTTCTCAAAACACAACTTACGCTTTTTATACCTACCAAAATCAAGGTTTAAATAATACCACCAACCGTTTTTCCATTTCAAACAATACCATTAAGAATCTAACATCTTACTATAATCATTATAATGGTTACAACTACTACGGTTACTACATGGATATCACAGGTAACGTAGCAGATAATAATGATGTATCTTCAGGTAATGGATCAGCTTATCATTATGGATGGAACGTTTATTATGCCTTAGCCTATAAGATTGATAACAATACCATTAAAAATTGTGATGGAAGTTACTATTGGAGAGGTATCTATGTATACAGTCCGCAAAACTCTTCTGGGGTTTCTACGTCTATTAGTGGTAATACTTTAGATAATAACTTGAGCGCTGGTTATATTTTCCAAGGTATTCAAGCCATGTACATTTATAATGGCAATTCGAACTTCTTAAATGTGAACGACAATATTATTACTAGAAACCAATCATATGGTTACTACATGGTGCCAATTTGTATTGGCGACCCAGTATACTATGGCTACCCAGGTTATGGTTATGTTAACATTCAAAGAAATAAAATCATTGCTAATAAGAGTGCAAGTAACCAAGGTTATGTATTTGCATTAACAGCCTATTACAACTACGATCAAAATATTACCGATAATTTAATTGCAGATAACGTTGGTTATTATGGTCAATATGCGATTTATACCAATGCCTACAACAGTGGAACCTATAAAGCTACTTACAGACAAAACACCATTAGAATTGATGGTAGTCAATCTGGTTATGGTAGCCAATTTGTTTATGCTCTGTATGCTTATATGTATTACCACTCTAGTATCATCATAGAAGGAAATATTACAGATTTGAAAAATTTATATTATGCCTATGTAATATACACTTATAATACCAATTCAGCGAATATTAAGATTGATAGAAATTCTTACTTTATCAATTCAGTAAGTAACCAATATTTTTATACACCAGTTGGTTCTTCTAATTCATTTACTGCTTGGAATTCAAGTGGTGCCGCTGGTTCAAATGAAAAATATGGTGATCCTAAATGGAACAATGCTGCTACCTACGATTACCGTTCAAATACTTTGATGAACCAAAACAATATTCCTTATAATGCTTTAGACATCAGAGATGCTAACCAAGTGTTAAGAAATACTGCTAAAAACGATAGAGGTGCTTTAGAAGGGTACTTAGATATTGCGAGTGTAAGCAGTACTTTTGCACCAAACTCTAATGAGTGTGCTGGATACTTAAACGGACCAACCGTAACTTTAAAAAACAATTTCATTGATGCAGTTACAGGCTTTAGTTTAGGCATGTCTGTAAATGGTGTTTTGGTAAGCTCTGCTTTGGTAACAAACACTATTGCAGTGGGTGCTACTGGAACAGTATCTTTCAATCCTGTTAAATTTAGCAAAGCAGGTGTTCAAAAAGTAAAAATCTTTTTATTAGATGCCGACGATAATGCAACGAATGATACTTTAACCTATTCATTCAATATTAAACAAGCACCAGGTGGAAGTTCATTAACTTTTAACACCACTAAATCTGCAGCAAAAGCGGTTTTTGATATCACAGGTAAGCCAGATATCACTACGAATGGTCAAGCCATCGTTTACGATTTCGGCCCGCCAACAAGAGTAGGTTTTGTGAACACTGATCACTTATTCAATGGTGGTTCTAAGTGGATTGCAACCGTAAGTGGTGCTACCAAATATGGTATTGCTATCCCAGGTTCAATGTTAACCTACAGCAATCCTTCAGGTGCTACTAACGCCTACATTACATTTAATCCTACCACTTCCTTTGTTGATAGTTTAGTTACTATCTGCATTAAAGTATCTGATTTAACAACTGGTTGCGATACTACCTATTGCAGAAAAGTATTAGTTGCACCACAAGGTGTGCCTGATTTCAAATTGCCATCTATCATTTGTGATAAAGATGATATCTTCTTCGAAAATACATCTGCAGTATCAAGTGGTGCATTATTAAGCACATGGGATTTTGGTGACGGTTCTCCAACGGTAGATGCTACCAGCCCAGTATACAAATACAATGGTCCTGGAACTTACCAAGTAAAATTAACAGTTGTAACTTCTCCATTTGGTTATGTAACAAGCATAACAAAAACCATCAATGTAAACGAAATACCAACTGCTAGCTTCAAAAACACCAATGCTTGTGAAGGTAATGCAGTAACAATGATCAATACAACGACAATTGGTTCTGGTACCTTATCATATGTTTGGGATTTTGGTGATGGTTCTCCAACAGCAACTACCACCAACGCTTCTAGAACTTATGCAGCAGCAGGTGGATATAAGGTTACTTTAAAAGCTTCTGGTAACGGTTGTACCAACGTATTCTCTAAAAATGTTTATGAGTTTGCGCGTCCAGTAGCAGCCTTTATAGCAGTATCAGGTTCATGCGAAAATGATTTATTCACTTTCAAAAACAATTCTTCTATCAGTCAAGGTGAGTTTGGTAGCAATTGGGATTTTGATGATGGTGGTAACTTTGCAACCGTTGACAATCCTCAATATGATTTCTTAACCCCAGGTGTTAAAAACGTAAAATTATTAGCAGTATCTGAATTCGGTTGTACCAACTCAGTAACAGTTCCAGTAACAGTTAAAGCAATACCAGCTACTAACTTTACATTCCCATCTGCTTGTAGCATTGATCCAACGCAATTTAACAACACAACTGTAATTCCTGCAGGTGAAACATCTAAATCTTACACTTGGGATTTCGGTGATGGTTATTCATCAACTGCTACTAGCCCATTGAAACAATGGTTATCAATCGGTCCTAAAATTGTAAAATTAACTGCTGAGTTAAACAATGGTTGCATCGCAGAAAAATCACAAATCGTAAACGTGGGTGTTCAACCAAAAGTTGATTTCCAATTTGCTGATCAGTGTGCTGGTTCTGAAGTACAATTCACCAACTTAACTAACTTCACACAAGGTAAAGTTACTTACGATTGGGATTTCGGTGACAATGCAACATCCAACGGTGTATCTCCAAGACACACTTATACGACTGGTATTGGAACACAATCGTTCACAGTGAAATTGAAAGCGACTATTAAAGATGGTTGTTCAGATTCATTTGTTCAAGTTGTAAACATCAATCCATTGCCAACTACTTGTAACTTCGACATCGTTCGTGATTATAGCACTTCATTAACTGCTTATAAATTTACACCAACAGGTGGAGCATTGGCAGGTATCAGCTACACTTGGTTAACAGGTGATGGTAACACTGTTGCTACATCAGCTGCAGGTACTAGCTATTCATATGCTGGAACAGGTAAATACTGTGTAACGATGATATCTAGAAATACTTCTGGTTGCGAGTGTTCATCAACAAAATGTATCACTTTAGCTACCGATACTAAAGATGCAACAAGTATGAATAACTTAATTACTATTTTCCCTAACCCAACCAACGGTGTATTCAATGTTAAATTGGATGCTTATGTAGACAACAACATGGTTGTAGAAATCTACAATTCAGTAGGTGAGGTTGTAAAAACAGTAACAGTGAACAGCAACAATGCGGACATTGATTTATCAATGTATGCAAACGGTGTTTACATGGTGAAAGTAATTGCCGATAATCAAGTTGCTACGAAAGCAATCGTATTAAATAAATAATTAATTACACTTTATATAAAGCCCGAACCAATTGGTTCGGGCTTTTTTTTGTCGATACTTTTTCTGCCTAATTCAATATTCGAAAGTTTTTTAATTGTAAGCGAATAGCGTTCTTTGTAATATGATAGATGTAAGCATTGAAGATAGGATTGGTACTATTTTGTTAAATAGGCCAGAGAAAAGGAATGCATTAAACAATGAAATGGCGGCGAAATTGCATGAAGCATTGGTGCAGTTAAAAAATGATGACACGTGTAAAATTGTTATCATTAAAGCCAATGGCGATGCGTTCTGCGCAGGCGCTGATTTAGCCTACTTACAATTATTGCAAAATAATACCTACGACGAAAATTTATTAGATTCTAGACAACTAATGGAAATGTATAATACCTTGTACCATTTTCCAAAAATTACCATTGCTCAGGTTGAAGGGCCAGCGATGGCTGGCGGCTGTGGTTTAGCCGGATTATGTGATTTTTGTTTTGCAACACCAAATGCTCAATTTGGTTATACTGAGGTAAAAATTGGTTTTATTCCTGCGATTGTTTCTGTATTCTTGACGCGGAAGATTGGGGAAAACCTTGCCAAACAATTATTACTCACAGGTGATATTATAACAGCCGAAGAGGCACTTCAAATGCATCTAATTACCAAAGTTGTACAAGCGAATGCCATTGAGGAAGAAGTTCAGTTATTTGTAAAAAAATTAATAAAGACAGTTTCAGGAGAATCAATCGCCCTAACCAAACAACTAATGGCTACTTTTCCTGGCATCTCAATTATTGAACAATTGGCATTGGCCGCAACCTATAATGCTAAAGCGCGCTCTACAAATGATTGTAAAAAGGGAATATCTGCATTTCTAAACAAAGAAAAATTAACCTGGTGATAAGTTATGTTGATACCCACGCGCATTTGTATGCAGAGGAATTTGATGCAGATAGATCTGAGGTCATTGCTAGAGCCATTCAAAATGGTGTTACTAAAATACTCCTGCCTAATATTGATTTACATAGCTTAGAGGGAATGAAATCTTTAACAGATACCTACCCTCAAAATTGTTTTGCTATGTTAGGATTACATCCCTGTTCAGTTGATGAGCATTACAAGGCAACATTAACCTCGATAGAATCTGCAATACAAAATATAGTAGTAAAATCAATAGGTGAGATTGGAATTGATTTATATTGGGATACAACCTTTAAGAATCAACAAATAGATGCCTTTCTCATACAATGCCATTGGGCCAATCGAATGGATTTACCGATTGCTATTCATACACGCAATGCGACCAGAGAAACTTTAGATGCCTTAAATACTTTAGAAAAGCAACCGGGTGGTGTCTTTCATTGTTTTGGAGGAACACTTGAGGAAGCCAATGAAATTATTGATTTAGGCTATTCTCTAGGTATTGGAGGTGTAGTCACCTACAAAAGTTCAAATTTGGCTGGTATATTACCTCAAATAAGCTTAGATAAGATAGTGTTAGAGACAGACGCTCCCTATTTGAGTCCATCGCCTTTTAGAGGCAAAAGAAATGAGAGTATGCATATACCAATAATTGCTAATAAACTTGCAGAAATCTATGGAGTGCCAGTCGAAGTAATTGCCGAAAGAACGACATTTAATGCTTGCCAACTTTTCAATTTATAATTTCAGTTAATAATGATTATTCCGCCATACCTTAAACCTGGAGATACCATTGCGATTGCAGCGCCTGCAAGAAGCATTAGTTTTGAACAACTACAAGCTGCAAAAAATTGGGTTGAAGCCAAGGGATATAATATTTATATACACCCAGATTTGTATTTAGTAGAAAATCAAATGGGCGGTTCTGATAGTCATCGTGCAAATTTGTTTAATGAACTTTTGGCAATGGACAATGTTAAAGCGATTTGGTGTGCGAGAGGGGGTTATGGATGTTTACGAATGATAGACGGAGTCAATACCAATTTATTAATGCACCATCCTAAATGGATCATTGGTTTCAGTGATATCACTGTGCTTCACAATCATATTTTAAAAAATTGTGGTCAAGCTGTGCTGCACGCTACTATGCCAATTTTCATGGATCAGAAAGTTGGAGAAGAATATGAGTCAGTTGGCATAGCAATTAATAGTATGTTAGATGTCATAAGTGGTCAGCCTAACCAATTCAATTTGAAAGACCGTGACATTGTAAATGAAAATAACTTCGACGGTTTTATAGTTGGGGGTAATCTGTCTGTTCTGGCTAGTATTGTTGACAGTGCATCTGAAATGCCTTTTGAAAATGCAATACTTTTTATTGAGGATTTAGATGAATATTACTACCATATTGATAGAATAATGCTAATGCTAAAAAGAAGTGGCAGATTAAAAGGGTTAAAGGCTTTATTAGTGGGCAGTTTTACAAATATGCATGACCATACAATCCCTTTTGGACATGATGTCAAAGCGATTATTCGACAGCATTGTTCAGACGGTTGTTATCCTATTATTTTTGATATTGATGCGGGTCACCACCTTAAAAATATGGCGATTCCTTTTGGTACACCTGTTTCATTTCAAAATGGAATACTTACATTTGCAACCAAGTGAAACTAGTAATTAAACAAATAACAAAATTTTTTATCATTGGGGTATCTGCTGTTTTGGTAGATTTAATTGTTTATTATGCCTTATCTGATTTATTAAAAATTAACATTGATTTTTCAAAAGCTGCAGGATTTTTAATTGGCTCAGTCTATACTTATTACTTGAATAAGAAGTGGACTTGGAGACACACAGAAAAGACCAATAAGGGCATGGTTGGCAGGTTTGCAATCATTTATGCGATCTCTTTTATTTTTAATATTTTAATTAATAAATATAGTTTGGTTTTTATTCCTGACTTTGAAATTGCCTCATCAGTAACTTTCGCAAATAAGGATGTAATGACCCTTTTTTCAGTTAAAGGAGATAAGTTTATGGCCTTTTTCTTTGCCACTGTTTTTAGTGCGGTTTTTAATTTTCTTGGTCAAAAATACTGGGTTTTTTCAGGTGCTACCTCTGATCCTAAAGATGACACCAAAATTGAGGTTTCATAATACCTAAATAGAATGTTATACAAGGTAGTACGGCACTGAATACATTTTTAATTTTTAGTCAGATACAATATTGAAGGGGGAAAGAATTATTTTATTGGCTGGTGGTAATCATCCTAGTACGCTAGAATTGCTATGTACTGCAATAAATATGCTTGGGAAAGAAGTTGGAAAGATTATTTGTACGTCATCTTTATACAAAACAGCCGCATGGGGACCAATACCGCAACCTGATTTTATCAATATTGCAATCGTTTTAAAATCAAATTTTCCCGCCCAATTATTGTTAAAGAAAATCTTATCGATTGAAGCAAAACTAGGGAGAAAAAGAACCATTAAGTACGGTCCAAGGACAATTGATATTGATGTTCTATTTTATGGGAATCAGATAATTAATAGTAAAACTTTAACAGTTCCGCACCCTGAAATTACAAATAGAAGATTTGTGCTGATGCCTTGCTGTGAACTTATTCCAAATTTTGTTCATCCTAAACTTAAAATGCCTTTGTACCAGCTCCTCTTAATTTGTCCAGATGAATTGGAGGTGAGTCTATGGTAAGCCCACCATCAAATGTTTTACCATTGTATTTAGCACCAAGTGTTGATTGGTTTGTAGAAGCAATGAAATCAAAAGACTTAATTCTAGGGGATGAACAACAATTTGTTAGGCAAACCTATCGAAATAGGCTTGAATATGGCACTTTTCAAGGAACAAAAACGTTCAGCATACCGCTGATACAAAGTACCACAAGTCATGGCTATAAAGAGGTCTTGATAAGCTACGATACGCATTGGCAGCGTCAACTAGTGAATGCCCTCAGAACAGCTTATGGCAAGAGTCCTTTTTTTGAATATTATGGCTATCGATTTGAAGCCATTATTTTAGGTAAGCATAATCAGCTATGGGCATTAAACGTTGATTTGCTCAATGAAATAATGAATTGTTTGAAAATTGATACTGCTTTCTCAATACAACAGAGTAAAGCAATTGATTCAGTAATCAATCATCAGGTCGTTAACTATTATCAAGTTTTCAATGAGACAACAGAATTTCAACCTCATTTGACGGTTTTAGATTTAATTTACAATGAAGGCCCAGATGCCATTCATGTTCTCAATAAAATGACGGACGCTGCAAAAAGTGAGAGAATTAATTAATCTATTGTAATTCAAATAGATATGATAAAAAGATAAATATTAGTATTTAAATTTTAGGGGGTGTTACTTATAAAATTGTTTTAGTAGGTAACATACACCCGATAATTATGAAAGAAGAAATACAGGCGAACATCTTTACAAAATATTTGGCAGGATTGTGCTCTGCCGAAGAAGAAAAGTTTTTGAAAAATTGGTTAAAGAATAATCCAGCTAATCAGTTATTTTTGGGTTTTGTACAACAAAATTTTCCCCAATCGATAAGAATAGTTAAATAAGTGTCAAAATCATTCCAATATAATATCCCTGAATATATTGCCAAGGCCTTTGGTGATGAGAGTGTATTGTCTGAAATTGATGAAACAAAAATTCAAGAGATTCTCAAAACGACGGATGCTTTTGTATATCCTGAGTCAAAAGTCGCTCATAATTGGGTAAAGTTAAAAGCTGAAATCCAACAGTCGGTTTCTGCTGAAAAGCGACAAGTATCAATAGTTCCAATGATTATTAGATGGACCGTTGCCGCCATGTTGGTAATTGCTGTTACCTGTAGTATTTGGAAGTTTAATTCAAGTGGTTCGAAAAGCGAATTTGTTTATGCCACTGATAAAGATTTAAAAGTATACAATCTTGAGGATGGCTCCAAGATTACCCTCAATAGCTTTTCCAAGATAGTAACGAATGACTTAAATTCGGATTCTCGTGAAGTGGTTCTAATTGGTGAAGCCTTTTTTGAAGTGAGTCATAATGAAAAGCCATTCATTGTAAAAACGGAAAGAGGTAATATAAATGTTACGGGTACTAAATTTAGTATTAAAAACAGACTTAATATGCCTTTGCAAGTTGTGCTTGCCGAGGGTCAAGTTGTTTTTAAATCTGGCAATAAGAGTATTATATTAAAGCCCGGAGAAATTATTACTGCTAAGGATGATCACATAATTTATAAATCGGCAGCAAGCAACGTTGCCTATAGTTGGATTGATTCTAAGCTTGTATTTGAAAATGAAGTTTTGTCTACCATTATTCTGACACTAGAAAATCAATACAACACAAAGTTTGATTACGATGCGTCTTTAAAGAATGAGAGATTAACACTTACATTCGATCATTTATCTGCCTCACAGGCAGCCGAGTTGTTAAGCCGAACCTTAAATTCAAAGGTTAATATCAAATAACTATTCAAAAAAGCTTTAATTTAGCGGTCTGAATGTTTATGAGGACTGTTTTATTCTGCTGCCTTTTTTTTTATGTATTTATTCCAAAATTAGATGCACAAAGTAAGCTATTGAATAAGCGTATTTCGTTGTCAATTAAAAAGCAAACAATACCTGAAATTTTAAAAATAATAGAAGAGAAGTCAGGTGCCTCATTTAACTACAACCAACGCATTATACCCGCAGGTAAATACTCACTAAAAGTAAAAGAGGAAGAATTAAGTGTCGTATTGGTTTTCTTATTGCAACCTCATAAGCTTAACTTCAGTTTATTGTATGGCAATAATATTATCATTACCAAGCAAGCTTCTAAAGTTATTAAACATACAATTTCAGGGTTTGTTTATGATGAATCGACAGGAGAAAAATTAATTAATGCGAATGTTTATAATCTCAATACATTAAAAGGCACCGCTACAAATCAGGATGGTTTTTACAGTTTGACACTTGAGGAAGATAGTGTTAACCTTGTATTTTCATATGTAGGATTCCATTCTGTTAGTGCTGTTTTTATGTTAGATGCCAATTTTATTTATAGTGTAAATTTGAAGTCAAATTTGAGTTTACCCTTGTTTACAATTAACTCGAAACCAGATAATAACACACAGTTTAAACCAGATGAATACCGATTAAATGCCAATACCCTAAAGCAGTTTCCAGTTTTATTTGGTGAAACAGATATTATTAAATCGTTACAATTATTGCCTGGGGTAAGTGCGGGCAATGATGGGACAACGGGACTAAATATTCGAGGTGGTGGTCCTGATCAAAATTTAATTTTATTAGATGATGTGCCAGTTTATAATCCTTCCCATATTTATGGCTTTTTTAGTATTTTTAATTCGGATGTTGTAAAAGATGTAACATTGGTTAAGGGAGGTATGAGTTCTCGATATGGGGGTCGATTGAGCAGTGTGATTGATGTTAGAACAATTGATGGAAATACTAAGAAAATTAATTGTCAATTCTCTATTGGTATTTTGGCTTCTAAATTCACCATGAATGGCCCAATAACAAAGAATAAAAAAACGACATTTGTTTTATCAGGAAGAAGATCATATCTCGATGTATTAAATAGTTTAACCCAAAGTAATTACTTCCAAAATCAATTTTCACCGATTTATTCAAGCTATTATTTTTATGATGTCAATGGTAAAATTAACCATCGGTTTAATGCTAAACATCAACTATCACTAACTTATTATAAAGGGATAGACAATTCTTTTATAAAAAATTCTTTTAAAGCAAAGGATCCAGAAAAAATTGTAACGGAAAAGGATGATCAAAATCTTTTTTGGGGTAATAAGTTAGCGTCATTGCGTTATAACCATGTCATCTCACCAAAACTCTTCGGATGGTTTTTAGTTTCATATAGTAAATATAATTTTGGGAATGAATCGCACTACGCCTACACAGAAAAAAATGATACACAAGCCCTTGAGACAAAATATAATTATCGTTTTATTTCAATTATTAGAGACTGGAATGCCATGTATAATATCGATTACAAACCCATTAGTTGGTTAAATATAAAATCAGGCACTGGCTTTGTATTTCACCAGTTCGCCCGCGAAGTGAGTTCATCATCGTCAACAATTGTAAACAGTATTCCGCTAACAAAAGAATCCATTAATAGTATTGAATTTAATGCGTATTCTGATGTATATATTAAATTTCATAGAAAGTTAAGTAGCACAATTGGTGCACATTATGCTCAGTTTAATTTACTGAGTACTCAATATTCTAGAGTTCAACCTAGGGTCAATATCAACTACAAACCACACAAGCACTTGCTTATTCATGCTTCGTATGCAACCTCAATGCAGTTTTTGCATTTATTAACGAATGCTACAGCAGGCTTGCCAATCGATTTATGGCTTCCGTCCACTAATAGAATTAAACCTGAATTTTCGGATATTGCAAGTTTTGGAATGAGTTATTCAAAAGGTAAATTCTTATTTAATATTGAAGGTTTTAATAAGAATATGAATAATCTTATTGAGTATAAAGAGCAAGCAAATTATATAGGGAAGGATAATAATTGGGAGGATAAAGTTACAACTGGAAGAGGCTGGGCCTATGGGTTAGAAAGCTTAATTGAAAAACGAACAGGTAAAACAACAGGTTGGTTAAGCTATACCTATAGTTGGAATTATCGGCAGTTTGATGCCATTAATGCTGGTAAAATATTTCCATATAAATACGATAGGCGACATAATTTAGCATTGGTTGTGAATCGCAAGTTTAATGAAAAATTTGAAGGGACTATGACTTGGGTTTTTACAACAGGTGCAAATACAACCTTACCTATTCAGGTTTATTATGTCAATTCCGGAATTTCACCCGAGAATGCAGTTTATGTTTATGGAGACAGAAATGCCTTCAAATTTCCTAACTATCATCGCATGGATTTATGCCTAAATTACAAAAAGGAAAGGCCTAATTTTACTAGAGTTTGGAGTATTGGGGTCTACAACGCATATAATAGACTCAACGCATTTTATGTCACACCAGCATATAATAAAAGTGGTGATAGAACCTTACAATTAGTTAGTTTATTTCCGATTCTACCCAACATTAGTTATAAATTTACATTTTGAAACAATTTAGATACATATTATTTGTAGTTGTTTTTCTTTCATGTAGAAAGGAAATAGAATTTAAATTGCCTCCTGGAACCCAATCTTTAGTCGTTAATTCAAATTTATGCAGTGATAGTTTGATTACTTTTAAATTAACCTACACGCAAGCGATAAATGATAACAGTGCACTTATTACTGAGAATAATGCAACCATAGAATTATTCGATAAAGATTCTTTGCTGTTGGAGAAAATTACTACTTCGCAAAATGGTTTTTACCAAACAATTAATACCAAAGCCAAAGCATCTAATTGTTATTTATTGAAAATATCGACACCCCAATCCATTTTTTGGATGAAGGATAGTTGCCCAGGAAAGTGTATCGCTTCGATTTTGAAAGTTGACAGTACCATATTTCAAGGCAAAGCAAATTTTTACAGAATTAAGTTTCAAATAAAGGATTTACAAACATGCGCAAACTATTATGGGTTAAAATTGAAACATACCTACGAAAGTTATATAAGTGGCGGAGGTAGTAAGCAAGATACTCTGCTTATTGATGAATGGGTAGATGTAGAAACCAATGACCCCATATTAACGCAATATGATAACAATAAATATACTAAAAAACATTTGTTGTTCGATGACGCATTTTTTAATAAGGGTATCATTGATTTTAGCTTTGGAACCTCTGCAATAAACAATTCGAGCACAAGAAAAACCAAGCAGTTAAGCATAGATCTCGAACAATTTTCTTCAGATGGGTACCAATTTTATACAACACTCTTCGAACATATGTTTTATCAAAATGACCCCTTTTCTCAGCCAACCATGGTAAAGGGCAATATTAATGGTGCTTATGGTAGCTTTATTGGTAAAAATATCAATAGAACTATAATTCTGTTCAAATATTAATTTCATTATTTGATATAGATGCTTGATTTTTGCAAAAAATATTAAAATAAATGAGTTTATTAGTAACGGGTACAGTTGCATTTGATGCGATAGAAACACCCTTTGGTAAAACAGACAAAATAATTGGAGGAGCTGCAACTTATGTGAGTTTAGCTGCTTCCTATTTCACAAAGGATATTGGCTTAATTGCTGTGGTAGGCGATGACTTCCCACAAGCATATATACAATTATTAAATGATAAAGGGATTGATACAAATGGTCTGCAAATAAAAGAAAATGAAAAATCATTTTTTTGGAGTGGCCGATATTTCAATGACATGAACAGCAGAGAGACTTTAGTCACCGAATTAAATGTTTTGGCTAATTTTGATCCTATGGTTCCTGAAAATTGGACAACACCTGATTTCTTAATGTTAGGCAATTTAGCACCAGTTGTTCAAAGTACTTTGATAAGCCGTTTAAGTAAAAGACCAAAGCTAGTTGTAATGGATACTATGAATTTTTGGATGGATATTGCCATGGATGATTTGAAAGCAGCCCTTAAAATGGTAGATGTTTTAACCATAAATGACGAAGAAGCTAGACAGCTATCCGGAGAATACAGCTTGGTAAAGGCTGCTAAAAAAATAGGTGAAATGGGGCCTCAGTATTTAATTATAAAAAAAGGTGAGCATGGTGCATTGTTGTTTCATAAAGACCAAGTCTTTTTTGCCCCTGCAATGCTATTAGAAGACGTATTTGACCCAACAGGAGCAGGTGATACTTTTGCTGGTGGTTTCATAGGCTGGCTAGCTAAAACTGGTGATATTAGTTTTGAGAACATGAAAAGAGCGATTATATATGGCAGTGCGATGGCCAGTTTCTGTGTTGAAAAATTTGGAACAGAAAATATTTTATCAATTACTGAGGAACAGTTAAATACCAGGGTAAAGGCGTTTCAAGCGCTGAGCAGCGTTGAGATGATGCTATAATTGTTCTATTAATAAAATACTATGCTTAATGCACATCAGGTATTGCATGGTTATGCGAACGGCATATTTCCGATGGCAGAGCCTGACGAAGACAATGCCATCTATTGGTATGAACCTGAATTAAGAGGCGTTTTATTACCATCAGAGTTTAAATGTCCTAAAAATCTTAAGCGAGAGTATAAAAAGGGAAAGTTCCAATACATCATTAACAAAGATTTTGAGGGGACCATGCGTGCTTGTGCCATGCGAGAAGAAACCTGGATTTCTGAAGAGATTATTGAAGTCTATTGTGGACTAAAAGAGATGGGCTATGGCTTTAGTTTTGAGGTTTGGGATGGGAATGTGCTTATTGGAGGATTATATGGCGTGGCCATGGGTAAGGTTTTTTTTGGTGAAAGTATGTTTCATGCCATAACAAATGCTAGTAAATTGGCACTTGTATTTTTAATGGAGTGGATGGTACAACTGGATTTTAAATTATTAGATTGTCAATTTATAACCACACATTTAAAACAATTTGGGGCGAAGGAAATTCCACAATCTGAATATCTTAAAATGCTTAAAAACAGCTTATAATTATGAGCATAAAAAAAGCGCTTCAAATTTTTGAAGCGCTTTTTTATTATGAATGTTTTTAATTAATAAGTTAATTTAAAATCAACTCTTCTGTTTTTTGCTTTACCATCTTTGGTTTTGTTATCCGCAATTGGCTGGGAATCACCAAAACCTGTAGCGGTTAATCTCATTGCAGCAATACCTTTGTTTACTAAGTATGCTTTTACTGCATCTGCGCGTTTCTGAGATAACTCAAGATTTGATGCAGAAACACCTACATTATCAGTATGGCCATCAACAGATACGTTAGCTTCTGGGTATTCATTTAAGATTTTAACCAAAGCATCTAAATCATCGTAAGAGTCAGTTTTGATAATATCTTTACCTGTTTCGAAATTGATTCCTTTAGCAGCTAAAGCAATTTTAGCAATAACTTCTTGTTTAATTTCAGGACAACCTTTGTTTGCAATGGTACCTGGTACTGTTTTACAAACGTCTTTGTTATCATAAACGCCATCACCATCTGAGTCAGGGCAACCTTCGCCTTCAACTGGACCCGCAATGTTTACACATTTATCTTTTCTGTCTTCAATGCCATCACCATCTGTATCAGGACAGCCATTGAATTCTTTGGCACCTTTAACTTCAGGGCATTGGTCGTCTTTGTCAAGAACACCATCACCGTCTGTATCTGGGCAACCATTAAATTCTACTGGACCTGCTTTATCAGGACAAGCATCTAATTTATCCATGATACCGTCACCATCTTTATCAGGACATCCGTTGAATTTACGTGGTCCGAACTGGTAAGGGCAGCTATCTTGGTAATCAGGTATTGTATCGAGATCTGAATCTTTAGGACAACCTTCTTCGTTAACAGGGAATTGAGAAGGCAATGTTTTTGGACATTTATCCAATTTATCAGGCACCCCATCTTTATCTTTATCTTTCAGGCCAGAGCCGCCGCCAGCAGCAGCATCACCATAGGGCATGTTATAGAATACGCCTAGTGAATGAAACATAAACATATCATTGTTTTTGTTTCTAGTGTGTGTCAAATAAGTGAATGGAGCTCCATCCCAAATATCATTAAAGGTATAGTTCGCTACAGATTGTAAACGCACGCCAAATTTTTCGTTAATACTATATTGAAGACCAAAGCCGCCAGCTAAGTTACCTGCTGCACCGGTGTAAGAATCAGGGCTTTTACTTACATTGCTATGAATGTAAACACCACCTGCACCAAGCATTAAATAAGGTGTAAATGGTTTGTCTTTTAATAATTTCAAGCGAATACCACCATTTAATGTGGCAACGTTAGTTCTAAAGGTTTGGTAAGTGAGATTAGGCAAAACAAATGGAACGAATGTTTGAAACCCAACATCACCACCTGATCCAAACAGACATACGTCAATATTCGGATTTAAATAGTAACTAATAGAACCGCCAATACCTTGATAATTAGGTTTTCGCGCGAAAAAGAGAGCAGAGCCTAAATCACCTTGGTACTCATTAATGCCACCATTAATTTCGAGACCAAGCCTACGGTCGGCGGATTGAGAAAATGCCTGAAATATAAATATATAGGCAAGAAATGTAAGTAGTAAATGTTTTTTCATCATAAGCTGTATTAAAATTTTACAAAAGTTTTACAACCCGACAAATATATAAAAAGGATTAACTTATACTACAATTTTTTAAAAAAAATTTAATTTGATATAAATATTGTGTTAAGAGATTGGGTAATATTGTATTGCTTAAGAGGAAAGCGAGCAGGTGATTGCGACACCGAACCATCAAAAAAGAAACGGGATTCGCAGCATTTAATAAACCCTTTTGCAGTGGTCTGTCCGCACCTAAATTGAAGGAAAGCGCTATCAACTTCCAATTTTGAGCAGCTAACAGAGTTGGGCTGATAACTGCAAGCACGATCGAAGGCGTAGAAATTATCATCCGTATGGTGCACCAATATTATTCCTTTTACACCTCCAGTCAGAAAAATAAATGAACCAACATTCTGTAAATGGAAATTGCTAGGCAAATTCAGATTAACAGTAATACTCACTGGGACATTGTCAATTGGCTCTGGATTACTATTATTTGAGTTCTTTGCACAACCATACCCAAGTATAAGTACGATAAAAATGAGTAACCTATTCATATGTATAAAATCCTTCCTTACTTTTTCTTCCGTGTAATCCAGCATCTACTTTTTGTTTTTGAATCCTGCTTGGTCTAAAACGTGGTTCATAATTGAATAAAAGATATTGGCTTTCAGTAACTGAATAATTCGTATCAACCCCTATTAAATCCATCAATTTAAAGGGTCCCATTTTGAAACCTGATGCTTCCATAATTGCATCCACATTATCAAAAGTACAAATACCTTCTTCTATAATTTTTAAAGCTTCTACATAATAAAGACGTGCAATTCTATTGACAATAAAACCTGGCGCATCGGCAGCAATGACCGGTTCTTTTTTGAGTTTTACAATAAAATCTGTAGCGATAGTAACGATTGCAGCATCTGTTTTAGCACCTCTTATAATTTCAACCAACTTCATAATTTGAGCAGGGTTAAAAAAATGTATGCCTATAAATTGACTAGCATACGGCAATTTGGAAGCTATTTGGGTAATTGGAATCGAGGATGTGTTACTTGCATAAATGGTTTGTGACCCATTTAAGTTCATTAATTTTAGAAATAAATCAATCTTCACTTCTAACTTTTCAATAATGGCTTCAATAATAAGATCGGCTTTTACCAATTCGATATTTGAAATGAATTGAATGCTATTGAGAATGGTTTCTGCTTCTTCGGTGCTTATTTTACCTAGACTATTTAATTTACTAAGCGATTGTTGAATGCCATCCTTGGCCTTAAGCAGCATTTTTTCGTTAATGTCAAATAAAATAACCTTGTAATTGGCTTGGGCACAAACTTGTGCAATGCCTGCACCCATTGTGCCTGCGCCTGCTATAGCAATTGTTTTGATTTCCATTGTTGTTTATTTTTTAGCTAACCAAATTTCTGGATTTTGCTTATCTTGATTGAGCCAAATCTCAAAATGAATTTCCGTGGCTCCATCCTCATCTTCATCAACCGTCCCAATGGTTTGTTTTAAACTTAAGGTTTGGCCCTGACTGACCGTAATATTTTTCAACTTTGAATAAACTGTAAAATACTCGCCATGGTTGACCAATACTGTCTTTCCCATTCCAGGAATAGAAATGATAGCCGCAACTGTTCCTTTATAAACGCAACGCGCTGCTGAACCACTGATTGACTGAATATCTAAACCATTATTTTGAATCATCACTTGGTCGAGTTTCGCATGGGCATGGGTTCCGAAACGTTCTGAGATAAATCCTTTCTCGACCGGCCAAGGCAATTTGCCTTTATTGGAAGCAAAATTGTCCGAAAGTTCTTTGGCTTCTGGTGTTAGAAAAGGCTCTTTAACGTTTACTTTGGGATCAGATTTGTTACTATTGTCAGATTTGGGTTCTTTCTTCGCTGTTTTACTTGCTTGTTCTTTGGCCTTCTTGCGGGCTTCTGCAATTTCTTTAGCTATAATCGCATTGATTTGCGCATTTAGATTCTCCTTTGCTCTTTTTTGTTTATCAAGCTGCACCTTCAATTCTTTTTCTTTTCCGGTTAAAGAAATAATGGCCTTATTTTTTTGTGTTTTGTCTTGTTCGAGTTCACTAACCTCTGATTCCTTGTTTTTAACCAATAATTCTTTTGATACTTTTAACCCTAAAAGCTCTGCTAAATGCTGTTCTAGTTCTCTTTTGTTATGATCTATTTTAACTAAAAAACGTGTTTGCGCTGCGGAGAGGTATTGTATAAATTTTAGTCTTTGAAATAATTGGTTGAATGATTTGGCAGCAAATAGGTAAAGGGCGTTATTGTAAACTTTTCTGTTTTTATAGGATTGAACAATGGCTTGGGCATAATTCTTTTTTTCCTTGTCGAGTTGAGAATTTAAACTGTCAATGTCATCCTTCTTTTGCTCTACATCGTTGTTAACATATTGGATTTCGCTATTGATGGTGGTTATGAGTTCCTCTCTTTTTTCAATTAAGCGACTAATTGAAACCAATTCCTTTAAACTTTGATTTTTCTTACTTTTAGTTTCGTTTAGGATTTTTTTAGTCAGTGCTATTTGCTCCTCAGTCTGCTTTCTTTGTTTCTCAAGGTCCTTGCGCGATGTTTGGCCATTTAATTGGCTAGCAAGAAATAGCAGGGCTAGTAATATACAATTGAATCTATTTACATTTTTCATAAGAAGCGGGTATATTAAAAGGAAAAGTGACCATTGAATTGAAATCCGGATTTTCGAAATCCATGGTGATAATAATTTTATTTGAACCGTTATAGGCACTTATTTCGTTTTTGAGTGGAAAGTTGTGCGCGTTCACATTGGCAAAATTAAAGTATTTAACCCTTGCATAATGCGGTGCTGTATTGTCATCGATGGAGGTAGAATCGATGGTGTAAAATTCTTTTTTATAGGTGTGATTAATTGACACCTTAGGTTGACGAAGTTTAATGATAATATTATTGTCATTATTAGCAATAGTCTCATATAATGCCAATGCATAAATGGGTTCTGCGATTATTAAATTTTGCAATTGATTGACAGATAGTGGGGCACCAAGTAAATCTTTAATGTAAGCTTTATTGAAAACCGTATAACATTTATGTATATGATCTAGCAACACCATTGAGTCTTTATTAATGAGGATTCGGGCGCCAGTAATGCCAAATAGGTTAACAGAAATCCAAATTAAAGAGTCTTTGTACATGCGAATGTTTGAGCCAACACCTTGCGAAGTGCCATTGCTTGAATAATTAAGGTCGGCTTTGGCAGAGAAGTAAATCCATGGTTTTAAAGTTGGAGCAATTAAATTTTCAGCAATGTTTACTTTAATATTGACAATGGAGTCTTTTGGTTTATTAACTGCAACAGGCGCACTGAAGTGTTTTCTGTTTTTACAAGATAATATGACCACTATTAGGAGTAAGGGGAGATATTTTAAAAAACTATTCATAGAGGGATTTATCACGTATTTTTTTATCCATTAATTCAATTTTATAACCTAAATCTTTTGCCTTTTGCCAATTTTCAATTGCTTTTTCAATGTTATTAAGCCTAAACAAAATATTCCCTTTAACATTGTATAACGCACCATCTGTCTTATTTATTTCAATACATTTGTCAATAGCTTGAGCAGCTTCGGTATATTTTTTTAATTGGTAGAGATAGCTTGTTTTTGTCAATAGTATTCGACTTAAAGTCAAGTCATCAAATGAATACCTTTCGGCTAATAGGACGGCATCAAGTGCTTTTGTATAGTCGTTTTTTTGTCTGTAGACATCCGCCAAAGTTTCATAAAGATCGGATGTATTAGGAAAAAAAGTGATGGCTTGTTCACTGATGGCAATGGCTTCATCTAATTTATTTAATACAAGATTGCAATCAATAGCACCTTTCCAAGCAGTGTATAAATTGGCGTCCAAACTTGTGGCTTGCAGATAATATTGAGCGGCCGTTTTGTAGTTTTTACATTTGAAGAAAAATTCTGCAGCACTGCAAATGGCTTTTGAATTTTGTGGAAATGAAAGAACGAGTCCATTCGCAGCAAGGGTTATATAGGAAGCTCTGTTAGAATCGGCAATGGTAAGTTTCAATAATGCTAAACTCCCATTCAGTTCAGTTTCGAATGTAGATGTGTTGCTTTGAAACGCTGCATTTAAATATTGGGTTGCTTTGGTGGCGTCGTTTTTCAAATAATAAAATTGAAACAATGCATAATTGATATCCCAATTGTTGGGATTTAAACGCATGGCCTTTTCGTAATTCAACATGGCATTGCCTTCGTCCTTTTGGGATTCATACAACCTTGCATCGTCGATATAAAATTGGGCTTTGTTAGGGGCGCCTTTTTTTAATTCATCGTAGATTCTATGAGCGGATGGAAGATCATTTATTCTTTTATAGAGTTCAATTAATTTCAAACCTGTTTTACTTTTCAAACCTACGTTGCTGCTTAGTTGATTCCAAAGTGCAATTTGTTTAATCGTTTCTCCTTGGATGGCAAAAATTTCATCGAGTTGATTGAAAAGATTTTCGTCTTTTGGATTACCATCGATGCAGATTTGTAGTATTTCTATGGCTTTTTTATAATCGCCATTTAATCGCAACAGGCGTCCATAATGGTAGGCGTAAAATTTATTTGTGGGGCTTAACGCATTGGCTTTAGACGCATTTTGGAAGGCATCATTCGCCTCGTTTTGTTTTTGTTTTATCCGACTAATCTGATAATAAACCGAAGCTTCTTGGGGTTTAAGATCGGCACATTTATTAAATTGGGTAAGCGAAACAGAATAATTGCCAATACTAAATTGGGTGCTAGCTTCGATGTAAAGCTTTTCGAACTTTAATGATAAATCATTTTGATCGGCAGTACTGGCAACTTTATGACTCGTTTTGCAAGCTAAAGCAAAGGTTGTTAATAAAACAATCGATGTTAAATAGCTTGGAAATAGAGCTAATTTTTTCAATTAAATGTTTAATTGAGTGTACTGTAATCGCCAATGCTGAATTCTTTCGATTCTCCATTTAGAATAACGTGATTGCCAATCATGCTATTGGTGAAAGTAGTATTTTCAATCGCACAATTGTTCTGAATGATACTATTTGTAATTTTGCTATTTTTTAATTTTGTACCATTGCCAATGCTTACATAAGGGCCAACCACACAATTGTCGATTTGTACATCTTTACCAATGTAACATGGCTCAATAATTTGCGTACCATTGCTAAATTGACTTGCATCGTTATTAAATTCTGTGCGTTTAATCTCAAGTATTCTTTGATTGGTAAGCACTGTCGCATCTTTGTTGCCACAATCTAACCATTCCTCAACTTCGCCAGCTTTGAATTTTAACCCTTTATTTTTCATATTTTCTAAAGCATTGGTTAATTGGTACTCGCCTTTTTCTTTGATGTCATTGTCGATGAGATATTGAATTTCATCAAGCAAATTATCGCCATCTTTAAAATAGTAGATACCAATAATCGCCAGGTCAGATATGAATTCTGTTGGTTTTTCGATAAAGTCAGTGATATTATTATCGCTGTCAAGCTTTACAACACCAAATTGATTTGGGTTGCTTACCTTGTGCACCCAAATGGTGCCATCTGCTGTTTTATCTAATTCGAATTCAGCTTTAAAAAGGGTATCGGCAAATGCGACAATTACTTCGCCTGTTAAGGCTGGTGTAGCGCACATTACAGCATGTGCAGTTCCTAAAGCTTCATCTTGAAAATAAATTCTGCCTTTTGCGCCCACGCTTTCTGCAATTTGCATTAGTTGCATTTCGATAGCAGTTCCAAAATCTCCGATAACAAAGGCAACTTCATTGATTGGTTCTTTACAAACAGCCGCAATATCCTCAACTAATCTTTGTACAATAGGTTTTCCAGCAATTGGCAATAATGGTTTAGGTACAGTTAAAGTGTGTGGTCTCATTCTTTTTCCCATACCAGCCATCGGTATAATAATATTCATTCCGCTCATTTTTCTTTTTCTTTTTTTAAATTCCTGTATGTCCATATCCACCCTCGCCTCGCGATGTGGTTGATAATTCAATTTCTGTTTGCCAAGTAGCCTGTTCGCATTTGGCTATCACCATTTGTGCAATTCTGTCGCCGTGGTTAATTGTAAATTCTGTTTGTCCTAAATTAATGAGTAATACCTTTACTTCACCTCTATAATCAGCATCAATAGTTCCAGGAGAATTCAATACTGTAATACCGTGTTTAAGAGCTAATCCACTCCTTGGGCGAATTTGGGCTTCGAAGCCTTCTGGCAATTCTACTATAAGGCCCGTTGGTACCAAGACCCTTTCAAAAGGTTGAATAATTATTGTTTCAAGGTTGTTGGCATATATATCAGCACCTGCCGCTAATGCAGTTTGATAACTTGGTAACGGTGCTGTACCGATATTTTTTATATTAACTTTAATACTCAAAACTTGAAGTAGCAAATTTAAGCTTTTTTAAGCTTTGGTTGTAATAACCAAATTATTAACATAAAGAGGAACAACAGTGCTAATTTTATGCTAAAGTCCTGCCAAAACAACAATGTATCGGCATGAAGCGACTTGTTAATTTGCCAAAAGCCTATGGCAAGTGCTATAAGTGTTAATAATTTAACTACTTGATAAGGTACTTTGAAATATCTAAGGCCAAGAACATAAGCAGCTAGACACATCAGTGCATAAACTATCAGTGTTAACCATGCGCAAGCTATGAAACCAAACATTGGAATAAAGATAATATTGCCAACAATGGTAATGATGGCGCCACCAATTCCTATCATAGCCCCAATTTTAGTATTGTTTGTTAAGCGATACCATACACTTAAATTGTAGTAAACGCCTAAGAAAAGATTTGCTAAAAGTAAGATGGGTACAATGTACAAGCCATTTTTGTCCTCAAAAAAGGCTTTGTTGTGGATTAGCAAATGTGATAAGCTTTCAATAAAATACATGCACGCAATGAAAATGAAACTACAAACACCCACAAACCAATACATCAAATCTGCGTATTTTTTGAGACTGTCTTCATCCTCTTTTTGTTTGAAAAAAAAGGGTTCAGCAGCAAATTTATATGCTTGCACAAACATCGTCATTACCATGGTTAATTTATAGAATGCACCATAAATGCCATTTTGGTAGGAGCCAATTTCTTTAGGCAATAAACGCGTCAATAAGTTCCTGTCCAACGTTTCATTAACAATTCCAGCCAAACCAACAAAAATTAGCGGCCATGCATAGGCTAACATTTCTTTGAATATTTTTTTATCGAAGGAATAATTTATTTTAAAAGCCAATGGTGACAGTAATGCAAATGAAACAATACTTGCAGCTGCATTGGCCATTAATATCAGGGTTACTTGACTAAAGCTTTTTAAAATTTCGGGCGTGTAAGCAAGGAAAATATAATTGAGTGTAACGTTAACACCAATGTTGGCTAATTTGATCAATGCAAACTTCATAGGTTTTTCTTCATGTCGAAGTTTTGCAAAAGGCAAAAGAGAGAATGTGTCAAAAACTAAAAATATCAAGCAACAATATACAAAATCAACATGACCAGGGAAGCCTAAGAAAGCAGCACAGGGTTCTGCAAAAAACAACACAATAACACTAAAAATGGTGGTGCTTGCTAGAATGCTTTTTTGGGCAATAGCATACACTTGGTTTGGGACATAACCTTTTCTAATAAAATTGAAATAGGTGGTTTCCATTCCATAAGTTAAAATGATGTTTAGGAATGCGATGAAAGCGAAAATGGCCGTCATATCGCCAAATGTACCAACTGTTTTTAGGTATTGTGTGTGCGGAATGACGAGCAAAAAATTGATAAAACGGCCTAACATGGAGCTTACTCCATATAGGGCTGTTTGAGAAGCTAATTTTTTTACAAAACTCACGCGCTTTTTATTTTTTATGAAGGTTAAACTGATAGCCAATTACGACATTGCCTTGCACAAAACCAAAGTTTTGTCTTGCTCTATCTTTTGAATTGGCCTCAATAACGATATTTGGCATATCAATTAGACCAGCTTTTAATTCAGCTTGAATAAAAAAGTGATTGTTAATACTAATATTAATCCCTGTTTTAGCTGATACCCCAAATCCTGAAACATGCCATTGATCACTCACCGCATTATTTAAAACAACTGCTCTCGTTCTTGGACATAAAACACCGGCGGCCAAACCATAGGTGCTTTTAATGTAAAGTTTTTTATAGTTGTAAACTGGGTCAACACGATTGAGTTCAGCATTTAAATAATTGAGACCATCGGTATGTTCAAACTGCAAAAAATCGCCTGTTAATTTCACATCTTCATTGTCGTAGGTTCTATCGTAATCTGTTCCAGTGTTTTTTATCACACCAGAAACCTTTGCTATCTGGTCTTGAATCATTACGTATTTCATATGGTCCCAACCCAAAGAAACATTGTACTTATCGCTAATGTAATAACCAAAACGGTAATTGTATTGTGGAATTGTTATTTGATCTATTTTTAAATAAGGATCGAGTGCCAAGGGCGACTGACGGTCGAGTGCAATTGCTTTTTTAATTGTAAAATTAAAGTTATCGCCTTTAAAATGAATGTTTGATTTGGTGTAAGTTTCGCGGTTATAGCCCCAATAAAAATAAAATTTTCCTTTCATTTTATTGGGGTCGCTTGCACTAGAATTTTGCGCGATTAGTGGTTCTCCTACAAAGATTAAAAGTAAGCTCAACAATATCTGTCTCATTTGAAGGGCTCAAAATTACAGAATTATAACAAAGAGTTTCAATATTATATTTTCGATTACCTTTGCCTTGTGATAATAGATTTAAAAGGAAAAACAGCCTTGGTTTGTGGTAGTTCACAAGGAATTGGCCTTGCAATTGCAAGTGAGATGGCCGATTCGGGCGCAACCATTATTTTGCTAGCAAGAAATGAGGAGAAACTAAATTCGGTGATGTCCACTTTAAGTTCGACCAATGGTCAGACGCATTTGGTCTACACAGCAGATTTTTCAAATACTGAAAATGTAGAAGCGGTAGCGAATCAAATTGTTGCAGAACATACAATAGATATTCTTGTGAATAATACTGGTGGGCCAGCAGCTGGCAAAGCAATAGATGCCAATACAGTTGAATTTTTGCAAGCGTTTAATTCACATTTAATCAATAATCATCAGCTAGTACAAGCCGTGGTGCCAGGCATGAAAAGCAGAAATTTTGGCAGAATCATCAATATTATATCAACTTCGGTTAAAGTTCCTTTACACAATTTAGGTGTTAGTAATACCATTCGCGGTGCGGTGGGCAATTGGTCGAAGACCTTAGCGAATGAATTGGCAAGTGCAGGCATTACAGTAAATAATATTCTACCGGGTGCAACAGAAACAGAGCGTTTAAGTACCATTATTCAAAACAAATCGAATAAAATGGCCGTTGAACAGGCTATTGTAAAAGAGGAAATGTTAAATGAAATACCAATGCGCAGATTTGGTAAGCCAGAGGAGGTAGCTTATGCTGCTGTTTTTCTAGCCTCTGACAAAGCTGCCTATATTACAGGTACCAACACAGTGGTGGACGGAGGAAGAACACCATGTCTGTAAAGGTTTGGATACAAGCAGCGCGACTTAGAACATTGCCCTTAGCAATTGCAGGTGCGATTGCAGGTAATTTAATAGCTTATGCTGAGACACATAAAATTAACAGTATTACTTTTTTATTAAGTGTATTAACGGGTGTGTTCCTTCAAATTCTAAGCAATTTTGCAAACGATTATGGCGATTTTAAGAATGGTGCTGATACGAAAGAGAGAACCGATAGAGTAATGGCTTCTGGCTTAATTTCTGAATCTAAAATGAAAGTTGCCATTGCTATTCTCATTGGGGTCATTTTGATTTTAGGGATTTCACTATTAACTTATAGTATTGGCAAATTTGATTTACAATTTTGGCTCATGTTTGCCTTAGGTATTGCTGGTATTGCTGCTGCTTACTTTTATACAGCAGGTAAAAATCCTTATGGTTATATAGGTTTGGGCGATTTATCTGTTTTCATTTTTTTTGGTATTTTGGCCGTTGTGGGGACTTATTATTTGCAGGTACAATCTATTAATTCAAATGTTTGGTGGGTAGCGGCTTCAATTGGATTGTTAAGCGTTGGTGTTTTGAATGTCAACAATATTCGCGACATTGAAAGTGATGCACACAAAAATAAAATTACCATCCCTGTTATGTTGGGTTCTAAAAGTGCTATGCGCTACCATGTCTTCTTACTTGTTAATGCAATTCTTTATTTGGTGATTTATGTTTTTACAACGTATCACCATGCTTTGCAGTTAAGTTTTTTAATTACTACCCCATTATTAGGCAAGCATTATTTAAATTTAAAAAGTGCAAAATCAATCGGTAGAATGGCTTATAACCAACAGTTAAAATATTTATCACTTTACACATTGGTGTTGTGTTTGGTGTTTTGTTTGTCTCAAATAATCGTTTTCTAAAATGGGTTTACAAGCGACCATTGAAGCACATCATTTGAAATTCAAGAAACCTGCTACCACAAGTCGCGGGGCTCTGACAGAGCGTACCATTTATCTCTTATCGATATGGAATAGCGCAAACCCGCAGATTAAAGGCATTGGTGAATGTGCTCCCCTCAAAGGCTTAAGCATCGATGATGTGCCAGAATATGAAAGCATGCTTCAGAAACTGGTTGATCAAATTAATAAAAACAAAGCGACAGAAGATTTTAATTTTGATTTGTTTCCAAGTATAAAATTTGGACTAGAAACCGCTTTATTGGATTTGAAATATGGAGGTAAAAAAATAATTTATCAGAATTTTTATGCCATCGGAAGACAAGGATTACCCATTAATGGATTGGTGTGGATGGATACCATCGAAGCCATGAAGGACGAGGTGATAGAAAAAGTTGAGAAGGGATTTGAATGCATAAAGTTAAAAATTGGGGCACTTGATTTTGAAAAAGAATGTGCTTTGTTACAATTTATACGCGAACAAAAAGGCGGCGACAAGTTGATCTTAAGGGTAGATGCTAATGGGGCCTTTACACCAGAAAATGCAATGGCAAAGTTAGAAGCCTTGAAACAATTTAATTTGCATAGCATTGAACAACCGATCAAGAAAGGGCAGTTAAAAGCCATGGCGAATTTGTGTGCTCATTCACCCGTGCCAATTGCATTAGATGAGGAATTGATAGGATATATCAACGAGGAATCATTTAGACAATTGTTGTCTAAATTGAAACCACAATACATTGTTTTAAAACCGAATTTAGTGGGCGGATTTGTCCAATGCGAAAAATGGATTAAGGTGGCTGAGGACTTGGGCATTCAGTGGTGGATTACTTCTGCTTTGGAAGGCAATATTGGTTTAAATGCTATCGCACAATACACCGCTAATTTTAATCCAAAAGTACACCAAGGACTGGGAACAGGACATTTATATATCAACAATATGCCACCTTATACTAAGATTGAAAATGGTTATCTTTGGCGAGATATGGGCAATGAGGTATCAGATGATTTGGTCTCGCCCGACGCTCAAAATATAGCTGGATAAAATATGAAAAAAATAATGCTTTTCACTGCATTTGTTGTCTTGTTGAACTTCAATATTGAAGCGCAAAAGCGAGGCTGTACCGACATCTTAGCCAATAATTACGATTCTTCTGCTAAAATTAACGATGGTTCTTGCACCTATCCATCAACCTCCTATTCAACCAAGGTAGTTTGCGCTAAATTGAGTGATAGTCTTATTGAGACGAGTGGATTAATTTATTTTAACAATTGGTTTTGGACCCTGAATGATAGCGGTAATGAGCCTGCCATATACGCCTTTGATAGTTTAACAGGAAACATAATCCATCGGACCTTCATTAAAAATAAAACGAACATTGATTGGGAGGAAATAACCCAGGATTCGCAGTATATTTATATTGGAGAATTTGGCAATAATGACGGGACGCGCAAAGATTTAAAAGTATACCGTATACAAAAAGTACAATTGTCTTTTTCTCAAAAAAGTGATTCAGTGAATGCAGATGAACTACAATTTAATTTAGCGGATCAAACCAGTTTTGTTTCAGCTAATCAAAATCATAATTATGATGTGGAGGCCATGTGTATTTGGCATGATAGTTTGCATTTGTTTAGTAAAGATTGGGCGGATGGTAAAACAAGACATTATGTGATGCCAAGGGTGCCTGGTAAATATAGTCTTACGCCAAGGGAAACCCTTGATGCAGGAGGTCTGGTAACATCGGCATGTACGAATTTAAAAACTGATAAAATTATTCTAGGGGGCTATAGCAAATCAATTGGAGGATGTTTTATTTGGCTCTTATACGATTTTCAAAACGGGTGTTTTTTTAATGGGAATAAACGCAGAATTGAATTGGGAAATGCATTGGCGTTCGGACAGTTTGAAGCCAGTGCTTTTAAAGGACAACAATTGTATGTAAGCAACGAAAAATATTTTACCTCTGCCAGTTTCAGACGTGTTGAGGTTCAACAATGGTTTGCAGGGTATAGAAAAATTAGGTTCTTGCCACCTAGCAAATTATTAATTTACCAATGGTGCAATGAATTGGTGATAGAAACTAAAACGGGAACAGGTGTTTTGAAATTATACAATGCAATAGGAACCTGCGTTATTACGTATAAAATTAACAATGTTTCAACTAATTTAGACATTAGCCATTTGAGCGCAGGCGTATACACTATCGATGTAAATGGTGTAACGCAAAAGGTACTGATACAGAAATAAACGGTTATGTTTTAGGCTAGATTAATCATTTACCAATGGTAAAAGTACCGCTTTGACTTTTAGATAACCTTCGCCCATCAAATGCCAACCATCGTTACTGTAGATTTCTTTTAAGTGTCCATTTTCATCCACTAATGGATGGTATAGGTCGACATAGTAGGCTTTGTGTTTTTGAGCCAATAACAATAAGCCAGCATTGAAATCTTCTGGAATCGTATTAACCTGATCTATGTCGTTTTTAAAAACAGGCAACATGCTCAATAGATATAGTTCTGTTTCGGGACATTTTTGGCGTATAAATATTACGATGTGTTCATAGTTTTGGAGCATTTCCTGCGCTTTAAGACCATGGGTCATATCGTTGGTGCCAATTTGTAAGAATATTTTTTTAGGTGCTGTCTGGGTAATCTCATCAATACGGGTTAAAATACCTTTGATAATTTCGCCATTGATACCCCGGTTTTTAATGTGATTGTTTTCCAAAAGTTCCGACCATTCACAACCATCTATAAGGCTATGTCCAATGAATAAAATATCTGTTGAATCTTGCGGAAGTATTTTAAACAAACTTTAACGTTGATCATAGTAAGGCCCAAAACCATGGTCTTCGTGCACTTGTTGAATGTGTAACTTATTTTTTATAAAACGCAAACCGCCTTTTTTTATAATGATGTAACTAGCACCACCTATCAATATGATGTTAATTATGATGGATAAGTAAGTGATTGCCTTAGTCATGAAGTGTTAGAGTTTAAAGAACAAAAGTATTTTAATTTTTTGGCTTCCCATTTTAATTTTGCATCTATTCTTTGAAATTTTTGATAGGAGAAATAGTTTAGATTTGTAAAAAATATTAATATGAGCAATATAACATTAATTACAACCAGTACTTCGTTAGAAGGCTATAAAGTGACAGAGCAATTGGGTTTAGTGCGAGGTATCACTGTGCGTTCACGCAGTATCTTGGGCAATATGGCGGGTGGCTTTATGACCATCTTTGGCGGTAAAAGTTCTATCTACACAGAATTGTGTGAGAAAGCTAGAGAAGAAGCCTATCAGTTAATGGTAGCGCACGGCACAGAGCTTGGTGCCAATGCCATCATCAATATGCGTTATGATGCCAATGAGGTAATGAACGGCTTGACCGAAGTACTTGCTTACGGCACCGCAGTAGTGGTAGAGAAAATTAATTAAATTCTCTTATAAATATGAATTTCAAGTATTTGTATTTCATTATTTTTCTTTTCATCTTTTGCGAATGCACGAATGCACCCAAAGTACCTGTAGGAAAAGCACAAATTAAAATCAAGCAAGTTGTAGGTGGTTTGACTGGTTCAGTATCCATGGATTGCCCTAAGGACGGTAGTGGACGCTTGTTTATTTGTGAGCAAACAGGACAAATAAAAATCATCAAGGCGGGTCTATTGTTAGCCACTCCTTTTATAAACATCAATACCCTTTTGGATGAAATCAATAAGAATTATTCTGAGAAGGGTTTATTGGGGTTGGCTTTTCATCCAGATTATAAAAACAATGGCAAATTTTATATTTACTATGGCGCGGCTGATTCAAATAAAAAGTTCGATCATAAAAGCATCATTGCAGAATATAAAGTCTCTGCAAATCCTGATGAAGCTGATGTCACATCGGGCAGGGTGGTGATGGAAATACAACAACCTGAAAGTAATCACAATGGTGGCCAATTGGCATTCGGTCCTGATGGGTATTTGTATATCGGATCGGGCGATGGGGGCGGAGCGAATGATGAGCATGGCAGCATTGGCAATGGTCAAAATTTACAATCGCTTTTGGGTAAAATATTGCGCATTGATGTGAACACTGATTCGGCTTATAAGGTTCCAACAGACAATCCATTTATTGCTGATAAAACTGTTAAGCCAGAAATTTGGGCTTATGGTGTTCGCAACCCTTGGCGTTTTTCTTTTGATAGAATCACTGGCCTTTTATTTTGTGCTGATGTCGGTCAGAACCAATGGGAAGAGGTAGACATTATTGAAAAAGGCAAAAATTATGGTTGGCGTATAATGGAGGCCAAGCATTGTTTTAATCCTGAACGTTTATGCAATACGCAAAACTTAGAATTACCGATTGCAGAGTATAACCATAGCGATGGCATATGCGTAACTGGCGGTTATGTATACAATGGGAAAAAGATGCCTTCACTCCAAGGTAAATATATTTTTGCTGATTGGACTGGCAAGCTTTTTTATTTAGAACGGGCTGCTAACAATTGGACTTTGAAAGGCCTAATGATTACCGATAAACAAGACAATGATTTCAAAGAAAATATTAATAGCTTTGGTGAAGACGCGGCCGGTGAACTGTATCTTTTGACGCAAAAATCAACTGGTCCATTTGAAAAAAGTGGTTCTGTTTATGCCATCGTAAACGAATAATTTGTAATAGATTATTAAGAATATTTTCAAGTTATTTAATTAGTATTGAAAGCAGGTAAGGTTCGATTGTGCTTGCGGGCTGGGTCCATCCCGATTGCTATCGGGACGTAAAAATTTTAATTGGTCAGAGATGAAGGGTTGATTTTGCGCGGCAAAGACCAGTTGAATTTTCTATGCGTGGTGGGCTTTTATTCGCAAGCTCATGATAACGCCTTTGGCTAAGTTTGGTTACTTTTTGCCCATACAAAAAGTAACAAATAACAATACATTAATATTATTACATGCGTTGGTCGATTTCTGCCTTTTTGTTTCTCATTTTAGGCACATGCTTTCTATATTTTCAGTATCTTCGCAAATCCGTGCCAAAATTTGAATTAATATCGCCTTTTCAGCCTACCGGTGACCAACCAACCGCCATTAAACAGCTTGTACAAGGCTTGAATGAAGGCACCCATGCGCAAACTTTATTGGGCGTTACTGGAAGCGGTAAAACCTTTACCATTGCCAATGTCATCCAACAAGTGCAAAAACCAACCTTGGTTTTGAGTCATAACAAAACCTTGGTTGCTCAGCTTTACGGTGAGTTTCAACAGTTTTTTCCTCAAAATGCGGTAGAGTATTTTGTGAGTTATTACGATTATTATCAGCCTGAGGCTTTCTTGCCAACCACCAATACTTACATTGAAAAAGATTTAAATATCAATGAAGAAATTGAGAAGATGCGTTTGAAAACCATTACCTCTTTGTTGAGTGGTAGAAGAGATGTGATTGTCGTAGCTTCGGTAAGTTGTATCTATGGTGCTGGTAATCCTGGTGATTATGAAGATAGCATTATAAGGGTAAGCAAAGGACAAAAAATTGCAAGAAATAATTTCTTACATGCCTTGGTGAATAGTTTGTACAGCCGAACCACAGCTGACTTTAAACGGGGTAATTTCCGTGTAAAGGGCGATGTGGTAGATGTGTATTTGGCCTATAATGATTTTGGTTATCGCATTTCGTTTTTTGGAAATGAGATTGACGAGATTCAAGCTTTCGAACCATCGACAGGACATTTAATAGAATCATTTGATGATATTGCCATTTATCCTGCTAATATTTATGTTTCGCCACGCGAGCGCTTGAATGCTGCCATTCATGAAATACAAGATGATTTGGTAGGGCAAATAAAATTCTTTCAAGACCATGGAAAACCATTGGAGGCAAAGCGTTTGGAAGAAAGGGTGAATTTCGATTTAGAGATGATGCGTGAGTTAGGCTATTGCAGTGGCATCGAAAATTACAGTCGCTATATGGACCGAAGAAATCCCGGTGATAGACCCTTCTGTTTATTGGATTATTTCCCAAAAGATTTCTTAACGGTGGTAGATGAAAGTCACGTGAGTATGCCGCAAGTGAGGGCGATGTATGGCGGCGACCGTGCAAGAAAAATAAACCTAGTGGATTATGGCTTCAGATTACCTGCTGCTATGGACAATAGACCGTTAAAGTTCGAGGAGTTCGAAGCCATTATTGATCAGGTTATTTATGTAACAGCAACCCCAGCCGATTACGAAATCCGTCAATCGGAAGGTGTGGTAGTGGAACAGGTTATTAGGCCAACAGGCCTATTGGATCCTGTCATCGAGGTTAGGCCTTGCGTGAACCAAGTTGACGATTTGTTAGATGAAGTAGAGGAACGCGTAAAAATGGGTGACAGGGTTTTAGTTACAACCTTGACCAAACGCATGAGCGAAGAGTTGGCCAAATACATGGCGCGTTTGGGCATTCGTTGTCAGTATATACACAGCGAGGTTAAAACCTTGGACAGGGTAGAGATATTGCGTGATTTGCGATTAGGCAACATTGATGTACTCATAGGAATTAACTTATTGAGAGAAGGATTGGATTTACCAGAGGTAAGTTTGGTTTGTATTTTAGATGCTGATAAAGAAGGTTTCTTACGCAGTGTTACCAGCATGGTGCAAACCATAGGTAGAGCCGCGCGTAACGAAAGAGGCAAGGTGATTATGTACGCTGATAAAATGACCGAGAGCATGCGCAAAACCATAGAGGAAACAGATAGAAGAAGAGAGAAACAGATGGCTTACAATACCAAGCATGGCATTACACCTACTACCGTTACCAAATCTAAAGATGAAATCATGAAGCAAACGAGTGTAGCCGATGCACGCTTTATTGAAGAACCGCGGTTCTATTCTGAGCCGGAGAGCATGAACTTGGCAGCTGATCCTGTGTTTGCTTACATGACCAAAAAGGAATTGGAAAAAGCCATTAAAGAAACAGAAAAGGCTATGCACCGTGCCGCCAAAGAAATGGAGTTTATGGAGGCAGCCCGTTTGAGAGATCAGATCGATGAATTAAAACGCAAAATGACCACTGCTGAATAATGAAATTTATACTGCTCATTCAGGGTAGTTTCTCTTATATTTGTCCATCTAAATTTTAAATTATTTTAATACCAATGAAAGTAGTTACCTACAATGTAAACGGCATACGCTCGGCCATGAGCAAAGGCTTTATTGATTTTGTAAAAAAGGAAAATCCAGACGTGATTTGTTTGCAAGAAATAAAAGCCAATTATGAGGATATCGATGAAAAAGCGTTTACTGATTTAGGTTACCATTGCTATTGGTACTCCGCTCAGAAAAAGGGTTACAGTGGTGTGGCCATTATAAGCAAACAAAAACCAGATTTAGTGACCAAAGGTTGTGGCCACGAATTGTTCGATTTCGAAGGCCGTGTGATACAAGCCGATTTTGGCGATACCAGTGTGTTGAGTTGTTATTTTCCTTCTGGCACTACGGGCGATATTCGTCAGGATATCAAATATGAATTCCTGGATCATTTTATGAATTATGTTCAAACCCGCTCGCAGGCCTTATCGCCTAACGAAAAATACCACAATCAAAAATTGATTGTGTGTGGCGATTATAATATCTGTCATAAAGAAATTGATATACACGACCCTAAAGGCAACAAAAACAGTTCGGGCTTTTTACCAGAAGAGCGCGCTTGGATGGACCGTTGGTTTGCAGCAGGTATGGTAGATTCGTTTAGAATCTTAAACCCTGAGCCACACCATTACACATGGTGGAGTTTTAGAGCCAATGCCCGTGCCAATAATAAAGGCTGGCGCATCGATTATATATCGGTATCAGAAAGTTTAAAATCAAATATTAAACAGTCGGGCATTTACAGCAACGAAACACATTCCGACCACTGCGGCTCATACGCCATAATAGAATGAAGCAATGGTTGCCCATAGCGTTGAAGCAATGGTTGTGGTGGGTGTTTAAATCGCCACAGCGCAAGCAAATAGGCTTTGGTACCTTGTTGACCGATATCAAAGGGTATTGGTCCATCCAAACCAAACCTACTAAATCCCTAAAACCCATCAGCATTTGCATAGGCATTAAAAACCGCAGTGAACATTTGCTAACCCATGTCATCCCTTCTTTAAATGCAGCTGCGCACAAGGAACTCATTACCCTTTCAGTTTATGATGCGGGCAGTAATGATGTGCATAATTTGAAAGCAGCCATACAAGCGCTTTGGAGCGGACCATTAATTTATACTGAGCAAGCGCAAGACTTTACCCGTTCTAAAACCTTTAATGCCGCCATACTTCAAAGTTCAGATGAATATTTTATGGTATGCGATGCGGACATTGAATTGCCCAAGGACATTGTTCAAAAAATAAACACTTATGTAAAGCCCCACACTGCTTGGTTTCCACAAGTGTGGTGGTTAAGCGATGCCCCACAAAGCGGTCGTTTTTTTACAGAAGGCACAGGCTTGTTTGCCGCCACTAAATCCAATTTTATTAAAGTTGGTATGTATGACGAAACCATTACCACTTGGGGCAAGGAAGATTGGCTACTATACTTCGCCTTCTATAAAAATAAGATAGCTGGCTATAGAACCAATGAGCGTGAGATGGTTCATCATTCGCATGAAAGTTTGAGGCCTGAGGGGTTTGAGAAGCTGTTTTAGGCCTCATCCCCTAACCCCTTCTCCATAGGAGAAGGGGCATATGGTTTGAAATAGTTTAAGGACTTTTTTGTAAACAGATTTTTCTTATTAATAACTTAAAAGTGTGTCTTTAATATTTATGAAACTATCATTTGTTATTCCATCAAAATTCTCTCCTCCAATTTTTAATAAAGTAATGTTGTCATGTCTTTTTTGGTTTTGAATATTAACACCATTGTTAAAGAATATTAGACTATCCTTTATACAATGTTTCATATCAGGCAAGTGTTTTTTATCCTTTAATCGCAATATATTTTGTAAATACAAAGTGTCATTGTTAGTTTGCCAGTTGCCAATTGCGGTAACCTTGGTATTGCAGAAAATGATGTAAAAGGTGCTATCATTTTTTAGATTAAGTCCCAATTTATAAAAGTGAAAAAAATTGGACTTGTACTTTAGATTGTACTTTAATTTTTCAACTTTATTTAACTTACATGTGGTGTAATTGCCAGGAACTAGCAATGAATTGCTACTAACTTTTGGAGCCTTACAACTAAAAATTAAAAAAATTAATATTAAATTCAGGCTTGGCTTCATGTTTAGTTTAATTAGTAAAATAAGTATTTTCATACTTCGCCCAAACTTAGTTAAATTAAGCATCAAAAGCAGCATTTATCATTAGAAGATGCATATTCTTTGGTCATAAAAATGAATATAGTTTAATTATTTGAAAGCATAGGGTATGAATGTGTCTTGTCCTAAAATAGGTTTACACAAAAAAGTGTAAATATGAACAAAATTATAATACCCAAATCGGTCAGATATTTTACTGACGAAGACAAGCATGAAGTTATTAAGGACTATTTATCCAGTGGT
>CANMBF010000012.1 GCA_947496065.1 Bacteroidota bacterium
GCAAATCATAGGAGAACGCAACGACCATGGAGGCGCGAGTATGCGCACCACCGATGAGATGCTGCAATTTATTATTACGTATATGCCTTATCAAAAAGGTGATGAAAACATTGATTTAACACAACCATGAAAAACTTAAAAGGCCTTTTTATTCTCTTTCTAATTTTGGCCATTGCTACCACTGCCTTAATCTACTTGATCCCCACACTTCAAAAAAGAAATGTGAACATCGATGATCGCAAAGCAGGACTCGAAATGGTGACTAAAAATTATGGCAACAAAATTGATAGTTGCGCCGCCTTGTTCAATATGTCTCCAGCATTTTTAAAGGCCCTTTGCATGTTAGAATGCGGCGGCAGAAAAGTGTTCGATGCGCGCTTCGAACCCCATGTCTACGAGAAATTAAAAAAGGTGAAATTTGGCACCCTCGAAAACTACGAGCATGTGACCCAAGCCATGCTAGCCGATGCCAACGACGATGCTTTAAAAAACTTGGCCAGCAGCTGGGGACCTTTCCAACTCATGGGTTACAAGTGCTTGTTGTTAGACATTAAAGTAAAAAATATTCGCGGTGATGATGCTGTATACTATGGTGCCAAATGGATAGAAATGACCTATGGGAAATACTTAAAAAAAGACAAATACAAGGATGCTTTTCACATCCATAACACAGGCATGCCCCATCCTGCCATTGGCGGACCGCGCACTTACGATGCCGATTATTGCGCAAGAGGGTTAAAGTATATGCAGTACTTTAAGACGCATTAGAATTGTTTGTCATTTTTTTTGCAAGGGAACCGCAAAAAAATCGCCAAACAAAGTGGCGGGATTTGTTTTTAGCCGCGGGTCTGCGACCCGCGGTGACAGATATATTACCCCTACGGGGTAGAGGTGAGGAGCTATTAATGTAGCATCTAATCGATCGAATAATACTAAAATCTTATATTGAACGTTAAATCATTTTATTTAAATGCTTCCCAAAAACAAAGTCAGGTCATTAGATACTATCCTAAAAAACACTTTGCAATTAAAGCATGGCTCTAAAGTTATGCAGGCTTTCAATTGGTTATTGTTTGGTGCCGACCTACTGGTCATTATACTGTTGGTAATTGGGGTGCTGCTTCAATTAGTTAAAATCACTAATAATGAACTGTTTTTTTCTTTACATATTTGTCATTTTAAGTAGTTTCTTCCTCATATTAGCTGAGTTTGTTTACTTTCTAGTCATGGTTTATTTATTGGAAAATAGCAAGAATATCCTACTCCATTTTTCTTTATTACTGCTCATTGCAATTCTTCTATTCAGAGAAAATATTTTTTGGAATTACCTCGATTTTTAATGCACAAAAAAAACATACCAATCGGTATATTTTTAAGGATGTATTATTTTTCGACTTAAAACTTCAAAGTCAACGCAATGCGCTGCCTTTCGAAATCAATTTCTTTTACTTTCAAAGTGAGTTGTTGGTTCAACTTTACCACCTCGGCCGGACTCTTAATAAAATGATTGGCCATTTCGGAAATGTGCAATAAACCACTCTGCTTAATACCGATATCAATAAAAGCTCCGAAGTTGGCGATGTTGGCCACTATGCCTTTAATGGTCATGCCCACTTGCAAATCTTCCATTTTTCGTATGCCCGCATCGAACACATCTTCGCTCAATGGCACCCTTGGATCGAGACCAGGTTTTTCTAATTCTTTTAAAATATCCTTAAACGTAAATTCGCCTATTTGTATTTTCACATCGCTTAACTCCGACACTTTTTTTATTAAAGTCGCGTTGCCAATTAAATCACCTACCACCACCCCTGCCATGGCCGCCATCTTTTTTACATTGGCATATTGCTCGGGGTGAACACCACTCCTGTCCAATGGATTTTTACTAGCGGGCACTCTTAAAAATCCTGCCGATTGTTCGAATGCTTTATCACCCAAACGCGCTACTTTCTTTAACTCATCGCGCGACTTGAACTCACCGTTTTTATTGCGGTGCTCTATGATATTTTTGGCCAATACTGGACCCAATCCCGATACATGCTTCAACAATTCTTCGCCAGCCGTATTTAAATTGACACCCACTCTATTCACACATATTTCTACCGTTTCATCGAGGGCTTGTTTCAATTTTGTTTGGTTCACATCGTGCTGGTATTGCCCAACGCCCATGCTCTTGGCATCTATCTTTACAAGTTCTGCCAATGGATCCATCAACCTTCTGCCAATACTCACTGCACCCTTCACCGTTACATCGTGATCGGGAAATTCTTTGCGCGCAATTTCAGAAACAGAATACACCGAAGCCCCATCTTCGTTTACTAAAAACACAGGCACATCGATTCCTAAGCCTTTTATAAAATCTGCGGTATCGCGTCCCGCTGTGCCATTGCCCACCGCTATGCCTTCTAATTTATAAGTGTGCGTCAACTCTTGTATCTGCTTGGCAGAACGGTTGCGCTCGTCGTTGGTATTAAAAAACAAAACGGTATGGTGCAATAAATTGCCATTCTCATTCAGGCAAACTGTTTTACAACCTGTGCGAATGCCCGGATCGATAGAGAGGATGCGCTTGTTGCCATAAGGCGATGACAACAACAATTGCTGTAAATTATCGGCAAATATTTTAATGGCATCGGCTTCTGCTTTTTCGAATAATTTTTGTTTCAATTCGTTTTCTATCGAAGGTTGCAACAATCTTTTGTAGGCATCCTTCGTAATATCCAACATATAATTCTCAGTCGCACTGCCGCGTTTAATCCATTTATAATCGATGGCCTCCAATGTTCTTTCCTCATCGGGTGCAATGTTCAATTTTAAAATACCCTCATCGGTAGCGCGCATAATGGCCATGATACGATGCGATGGTGCATTGGCCGCTTTCTCGGAATATTTAAAATAGTCTTTGTATTTCTCGCCTTCTTTTTCTTTGCCCTTGCCTACTTTGGTTTCTATAAAAGCGTGTTGCTCGAATCGCTGTCTCAATAGACTGCGGGTATCGGCATCGTCGGCTATCCATTGCGCTACTATGTCCATAGCCCCTTGTATGGCTTCATCAACATCATTCACTTTCGCATTCACATAGCGCTGTGCCGCATACGCAACATCCGATTCTCTTTGTGCTAAAATAATTTTTGCCAGCGGCTCCAACCCTTTTTCACGCGCAATGTCTGCTCTGGTTTTCTTGCGTTGTTTGTAAGGCAAATACAAATCTTCTAACACATCCTTGTCCATGCAAGTTTCTATTTTTTGTTTCAACTCGGGTGTTAATTTATCTTGCCCCAGTATGCTCTCTAAAATAAATTCTTTGCGTTTGATTAATTCATTATAATAAGTTTCATATTTTATAACATCTAATACCCCTAGCTCGTCCATGTTCTCGGTTGCATCTTTTCTATAACGCGCAATGAAGGCCACGGTTGCACCTTCTTCATTCAACTTAACAACAGCCTGTATGGCGCGTTCAGATAAATGGGTTTGTTGTTTGATAAAATTTATTTTTTCTCTCATCTGCTCTAACTTCTTACTTGCTTATGTTTATTTTTGTATTGCTTTTTTAATTCACCACAAGCTACAAATCTATTTTGGAAAATTCATACAAAAAAACAAATCGCTTAATAAATTCATTAAGTCCCTATTTGATACAGCATGCCCACAATCCAGTAGACTGGTATGAGTGGGGCGAAGAGGCTTTTGAAAAAGCGCGCACAGAAAACAAATTGATGATTGTAAGCATTGGTTACAGTGCCTGCCATTGGTGCCATGTAATGGCGCACGAATGTTTCGAAGATGAAGCCACTGCCGACATCATGAACAAATATTTTGTTTGTATAAAAATAGACAGAGAAGAATTGCCCGATGTGGATCAAATATACATGGATGCTTGTCAATTAGTAAATGGCAATGGCGGCTGGCCTTTGAATGCTTTTACTTTGCCAGATAAGCGCCCTTTGCATGCCATGACTTATGCCCCAAAAGAACAGTGGCAAGAACTGCTTTTAAACCTGCATGGTCTGTGGCAAAAGGAACCACAATCGGCCATTGACTATGCGAAGAAATTAAGTCAGGGCATTACCAACATGAGCTTAGCACCTGCATTAAACACGACTATATCGAATGAAAAAATAAGTGATGATATTCTAAAAGTATTCGAAGCGCAATACGATACGGTGTATGGCGGACCGAACCGCGCACCTAAATTTCCCATGCCTTCGAACTACCGTTATTTGTTGCAATATGGCGAATTAAAAAACAATCAAAGGGCTACCGATATGGGTTTGTATACTTTAAAACAAATGGCCCTTGGTGGTATTTATGATCCTGTGGCGGGAGGATTCGCACGTTACTCGGTAGATAAAAGATGGTTCGCACCTCACTTCGAAAAAATGCTATACGACAATGCACAATTAATTAGTTTGTATAGCTATGCCTATGCTGTTTCTCAAAATCCATTTTACAAAAAAATAGCCATGGATACCTTGGCTTTTTGCAATACCGAAATGAAAGCAGAGAATGGCTTATTCTACTCAGCTTACGATGCCGATAGCGAAGGTATAGAAGGATTATACTATACTTACACTTACGAAGAATTAATAACAGTATTAGGCAATACTGCAGGCGATTTCTGTCGCTATTACCAGTGCATTCCATCAGGCAATTGGGAGCACAAACGTAATATTTTATATGCCATTGATACCATAGCCCAAGCTGCTCAACAACTCAATATTGACGAACAAAAATTAACAACTTTGATTGCAGAAGGACTTGAAAAATTAAAAACCTTTCGATCCAAAAGAATTGCACCTGGCTTAGACGATAAATGTATTTGCAGTTGGAATAATTTAATGTTAAAAGCTTTGGCAGAAGCCGCAATGTGGTTAGACGAACCCAGCTTTGCAATACAAGCTGATGTTTTATCAACGACTATTTTAAGCACTTATTTTTCTTCAGAAGGACTGAAACGCACCAGCAAAAATGGACAAGTAAAAATTGCTGCTTTCTTAGAAGATTATGCTACTTTGATTGATGGTTTAATTACCACTTATCAAGCAACTTTTAACGAGACACATTTGTTAAAGGCCAAAGAAATTTGCGAGAACACTTTAGCCAATTTCTACAACAAGAAAAATGGTTTCTTCGAATTCAATGCCAACAATAGCGAAACATTAATTACCCCTAAATACGATGTGAACGATGATGTGATTAGCAGTGGCAACAGCATCATGGCGCATAACCTTTGGCGATTATCCTTTTACTTTTATCATACCGATTGGTATGTTTTTGCAGAAACCATGTTGAATGCCTTAACACCAAGCATACAAAAAAGTGCCCCCTGGTATAGCCATTGGGCGGCTTTGCAATTATTGAAAGAAGAAGGCACGCATCAAATTATTTTAGCGGGCGATGAAAGTTTAAGAAGCACCTTGCCACTGAAACATCACTACAAAACTCCGAATGCCCTCTTTGGCTTTGCAGGCAAGGACAGTGTAATACCACTCTTCGAAGGCAAAAAATACAAAGGTGAAGCACTTATTTATCCATGCAAAGACAAGGTGTGTGAAGCACCACAGGCTTACGACACGCGCTATATTACCACATAAGTTAGATAAGTTTAATTTAAGGTAGTTAACACTAATTATATTTGGGGACAACTCATAGTATCGATTTTTCTTTCATAGATCCTAAAGTCAACATAAGTTCTTTTTTACTTTGTAAAAAAGATTGAAGACCAAAAGTCTTTGATTTTTAAAATACATTTTGCATTTTTGATGAAACTAAAATTTGAAATTATGAAAATTACCAAGTCATACTTAAAAGATTTAACCTATCATTTTAATTCCGCTGCTATTGAGGTGCATAAGACACTTGGACCAGGACTGCTAGAGAGTATTTATCATCAATCTTTAATTCACGAGTTAGGCATTCGAAACATTGATTTTGAATCTGAATTTATAATACCAGTAATATACAAAGGCCAGATTTTAGAATCAAATGTAAGATGCGACTTCTTAGTTGAAAGGTGCATGGTTGTTGAAATTAAATCAATTGAGGAGTTTGCTCCAATTCATGAAGCTCAAGTATTGAGCTATATGAAACTTCTGAAAGTACCGCGTGGATTATTATTAAATTTCAATGTAAAAAATTTATTCCACGAAGGACAAAAAACTTTAGTGAATGAATACTACACTCACTTAGCTGAACATTAAACACATTTCATATGTGTTGTAACATAAATAGTCCTACTAATTACCTCACTAAAATCGTTAACTACAAACGCAAGGGCTTCCCATTTTTTGCATAGCAAAAAAAACTTATGTTCACTTAAAAACTTCCGGAAAGGGTAAAACTTTTGATTTAACCTTATTGTGATTATAATTTCAAAAAGAAAAAAGAAAAAGCTTATCTAACTTATTACTTCGTAGCTGCTTCGCGGTGTGGTAAAATATACCCAGGCCTTATTCCTGCCACCACGTTTATCTAACTAATTTTTGAACCTCTCTTTTTTCTACTATTTTCGTGGTTTATATATTCAACCATGAAGAAATTATTTATCGTTCTCCTGCTAGGATTTACATTGCAAGCTAGCGCTCAACTCACCCTCGAAAACATTTGGTACAGTCGCGAATACTCGCCCAAATTTGTACCAGGCTTTCAAGGCATGGCCGATGGCAAAAGCTATTGCCAGCTCGACCCTAATGAAGACAAATCTGTTTCTTGCAACCGCTATGATATTAAAACAGGCAACAAAATCGGCACTATTTTCAGTACCGCTAATTTCATGGACAATGGCAAACCCATTACTATCGAAAATTTCGGTTTTAGCAAAGATGAGAAAAAAGTCATTGTAACCAATGGTTTCGAAGCCGTCTACCGCCACTCGGGCGCTAGCAATACCTATGTGTTCGACTTAAGCAATAACACCTTTCAAAAAATTACGGACCATAAAATCATGTATGCAGACTTTAATGCTAACGCTACCAAAGTGGCATATGTATACAACAATAATTTATACAGCTATGATTTGTATTCAAAAACCGAAACGGCTATTACATCTGATGGTAAAAAGAATGCGATTATCAATGGTGCAGTGGATTGGGTATATGAAGAAGAATTTAGCATGAGCAAAGGTTTTAGCTTTAGCGCAGATGGCAAGTACTTAGCCTTCTATCGTTTTGATGAAAGCAAGGTCAAAGAATTCGAGATGGTGATTTATGGCAATTTATATCCTGCGCTCGAAACCTTTAAATACCCTAAAGCAGGCGAAAGCAATAGCACCGTAGATATTTATATTTACAATTTAGCGACTGGCAAAATGGTGAAGTGCAATACCAATAGCGAGCGCGACCAATACCTACCGCGCATGCAGTGGAGCAATGCCCCAGGTAAATTATCTATACAAAGATTAAACAGACATCAAAACGAATGGGAATTATTATTTGCCGATGCCGAAACGGGTGCTACAGAAGTCATCCTCCAAGAAAAAAACAAATACTATGTGAGCATTAACGATAACCTTAACTTTTTAAAAGACAACCAATCGTTTATTTACAGCAGCGAAAAAACGGGTTGGGAACATTTATACATCTACAACTATGTAAAGAAAGTTGACAAAGCTTTAACCTTCGGCAATTGGGAAATCGATGAGTTCAAAGGTTTAGATGAAACCAAAGGTTTATTGTATTTCACTTCGGGCATGTTGATTGGTGGTGGCTCGAATCCTAGTGAAAGACAATTGTACAGTCTAGATATTAAGAAAGGTAAAATGTCCCGCTTAACTGCTGCCAATGGTTGGCATAGCATTACCTTTATGCAAGGCATGCAGTATTATTTAGATAATTTCTCAACCCTCACCATGGCCCCTACTTTTACATTGTACGAAGCCAGTGGCAAATTGGTAAAAGTATTAGAAGACAATACAAAACTAAACACCAAAATGAGTACACAAAATTTCGGTAAAGTAGACTTTGGCACTTTCACTAGCAGCGAAAAAGTAAACCTCGACTACTGGCGTTTATTGCCACCTAATTTCGATAGCACAAAACAATATCCTGTTATCTTTTTTGTGTATGGTGGACCAGGTTATCAAACCGTTAAAAACCAATGGGCGGGTGCCAATTATTTGTGGTACCAATACATGGCAGCCAAAGGATACATTGTTATTTCAATTGACAATCGCGGCTCTGGAGGAAGAGGCGAAGCCTTCAAAAAAGTGACGTATCTACAATTGGGCAAATACGAAACCATGGATTACATTGAAGCTGCTAAATATTTCGGATCTAAAGCCTATGTCAACAAAAACAGAATTGGCATCTTCGGTTGGAGTTATGGTGGCTTTATGGCTAGCAATTGTATTACCCGTGGGGCCGATTATTTTAAAACCGCTGTGGCAGTAGCACCAGTTACTAACTGGAGATACTACGACAATATTTATACCGAGCGTTACATGCGCACCCCAAAAGAAAATGCAGATGGTTACGATTCTAACTCACCGATTAATCATGTTGAAAAAATAAAAGGCAACTATTTATTGGTGCATGGCACGGCCGATGACAATGTGCATTTTCAAAATGCAGTTGAGATGGCCAAAGCCATGAATGAAAAGAACATTCCTTACGATGCTGCTTATTATCCGAACACCAATCACGGCATTCGCGGTGGCAAAGTGCGCCTGCATTTGTTCACCAAAATTAGCAACTACTTTGAAAAGAATTTATAGTAGTCAATTGATTTATAAATAAAAATAGATATTATTGCCTATTAAATAATCAAATAAGAATAAATTTATGGATGTAATTATTGACGACCACAGCACACCTGAAGTAGAACAAAGCGGTGCCAAAGGCCACCCTAAGGGGCTGTATTTCCTGTTTTTTACCGAGATGTGGGAAAGATTCAGTTATTATGGCATGCGTGCTATTTTCATGCTGTTCATGGTAAAAATGCTTGTAATGAATGAGGCCGATGCTTCAAATATTTATGGCAGCTATACTGGACTTGTTTATTTAACTCCACTTTTAGGTGGTTATTTAAGTGATAAATTTTTAGGCAATCGCAGAAGCATTATCATTGGCGGCTTATTGATGGCATTGGGGCAATTTATGATGTTCCTAAGCGCTTCATCTGGCGGTGCCGAAGGTATTACTATGATGTGGGCTGGTTTAACCGCCTTAATCATTGGTAACGGATTCTTTAAACCGAATATTTCTACAATGGTTGGTCAATTGTACCCTGTTGGCGATAGAAGAGTCGACAGCGCGTTCACAATTTTTTACATGGGTATTAACATGGGGGCTTTATTGTCGCCATTAATCTGCGGAACTTTGGCAGAGAAAATAGATTTTAAATGGGGCTTCTTGGCGGCTTGTATAGGCATGTTGGTGAGCTTAGTTGGCTTTATTATGTATCAGAAAAAATACTTGATTTCTGAAGAAGGTAAAGAAATTGGCTTACCTGTTAAAAAATTAGATTTAAAAAACATCTTAGTCATCATTGGTTCAATCGGCATTATATTCTTCATGTTGAACTTTAAACAAATGTTTAAAAACGATGTTGACCTTATTGGTTATGTGATTTATGGCGCCATGGTAGTGATGCCAATTGTCATTTTAACTGATAAAAGTTTAAACGCACAAGAGCGTTCTAGAATCATCGTAATTTTCATCTTAGCTTTCTTCGTTATTTTCTTTTGGGGCGCTTTCGAACAAGCAGGTGCATCACTCACCTTGTTTGCAGATAAACAAACCAACAGAACTTTATTTGGATGGGAAATGCCTGCTTCTTATTTCCAATCGGTAAATCCATTGGCAATTATTGCATTGGCGCCTTTGTTTACCATCCTATGGGGTTATTTAAGCAAAAAACGAATGGAGCCCTCTTCACCTAAAAAAATGGCCATGGGTTTAGCTTTAGTAGCTTTAGGTTATTTAGTAATTGCTTTTGCAGTACATGGTATTGATGCCAGCGCAAAAGTGAGCATGTGGTGGTTAATCGGTTTATATGTAATTCACACCTGTGGTGAGTTATGTTTATCGCCTATCGGTTTATCGATGGTATCTAAATTAGCACCATTGAGACTGTCTTCATTGATGATGGGAACTTGGTTCTTGGCTAATGCTGCTGCTAATAAATTTGCAGGTACTTTAAGTGCTTTGATTCCACCAACTGCTGCCGAAGGCGAAGTGGTAGATGTTACCAACTATCCTGCATTCTTAGGCTTTCAAATCACTAATTTATTTGAGTTCTTTATGTTGTTTATCATCATGACCAGTGTAGCTGCTGCTATCCTGTATTTCTTGAGTGCTAAATTGCAAAAGATGATGCATGGCATCAACTAGTTATTCATCAAAATAACCTTATCCAAAAGCCTTGTAATTTTTTTACAAGGCTTTTTTTATTTAATATTGTCTCTATGCAAAAAGAGTATACACTTGAATCGATACAAAATTTTGAGGGCAAGTATCCAAAACAATTATGGTACCTATTCTTAACAGAAATGTGGGAACGTTTTTGTTTCTATGGTATGCGTGGCGTATTGGCTATTTTCATGGTGAGTCAATTAGGACTTACCGACCAAGAATCCAACTTAAAGTATGGCGCCATACAAGCATTTGTTTATGCCTTTACTTTTATCGGGGGTATTTTTGCAGATAAAATATTAGGTTTCAAAAAGTCATTATTTTTTGGCGGCATCATCATGATCATTGGCAATTTGATTATTGCCTTTTCTCCTCAAGATTTATTTTATGTGGGCATCACTTTATCAATTATTGGAACTGGTTTTTTCAAACCTAATATCTCATCGATGGTGGGCGACTTATACAAAGAAGGTGATGTAAGAAGAGATGCTGGTTTCGGATTATTCTATTCAGGTATCAACATTGGCGCATTACTAGGTGGCGCTATTTGTGTTTACCTAGGTAAATACCATTCATGGAGCTATGCCTTTTTAGCTGCTGCTATTGTAATGGTCATAGGTGTTGTAACTTTCTTATATACCAAAAAATACCTAGGTCCAATTGGCGACTCCCCTTTAAAAGATTTAGCACCTGCCAAACGCACCACACGCGAGATTGCTGTTTATGTTGGTTCAATATTGAGTATCCCTTTAATATTTGCGATGATAAAAAACACCAAGTACACCGATATGTTTATGTATACCATCGGACCATTGGCTATTCTCTATTTTATTTTTGAGCTATTAAAAGTGAAAGAAGATGCGGGCAAGAAGAAATTGATGGCGGCTTTTATTTTTATTATTTTCTCCATTGTTTTTTGGGCTTTCTTTGAACAAAGCGGTGGCTCGTTAGCACTCTTCGCAGAGAAAAACCTACACCACACATTGTTATTCTTTAGCATCGATCCAAACATTGTCAATAATACCTCTAATTCACTATTTGTAATTGTCTTTAGTCCACTCATTGGTTTATTATGGCTATGGATGTACAAGAAAAAATTTGAGCCAAACACCGTTATAAAATTCGGATTGGGATTCTTGTTTTTAAGCGGTGCATTTTATGTCTTCTACTACACCCGTTTCTTCGCCAATGTAGAAGGTATCACTTCTTTAAATATTTTCACTTTGGCTTACCTAGTAATTACCATAGGTGAATTGTGCTTATCTCCTATAGGCCTCTCCATTGTAACAAAATTATCGCCTAAAAATCTATCCGGCATGATGATGGGCATGTGGTTTTTGGCCAGTGCTTATGGTCAGTATGCCGCAGGTTTATTAGGAGCAGGTATGTCCTCTCCCGATCCTAATGCTTCGTTAATGACAAAGCTACAATCTTATACCGACGGGTATTATCAATTGTCAATCTACGCCCTTGTTGCAGGTATTATACTTATTGCAATTTCCCCTTTGATCCGCAAACTCATGATGGAAGTAAAATAGAAAAGAAGGCAGTTGGCAAAATGGAACCTTTAGAACGTTCCATCTTTTGTGATTAAAATTACAAAAAACAATAAAATATATTCTCTAAATATCATTTAATTAATATCATTCTTTTGTAGTTACTTTTGAGTCAGATGCAGATAAATTATTGAAATTCTCATTTTTAATTCTTTAATATTATCTTTTATTAATTCAAAAGTTGATGCTTTGTCGTACCCAAGCCATCTGGCAGTTTTAATAAGGGCACTTAACTGCACAAAGGTGCATAATTCAGGTATTGGATTGAACATAAATAAAATCTATGTCACAACAAAATAATTCGATGAACTGATTTCTTGAGGGTATCCTCCACTGAGCAAAGTGCATTCAATGATTTTCAATTAACAATTATTTTAGATGTGAATTTTCCTTCGTTTGTAAGAATACTAATAGTATATAATCCACTCGATAATACTGAAACATCAAATTGATATTCACTAGGATTTAACATGATTATTCCATTGTTTATTTGTTTACCGCTAATATCTGAAACTTCTAATTGGTTACTATTTAATATATATATGCCTTCATCGAGGACAATTTTAACAAAAGTATTGCTAGGATTGGGAGAAATAGAAAAACCTCTTAAATAGATGGCTGAAATATTAATATTAGCAATTGTAACATTTTGCTGAAAAGTATCCTTACCACAGTCGTTGGTTACTATTAATCGAGGTGAGTATGTGGCTCCTTGGGTTGGAAATGTATATGAACTATTTTTGGTGGTGGCAGTTGCGCTACTGACACCATATTCCCATAAGTAACTATTTGTATTAGATGACAGGTTTTTAAAATTAACAATTTTGCCATTTGCTGAAAAATTAAAGTATGCAGTTGGTTTACAATTATACTTTAACAAAGAAATATCGCTACCAGAACCAGTTAAATACTGATAGGAACGTTTACCTAAAGCTAATTCCTTTGCATAATTAAAGTTACCCGAAAAATAAATATTGCCATTATTATTTAATATTTTAACAGAGCTATACATGCCCTCTGCTATTGCCTTATTTACTGGAGGCAATTGCCAAACATATCTTAAATTGTTGTCAGCAGAATATTGAGCAAAAAAATCTGTTGGAGCATTTTCTATTCTTGTTTTAGATAGAAAATCAGAGCTTTTTATTTGAGCAGATTTAAAATCAAAAGCTTGATTTCCAATTGATGCTCCAAATACATAATATAGGCTGTCATTAAAAATATTTGAAATGCTAAAGTAATTATCACAACTGTCGAAAACATTTGTAAACTTATTTTTTAGAGTTCTTGTTTCGAAAATACTAATAACTGGGATTTCATTGCTATATTTGTTATATTTTAACAATAAATTATCATTGCCCACTTCTAAATTGCAATTGCCTCCATACAAACCTATAATTATTATACTATCATTCCCTTTTATTTCTGAAATTCTGATTCCTACATTATTACTTTTCATTGTATTGTATTGCATAATTTTACCATTGTTTAAACTTATTTTTGAAAGAAGGTATTGATGATTAATATTATCAGACGCGAATACTGCGCTATCTGATGGATAGTAGATTACCCCCTTATTTTTTTTGCTAAGTGTATATACTAAATTAATAGTGTTTTCAGTAATACTATAATGCAATAATTTTTTACCTTCAAATCCATTTCCTACAATGTTCATACTACTGCTATGTGAAATCCATAAGATACTATCCAAATTGTCCATTTTTAGAAAAAAACATGAACTTGTTTTGGAGTAAATTCTTAGTTTATTATTAATAATTAAACTATCACTGAAAAAGCCTGTAATATAAGTATTGCCATTTTTATCATTCACTATATCATTAAAAGAGCAAGATTTATTTGAATAGAATGGAATAGTATTTTTGAAATTCAATAGCGTATCATAGTTAACTAAATACTTTGTATTCTCACTTTTTTTATTCCAAACTCCAGCATTGCCAAATTTTATACTGTCACTATCTGTATTTAGGCCAAATTTTAATCTGTTTTGCGCTTTGTTGTAACACAATGAGGTTACATTGTCTCCTCCACCATTTGGGGTATATATCATTGTAGAAGTAATCGTAATGCCATCTTTATTAATTAAAGTAAAATAGACATCTGAGTTTTTATAGCCACTAGGGTAAAATAAATTTTGACCAATATTGGGGTCCAAATCTATTTGTTTACCATTGGTTTTTCCAGTTACAATAATATTTTCATTCAAACTGAAAATATTAGATAATTCATTTAAAGTTGAGAAATTGTTTGCCGTTGTTCCAGTATTTTTGAATGTTTTAACCCATTCAAATTGTTGTGCTTTAACATTGCTTAAAGCTACAAGTAATAATATGATTGTATATATTTGTTTCATTATCTTTATTCTTATTGTCTAATGTAATTTTAATAAAAAGCGTAAATTTTCATATGCGCTTTTCAATATTGTTCTTAATTGTATTATGGACAAGACATCCATAAATCAACATTACATCCGCTAAATGTACCATAATTTACTGGACAACAAGTGCCTAGCATATTTATAGTAGTAGTAGAAGACCCTAGCCATACAAATCCACCAGTAGGTACAAGTCCATTTATTTTATTAACCCTGACACCTGTAACTGTACAATTGCAATATATGCCCGCACTCAATGGTGTAGTTACGGTTGGATTTGAGCTTGTTCCGGGAGTTATAGCTACTATTACACGCACTGGAACTCCATTGCAAGTTAAAAAAAACTCTAATTCAACGTCACAATCTATCTTATTTGTAACAGTTAAACTACAAGGAGTAGTGCATTGAGAATGTACCTTTAAAAAGCTAAACATTACCAAAAATAGTAATATTATATTTTTTATTTTCATTTTAAACACCTCCTTTCTTTTTAAGCTAAAACGTAAGTTTATTAATCTTATTAAATAGATAATAAGACTAATATGAAATCAAAGCTAATACTTTTTATTATGCTAAACAAGTAATTATTAACACCATCCTATTTTGGAGGTTAGCATTTAGTATACCATAGGTTCACAAACTAAATAATCAAAATATTCTAAATTTCTTTAATAGATAAGGAGGTCTGTAAATACCGCCCTTTTGGCTAAAACAATCCTTTTTACTTAGCTGCCCGAATAATAAGGTTGGGTATAGAATATTCAAATATAAGGGGCTATTTTTAAAAAACATCACTTATATATTGGATAATTGTATCTACTAAAGGTATATTGGTTTAATAGTCAAAATATATTGGATCAAGTTCCTTGTAATCTATAAAATTGGCTCTAATTAGTTCAATAGTTTTATATCTATTATACCCTAGCCATCTGGCTGTTTAAATAAGCGACCTCACTTTTACAAAGGCGCATAATTCAGACATTGGATTAAAAATAAATAATTCTATGTCAAAACAAAATAATTCGATGAACTAATTTCGGGAAGGTTTACCTGCAAATTGGCCTTCTTCTCTATATGAAAGCATCGCAGTTTCAAACATAACATTAAAACAATTACCTTAATATAACAAGGTAGACATAAACCAAAGGCAAGTAAAACAAATTAAAAATTCTTTGTTACAAATGACAAATTGCCAACTGCAAACTGCCAATTGCCAACTGGCCTTTTGTTAAAAACTTGTGGCTACGCTCCCAATTGCACGCAGTACTTTTGTACCAATGAAATTTTTTATTGATACAGCAAATCTTGCACAGATAAAAGAAGCCAAAGAATTCGGCATTCTTGACGGTGTAACTACTAATCCATCGTTGATGGCTAAAGAAGGCATTACTGGCGTTGAGAATATAATGAAACACTACAAAGACATTTGCAATATCGTAGGCAAAGGTGATGTAAGTGCCGAAGTGATTGCAACTGATTTTGAAGGCATGATAGAAGAAGGCAAAATTTTGGCCGCTATCGATTCAAACATCGTTGTAAAAGTGCCAATGATTAAAGATGGCATCAAAGCCATCAGTTGGTTTACTGCCAATGGCATCAAAACCAATTGCACGTTAATATTTTCAGCTGGCCAATCCATCCTTGCAGCAAAAGCTGGTGCCACTTATCTATCCCCATTTATCGGACGCATAGACGATATTAGCTGGGATGGCATGGAATTAATCTCTCAAATTTCAGATATCTATGCAATACAAGATTTTGATACCCAAATTTTGGCAGCGTCTATACGCAATCCTTTACACATTGTAAAAGCTGCTGAGTGCGGTGCGCATGTGGTAACTTGTCCTTTAGATGCTATCATGGGTTTATTGAACCACCCACTCACCGATATTGGTTTAGCAAAGTTCTTAGCTGATCACAAGAAATCGAACAGTTAGGCTTCGACTCCCGATAGAAATCGGGACAGTGTGACATTTAAAATATAAAAAAAGAGTACAATGAGAATTGTGCTCTTTTTTGTTTTAGTATTTTTTATAAAATTAACGCAGAATTATTGCCCTATCATTTCAAACTCGGTTAAGCCTTCGCGCTTAATCCATTTGCCCTTTTTAGTCAATTCAAAATAATCGATTCTACCATCGGGGATGTAGTATTGCCTTTGACCAAGCATTTGTGGATTCGAAGGCACTAGATTCGAAAAAGTAATTAATTTCTTAACAGGCTCGAAACGCAATACCATGGTGGTTTGATCGGCATGGTCGAAGAACATTCTATAGCGCGGGGTATAATCGGTCTCAGATTGATAAAAGACTGGCGCTCCAATGTGCAACTCATCTTCCTTATCGAACCACAACACATCAATGATTTTGCGGTTCATAAAGCTCGACTTACCATTGAATCCCACCACACAATAAGCCTCTTTCTTTTTCCATTTGAATTGGTACATTTGGTAGTACAAAGCCCCTGGCCAATTGTCGGCTGGAAAGTCTTCGTAAATAGAATCGGTTTTGTTAACTATGTAATCGCGTAACCAAAACACTTTGGTTTCTGCACTTGCTTTTTTCCTATAAACCACCACACCAAAGTTGGTGAACTCCTCACGTGTGTTGGTCATTACCCAAGTAATGCACTTCACTTTTTTGTCTAAAGACTCTAAAACCGAAATGGTGTTCTTAATAGAATCTAAATTATAATCAAAGGCATTGTCTTCATCGAGAATAGTTTTCAATAAGATTTTAAATGAATCATTGTATTGGTATTTCAGCGTTTCTATTTTGCAATACCTCAAGCTGTCCGCATACTTTTTTAAGAGCGGATTATATTCCTGAGCATGCAAACCACTTAGTTTGCAACAAATCAACAGCGCAGTCAAATATATTTTCGTTCTCATACTTATACTATAATCAAAACCATGTCTTATTTATTGTGTTTGCAATCATAAATATTTTTTTAGCTGAAAATAATCGTAAAAAAAGAAAGCAATTATAGTGAAAAAAAATACCTGAGATTGTTTTAAAAAATCAAGTATCTCTTTGATGAAATGGCTTACGCCAATTCAATCACCATGGCACTCGCACCACCGCCACCATTACAGATAGCCGCAGCACCAATTTTACCACCGTTTTGTTTCAAAACATGAATCAAGGTTACCAAGATCCGTGCACCACTGGCGCCCAATGGATGACCCAATGAGATGGCACCACCATTCACATTGACTTTGTTGCTATCAATTCCCAAAATTTGAGTATTGGCAATCCCTACTGTTGCAAAGGCTTCGTTGAATTCAAAATAATCTACATCGGCAATTGTTTTGCCTGCTTGGGCCAAAGCTTTTGGCAAAGCTTTACTTGGTGCAGTGGTAAACCATTCTGGCGCATGCTCTGCATCAGCAAAACCTATAATTTTAGCAATTGGTTTTAATCCCAATGCTTCCATTTTTTCTTTGCTCATTAATACCAAAGCAGCAGCACCATCGTTCATGGTACTTGAATTGGCCGCAGTTGCAGTACCCTCTTTAGTGAAAGCAGGTTTCAAACCAGGGATCTTATCAAAGAATACATTTTTGTATTCTTCGTCTTGACTAAACAAAGTCACATTGCCTTTTTTATCAGTTAATTCAACTGGTACAATCTCTTCTGTAAATTTACCATCAGCCCATGCTTGTGCTGATTTTTTATATGACGCAATTGCAAATGTATCTTGGTCTTCTCTGCTAATTTTATATTCTGTAGCACACAAATCAGAGCACCAGCCCATCATTTGGTGGTTATAAGCATCCATCAAACCATCGTTCGACAAACCATCTACCATTGTTACGTTGCCGTATTTATAACCTGTTCTGCTGCCCATCATGTAATGCGGCACTTGGCTCATGTTTTCCATACCACCTGCTACAATTACATCGGCTACACCGGTCATAATTTGCTGTGCACCCAAGGATACTGATTTCATACCGCTGGCACATACTTTATTGATGGTAGTAGCTTGCACTGTATTTGGCAAGCCTGCATGCATCGCTGCTTGGCGCGCTGGGGCTTGACCTAAACCAGCTTGCAATACGCTTCCGAAATACACTTCTTGTACTTCTTCACCTTTTAAATTAATTCTATCTAAAGCACCTTTAATAGCTGTTGCGCCTAGTTTTGTTGCTGGCACACCAGATAATGAGCCCATGAATCCACCTAGTGGAGTTCTTACTGCTGAAACGATGTATACTTCTTTTGACATGAGTCTTTTTTTTAGTTGCGCAAAAATAAGGATTTTTTTGGCTCCTTCATTTCTTTTAATTTTATATCAAATATTGCCTTAAACTATACTTAATTTGTAGTGATAATAAAATGAAGTATTACTTAATTGCAGGCGAGGCCAGTGGCGACTTACACGGTGCCAATCTCATGAAGAACATCAAGACTTTGGATCCACAAGCTGAGTTCCGATTTTGGGGTGGCGACTTAATGCTTGCCGAAGGTGGTACCTTGGTAAACCATTACCGCGAACGCGCTTTTATGGGCATTACCGAAGTCATTAAGAATTTGGGCAAAATATTGGGCTTCATGAAACAGTGTAAACAAGATGTTTTAGACTACCAACCCGATGCCCTCATTTTGGTCGACTATCCTGGCTTCAATTTAAAAATTGCCAAGTTTGCTACCCAACACAATTTTAAAGTACATTATTATATTAGTCCGAAGGTATGGGCTTGGAATACCAGTCGCGTTTACAAAATAAAACGCGATGTCAATTACCTGTATACCATCCTGCCATTCGAAACTGCTTTCTACAAACGCTATGGTATGTCTGTCGACTATGTGGGCAATCCCATTTGTGATGCCATTCACCAATACCCTTTTGCACCGCATTTTAAGGAAGAACATCAATTCACCAAGCCTGTGATTGCCTTATTGCCTGGCAGTCGCTTGGCCGAGCTAAAATACGTGTTGCCAAGCATGCTATCGGTGGTGAATCAATTTCCCGATTATGAATTTATTTTGGCTGGCACTAATGCAATCGATGATGCCACTTATGATTCTTACTTAAAAGAGACCCCCATTCGCATTATCAAAAACCAAACTTACGATGTATTGGCCAATGCCCATGCGGCTTTGGTATGCAGTGGTACTGCCACTCTTGAAACAGCTTTGATAGAATGTCCTCAAGTGGTTTGCTACCGTTTTAGCAATTTGAGTTATCAGATTGGCAAACGGGTTATTAAAATTCCTTACATCTCTTTGGTGAATTTAATCATGGATAAAAAGATTGTAACAGAACTTATCCAAGATGAATTAAGTACCGAAAATATTGCTAAAGAATTAACTAAAATATTGGATGGTGATGGCCGAAGAGCCATGCAACACAGCTACAAAGCACTTAAAATAAAGGTAGGTGATTTTGGTGCATCACAACGCGCAGCGCAACTAATTGTTAAAAGAACCATCAAGTAAAATTAGTCAACTAAGTTGACGATTGATTATTGAGTTAATTGGTTATTGGGTTATTGGGTTATTGAGGGTGTGCTACAAAAAATCAACATTATACCCTATTTCCTATTCCCTACTCCTCCGTGCTCTCTTTGCGGCTCTAGCTTTGGGCCCTTTATTGCAAGCAATGCTGCTTCGCGGTGTGGTAAAAAGTCCATGCTTAATTATATACTCGACACTTATTTTTAACCACCAAGTTCACAAAGAGAATGCACACCAAGAATGCAAAGATTAAAACAAACTACCCTACACTATCTCTGTCCCTTATTCCTATCCCCTAATTCCTCCGTGCTCTCTGTGCGGCTCTGGCTTTGGGCCCTTTATTGCAAGCAATGCTGCTTCGCTGTGTGGTAAAAAGTCCATGCTTAATTATAGACTCGACTCTTATTTTTAACCACCAAGTTCACAAAGAGAATGCACACCAAGAACGCAAAGATTAAAACAAACTACCCTACACTATCTCTGTCCCTTATTCCTATCCCCTAATTCCTATTCCTTCGGTTTAAAATTAGTCCTTCTTGTTCCTTCATACATCTCGTATTTTACCAATCTGGCATCCAAGGCACCATTGGCTACTTCTTTTCTGCGAGAGGCTTTTAGTCCAACATATTTCAATGCTTCAAGATTCGCTGTAATAAACCATGCATTGGTTCCTGGATAACTCTTTTTAAGGGTATCTCCTATCGATTTATAGAACACTTCAGTATCAATGTTAATCCGTTCATCGTATGGTGGATTAAAGAGGATGTGTAATGGCCCCTCTGTTTCTTTTTTAGAATCAAAAAAATCTTGTTGGAATACTTCAATGTATTCATCGAGTTCTGCATTTTTTAAATTTTCTTTGGCCTTGGCCACAGCAGTTGCATCTATATCGAACCCTTTAATGGTATAATTGAAAGGACGTTGTTTTTTCAATAAAGATTCTTTAATGGTATTGAATAAGTTGGCATCCCAGTCGCGCCAGCGCTCGAAACCAAACTCCTTGCGGTTAGTATTCGCAGGAATATTATAAGCAATCATAGCAGCTTCAGCTAAGATGGTTCCGCTTCCGCACATTGGATCAAGGAAATCGCATTGACCGTCCCAACCCGAAAGAATAACCAAACCTGCTGCCAACACTTCATTAATCGGTGCTACATTGGTTGCCAAGCGGTATCCTCTTTTGTGTAACGATTCGCCTGAACTATCGAGGGCTACAGAAACTTTATTGTGGTGTATGTGAATATTAATTCTCAAGTCGGGCGACTCTAAATCAACACTTGGTCTTTCATCATATTTATCTCTGAACTGATCGGCAATGGCATCTTTTACTTTTTGTGACACATACAAAGAATGTGTAAAGAAGTCGGAGAATACGGCTGAGTCAATTGCCAAGGTTTGCTGAACACCCATATAATCTGCCCAATTAATTTCTCTGATTCCTGCATACAATTCAAATTCATTAAGGGCTTCGAAAGTATAGATAGGTTTAAGAATTTTGATAGCCGTTCGTGCAGCAATGTTCACTTTGTACATAAAGCCTTTATCGCCTTCGAAACTCACCATGCGCATACCGCGCTCAACATTCGCAGCACCCAGGGCCTTCAGTTCTGTTTCCAATAATTCTTCAAAACCGAAGATGGTTTTGGCCACCATTTTATAATTCTCGCTCATATCCTATTCGATACTGCAAAAATCCACATTATAAATTGGATTACGACAATTTAAATGGATTAATTATAAGCGTATTAATTGATACCGAATTGCAGCTTAACTGTAACCGTAATGGTTTTATTTTTAGAAGATGTATTATAGGCTCCTCCATAGGTATAATCTTCCGTACTATTTTGACCAGTTATTTGAAAAATGCCCAAATCGGCTTTGCGCAATTTACCCAATCCACTGCCAGCATTGGTGGCTACCTTACCGGCTCTTGAACTGGCATCTTTGGTTGCATTCGAAATCAACTCATGCTTGAGGTCGGCCAATTTAGTATAAAGGTAACTTGGCGTTTCTGAAGTCAGTTCAATCCCTTGGTCGATGAGTTGTGTTACTTCGCGCGACAAAGATTCTAGCTTATCTACATTCTTTGATTCAACCGTTACAGTTTGCGATAAATTATAGCCATCGAAGGTTTCGGTTCTTGAATAATCTGAATTGGTAATGGTTTTATAATTTTTTTGGATGCTAACTGCCGAGAATTTGATTTCATTTTGTTTGACACCATTTTTCAATAGGTATTTCCGAATGGTTTCGGCATCGGCTTTTAGTTGGGCGTTGGCTTCTTGTAGAGAGTAATTATTACGAGAATAGTACCCACTCCATACAATGAGGTCGGAAACAAAGTCTTGCTGAGCCGAACCCGTCACCGTAATGGTTTGGTTTTGTTGTTTCGACTTTACCCATCCACTCGAAAGAATAAAGGCTCCTAAGACAACGGCCGCTGCGATGATTGCGATATTGATTGTTTTGTTTCCCATAATGAGATGTAAAAATAATACTTTTTTTTTGCAAGTGCGCAAACACAAAAAAAACGCCCCGACAAACGGAGCGTTTCAATTATTGTTGCTAGAAGTTATTATGCTTCTGGAGTTTCTTCTGGAGCAGCAGTTTCTTCTGCAGCTGGTGCTTCTTCAACTTTAGGTTCAGCAACTTTTGCTTCAACAGTTTTTTCTGTTTTGGCACCTCTGCTTCTTCTGGTTTTAGTTTTAGCGCTTGTATCTTTTTTACCGATAGCATCAGTGTATTCATTAAAATCTACCAATTCTATCATGGCCATTTCAGCGTTATCACCCATACGTGTACCGAGTTTAAGAATTCTGGTATACCCACCTGGACGGTTAGCAACTTTTTCAGCTACAGTGCTGAATAATTCTTTAATACTATCTTTATCTCTCAAGTAAGAAAATACAGTTCTGCGAGAATGCATTGTATCGTTCTTAGATTTTGTGATAATTGGTTCAACATACATACGCAAAGCTTTAGCTTTGGCAACAGTAGTTGTTACACGCTTGTGCTTTATCAAAGATATGGTTAAGTTGGCAAGTAACGCACGTCTATGGGAGGCGGTTCTTCCTAATTTATTTACTTTATTTCCGTGTCTCATTATACTATTATTTAATCTTCGTCAAGGTGGTATTTAGATACATCCATTCCGAAATTCATTCCTTTTTCTCTCACAAACTCTTCTAATTCAGACAATGATTTTTTACCAAAGTTTCTGAATTTCAATAAATCGTCGATATCAAAACTTACTAACTCACCTAAAGTGCGTATTTCAGCAGCTTTTAAGCAATTGTATGCTCTCACAGATAGATCTAAATCAGCTAAGTTAGTTTTTAAGATTTTTCGCATGTGCAGGTAATTCTCGTCAACTTCTTGTGCTGGTTTTTTCACTTGGCTATCTAATAAAATATTCTCATCACTGAATAAAATAAAGTGTTGGATTAGGATATTAGCAGCTTCTTTCAAAGCATTTTCCGGATGAATAGAGCCATCAGTTTGCAATTCAATAATTAATTTCTCGTAATCTGTTTTTTGCTCAACCCTAAAATCTTCAACTGAATATTTAACATTTTTGATTGGGGTATAGATAGCATCAATTGGAATTAAACCAATTTGAGCATCTTTAGGTTTGTTTTCGTCGGCCTGAACATAACCTCTACCTTTATCGATAGTGATTTCTAATTCTAGATTAACGAAAGGCTCCATGTTACAAATAACCAAATCAGGATTTAAAACTTCAAAAGTGTTGGTATATCTTGAAATATCTCCAGCTACAAAAGCTTCTTTGCCTTTAATGCTGATAAATATTTTTTCGTTATCCTCCGTTTTAGCTAATTTTTTAAATCTTACTTGTTTTAAATTTAAAACAATTTCGGTTACATCTTCTACTACACCTTTAATGGTTGAAAACTCATGGTCTACACCTTGAATTCTAACCGATGTGATAGCGTATCCTTCTAATGAAGAAAGTAATATTCTGCGCAATGAATTTCCTATGGTGATACCATAGCCTTTTTCCAAAGGGCTAAATTCGAACAGACCGTAAAAGTCTGTGTCTTTGTGCATAATTACTCTTTCTGGTTTTTGGAAAGCTAATATTGGCATTTTACTTTTTTTGTTTAATTAATGATTATTTAGAATACAATTCAACGATAAGTTGTTCTTTGATGTTTTCTGGGATATCTGATCTATCAGGCATATTCACGAATACACCTTCCATGTCTTTATCATTCCATTCAATCCAACCAAAACGTTTTCTACCGCTACTTAAAGAAACGGTGATAACTTCCATTGATTTAGATTTTTCTCTTACTGCGATTTTATCGCCTGCTTTTAAGTGATAAGAAGGGATGTTAACGATTTCACCATTTACAAGGATGTGCTTGTGCAATACTAATTGACGCGCACCACTACGTGTCGGAGAAATACCCATTCTGTATACCACGTTATCTAATCTTGATTCTAAGAATTTCAATAAGTTTTCACCAGTAACACCGCGCTTTGCAGCAGCGATTTTAAAAGTTTTGGCGAATTGACGCTCTAATAAACCGTATGTATATTTAGCTTTTTGCTTCTCAGCTAGCTGAATAGAATATTCTGATTGCTTACCTCTTCTGCGAGAGTTTCCATGCATTCCGGGACCATAAGGTTTTTTATCCAAAGCCTTATCCGGACCAAAGATAGCCTCACGGAATCTACGTGCAATTTTTGATTTAGGACCTGTATATCTTGCCATTTTTTATTTTCTAATTTGATTAAATACGTCTGCGTTTAGGGGGTCTGCAACCATTGTGTGGAAGTGGTGTATTGTCGTTGATAGACATCACCTCTAATCCAATTGCAGCAAGGTTTCTGATAGCTGAATCTCTTCCTGAACCGGGACCTTTAACGAAAACATCAACTTTTCTTAAACCAAGATCAAAAGCTACTTTACCACAATCTTGACTTGCCAACTGGGCAGCATATGGGGTGTTCTTTTTAGAACCTTTGAAACCCATTTTACCTGCAGATGACCATGAGATAACCTCACCATTGGTGTTAGTAACAGAAACTATAATATTATTGAAAGATGCTCTGATATGAACTTGACCAATTGGGTCAACTTTAACTTTCTTTTTCTTTGTATTTTTAGCTGTGCTCATGTTTGATTATTTAGTAACTTTTTTCTTGTTAGCAACTGTTTTACGTTTACCTTTTCTAGTACGCGCATTGTTTTTAGTGCTCTGACCACGTAATGGTAAACCTTTACGGTGACGGGTTCCTCTGTAGCAACCGATGTCCATTAAACGTTTGATGTTCAATTGCACTTCAGAACGCAATTCACCTTCCGTTTTAAATGAACTTGAAATGATATTTCTAATTGAAGTTAATTCTTCATCATTCCACTCAGCCACTTTTTTGTCGTGACTAATTTCGGCTTTATCTAAAATACTACCAGCTCTGCTAGCACCTATTCCAAATATATAGGTTAAACCGATAACACCTCTTTTATTTTTGGGTAAATCAATACCTGCTATTCTTGCCATTATCCTTGTCTTTGTTTAAATTTAGGGTTCTTTTTGCAAATCACAAAGAGTTTGCCTTTGCGTTTTACTAATTTGCAGTCTACACTGCGTTTTTTTACCGAAGTTCTAACTTTCATATCTTTTGATTATTTATATCTATATGCGATTCGTCCTCTTGTTAAGTCGTAAGGACTCATTTCTACTTGTACTTTATCTCCCGGTAATATTCTGATGTAATTCATTCTCATTTTACCAGAAATTGTGGCTATTATCTCGTGACCATTGGCTAATTTTACTCTAAACATAGCGTTAGATAAAGCTTCCTCAATGATACCATCTTGTTTTATCGAACTTTGTTTAGCCATTTTTACGGGGGTGCAAAATTAATTGTTTTTTTTGAATTATCAAATTGATTGTGTTGAAAGCATTCCTGATCTGCCTTTTATTCTACCTGATTTCATTAATCCATCATAATGACGCATTAATAAATAACTCTCTATTTGTTGCAAAGTATCCAATACAACACCTACCATGATTAATAATGAAGTGCCACCATAGAACTGTGCAAAACTCTGACTAATACCAAATAACATGGCAATAGAAGGAAGTATTGCTACCGCTGCTAGGAACAATGAACCAGGGAAGGTGATTCTTGACATTACTGTATCAATATAGTCACTGGTGCTTTTACCTGGCTTGATACCTGGAATAAAGCCGCCATTCTTTTTCATATCATCAGCCATTTGGTTAGGATTAACGGTAATGGCTGTGTAGAAATAAGTGAAGGCAATGATTAATGTTGCGAACAATGCGTTGTATCCGAAAGAACCATAATCACTTAAAGATCTAAGAATAGCACCTGGATTCTCCATGTTTTGCGCAATGGTTGGAGGTAAGAACATGATCGCTTGAGCAAAGATGATTGGCATAACACCAGCCGCATTTACTTTCAAAGGAATATATTGTCTTGCACCACCAGTCATTCTGCTACCTTCGACACGTTTAGCATAATTTACTGAAATTTTTCTAACACCTTGGATTAATAGGATAGTAGAAACGATTACCACTAGCCAGAAAATGATTTCAAGAATAAACAATGGCAATCCACCTTTGGTAAATTTTTGATCTAACTCGAAACCTAAGGCTTCAGGCAATCTATCGATAATACCAATCATGATGATAAGTGATATACCGTTACCCAATCCTTTGTCGGTTATTTTTTCACCTAACCACATTGTGAACATGGTACCAGCAACCAATAAACTTACGTTAACTGCCATGAACATAAATTCAGACATAGCGTTAGGATTTGTGTGGAACAACAATGCATTAAGATTGTCTGGCTTCGAAGTAATGTTATAAAGGTATCCAATCGCTTGAACTGCAGTAATTGCAATGGTCAATACTCTTGTATACTGGTTTATTTTTCTACGGCCTTCTTCGCCTTCTTTTTGTATTCTTTGGAAATAAGGAACAGCTATACTCAATAATTGAATAACGATTGAGGCAGAGATGTAAGGCATAATACCCAATGCAAAAATAGCGCCTCTACCGAATGCACCACCTGCAAAAATATTAACCAATCCTAATATACCCTCGGTTTGTTTCTGTAAAGAACCCATTAAAACATTACCATCAATACCAGGTAAAATGATAAATGTACCGATACGGTATATAAGCAAGAATAGAAGAGTGTTAAGAATTTTACTTCTTAACTCTTCTATACTCCATATTTCTTTCAATTTTTGAATAAATTTCTTCATTCCTTATTATTTTCCTAATAGATTAGCGCTTCCTCCGATGTCTTCAATTGCTTTTTTAGCGGTTTCTGAAAAACGGTGAGCATGAACTTCCAATTTAGCTTTTAATTCGCCACGACCTAAAATTTTGTATACTTCTCTTTTACCAACTAGATTGTATGTAACTAGATCTTCGTGTTTTATTACAGTTAATTTGTGCTCATCAGCTAAGTTTTGCAATACATCAAGGTTAATTGAAGTATATTCCACTCTGTTGAAGTTTTTGAAACCTCCTTTAGGAATACGTCTTTGCAATGGCATTTGACCGCCTTCAAAACCTTTTTTACGTGAATAACCGCTTCTGCTCTGTGCGCCTTTGTGACCTCTGGTTGAAGTACCGCCTCTTCCAGAACCTTGACCACGGCCTATACGTTTAGCACTCTTTGTCGAACCTTCTGCAGGTTTTAGTGAACTTAAATCCATGTTAAATATTTTCTACTTTTACTAAATGGTTAACTTTTCTTAATATACCTTTTATTGAAGGTGTTTCTTCTACTACATTCGAGCTATTTATTTTCTTTAGTCCAAGAGCTTCAAGATTTTTTTCAACTCTTTCAGATTGACCAATAGTACTGCGAATTTTGGTTATTTTTATTTTGGCCATAATGATTATCCGTTAAAAACCTTTTTTAAATTAATATTTCTTTGTTTAGAAATCGTGTAAGGATCTCTTAATTTAGATAGTGCATCTAAAGTTGCTTTTACCACGTTGTGAGGATTAGAAGAACCTTTAGATTTTGCTAATACATCATGGATACCTGCACTTTCTAACACAGCACGCATTGCACCACCTGCAATTACACCTGTACCACTTGATGCTGGCTTAATGAATACATTACCACCACCAAATTTACCATATTGCTCGTGAGGGATAGTACCTTTCAATACTGGAACCTTCACAAGGTTTTTCTTTGCATCTTCAATTGCTTTTGTTATTGCATCGGTTACCTCGCCAGCTTTACCTAGTCCGTTACCTACAATACCTTGGCCATCTCCCACTACTACAATAGCTGTGAAACTAAATGTACGTCCACCTTTTGTAACTTTTGCAACGCGATTAATTGCAACAACCTTTTCTTTTAGTTCAAGTTCTGATTGTCTTACGCGCTTTATATTGCTATTTGTCATGATTTTCTTTTAATAATTAAAATTGAAGTCCTCCTTCTCTGGCACCATCTGCTAAACTTTTAACTCTACCGTGGTAAAGGAAACCATTTCTATCGAAAACTACTGTATCAATTCCGATGGCTTTTGCTTTTTCAGCAATTTTTTTACCAACCCATGATGCTTTAGCTGTTTTAGTTTCTTTAGTGTCGGCTATCTCTTTTTCGCGAGTTGATGAAGCACATATAGTTTTATTACTAATATCTACGATCTGTGCATATATTTCGCTGTTACTGCGAAAAACTACTAAACGTGGACGGTTGGCTGAAGGCACAATTGCACCAGCTACTCTACGTTTAATTTTTAATCTTCTTTTTTCTTTTACGTTGCTCATTTTCTAGCTAATTATTTTTTGGATGCTGATTTACCCGCTTTTCTTCTTAATTGTTCACCTGTGAATCTGATACCTTTTCCTTTATATGGCTCAGGCTTACGGAATCCTCTAATCTTCGCAGCCAACTGACCTACTAATTGTTTATCAGCGCTTTCAAGTATGATGGTTGGATTCTGACCTTTCTCTGTTACAGTTGTTAATTTAACCTCTACTGGTATTTCTAACATAATTCTGTGAGAATAGCCTAAAGATAAATCTAAAATCTGACCGACGTTAGATGCTTTATAACCAACACCTACTAATTCTTGTTTAGTAGTATGTCCGTCTTTTACACCAATTACATTATTGTTAAGTAATGAACGGTATAAACCGTGAAGGGCTCTGTTCATTTTTTCTTCATTAGGACGAATAAGTGTTAATACACCATCATTCAGTTCTAATTTAAAATCAGGTTTAATGGCCTGATGAAGTTCACCTTTTGGGCCTTTTACGGTTACTATATTGTCGCTAGAGATTTTAACCTCTACACCGGCTGGAACTTTTATTGGGGCTTTTCCTATTCTTGACATTTTTCTGTTTTATTAATAATTATGAAACGAAACATAAAACTTCTCCGCCAACATTTAATGTTCTAGCTTCTTTATCACTTATTACACCATGAGATGTAGAAATGATTGCGATACCTAAACCATTGATTACTCTAGGAAGATTATCTGCAGCAGCATACTTTCTTAAACCAGGCTTACTTACTCTTTTGATTTCTCTGATTGCAGGAATTTTAGTAACTGCATCATATTTCAAAGCAACTTTAATAACGCCTTGTTTGTTATCCGTATCTTCGAATTTGTAGTTAAGAATATAACCTTTTTCGAACAATACTTTAGTAATAGCCTTTTTTACATTTGAGGCTGGGATTTCAACTATTCTGTGTTTTGCAGCTAATGCGTTTCTTAAACGGGTTAGGTAATCTGCTATTGGATCTGTCATTTTTTTTATTTTTTATTTTTTGATGTTTACAAGTTGATGAATCAATTGTAAATTATCTTGTTTTTATTCTAATACTATTTTACCAACTTGCTTTGGTTACGCCTGGAATTTTACCATTCGAAGCCAGTTCACGGAACTGATTTCTGCATATTCCAAAGATTCTGATATAACCACGTGGTTTTCCGGTTAATTTACATCTGTTACGTAAACGTACTGGAGACGAACTGCGTGGTAATTTTTGCAACCCAATTAAATCGCCTGCTTCTTTCAACGCTTTGCGTCTATCAGCATATTTTGCGATCATTTTCTCTCTTTTGAGTTCGCGTGCTTTTATTGCTTCTCTTGCCATTTTATTTTGTTAGTTCTTTTTGAAAGGTAAACCAAATGATCTTAATAATTCCAAACACTCTTCATCTGTTTTTGCAGAGGTAACGAATGTGATATCCATACCAGAAATTCTGTTTGTTTTGTCAATGTCAATCTCTGGGAAAATGATTTGCTCAGTAATACCCATGGTATAGTTACCTCTGCCATCAAATCCTTTAACTGCAAGACCTTGAAAATCTCTAACCCTTGGCATAGCGATTGAAATCAAGCGCTGTAAGAATTCGTACATATTATCTGAACGAAGTGTTACTTTGGCACCGATAGGCATTTTCTCTCTCAGTTTAAAGTTACTGATTGCTTTTTTAGACATTGTAGCTTGCGCTTTTTGACCAGATATACGGGTCATTTCATCTATGGCTGCATCAATAATTTTTTTATCATTAACTGCTATTCCTACACCTTGATTCAGACATATTTTCTCTAATTTAGGGATCTCCATCACATTTTTATAGGCGAATTTCTCCATCATGTGTGGTACCACTACATCAGTATATCTTGTTCTTAAATTGGCTGTATACGACATTTTCTATTTTTTATTTAATAAACTCTCCAGTTTTAACTGAAAATCTTTGTAAGTTACCTTTATCATTTTCTTTTCTTCCTACTCTGGTTGATTTACCATTTTCAAGAACCATCAAATTCGAAATATGAATTGGTGCTTCTTTTTTAATGATACCGCCATTTGGGAATGCAGCATTTGGTTTTGTGTGACGAGATACCAAATTTAAACCTTCAACAATTGCTTTATAGGTTTTAGGATAAACTCTTAACACTGTACCTGTATTTTTTTCATCAACAACTTTACCTGATAACATTTTAACGCTATCGCCTTTTTTGATGTGAATTTTATTGGTTATATGTGAATTTTTGTTTGTTTTCATCTGATTATAATACTTCTGGTGCTAATGAAACGATTTTCATGAATTGTTTATCGCGTAATTCGCGGGCTACTGGTCCAAAAATCCTTGTTCCTCTTGGCTCATCTGATGCGTTTAACAACACGCATGAATTCTCATCGAAGCGGATATAAGAACCATCAGGTCTTCTGATCTCTTTCTTTACTCTTACTATAACTGCTTTTGATACAGTACCGGCTTTAACACCACCTGAAGGTAAAGCTGTCTTGATTGCAACAACTATTTTATCACCTACAGATGCATAGCGTCTTTTTGTTCCACCTAATACACGTATGCAAAGTACTTCTTTTGCACCGCTGTTATCTGCTACTTTTAAACGACTTTCTGTTTGTATCATTTTATTTTGCTTTTTCTATAATTTCTACAAGTCTCCAGCATTTCAATTTGCTTAATGGTCTTGTTTCCATAATCTTTACAATATCATTTTGGTTACACTCATTCTTTTCATCATGAGCATAAAACTTTTTGGTCTTTTTGAAATACTTACCATATTTCGGGTGTTTTACTTTCGTCTCTAATTCTACAACTATCGACTTGTTCATAGCACTGCTACTAACACGACCAATGATTTCTTTTCTTGCGTTTCTGGTTAATTCCATTTTTAATTTTCGCTATTTACGCTTTTTTCAGCTGCTTTTAATTCGTTATCAATTCTACGAGAATTCATTTCGGTAAGCAATCTTGCTACTACTTTACGTGATTCCGCAATTTTATGTGGTTGTTCTATTTTAGAAACCGCATTGTTGAACTTAACTTTTGTAAGTCTCAATTTTTCCTCTTTGTATCTTTCAACCAATTCTTTTGTTGGAAGATCTTTTATTTCCCTGGCTTTCATATTTATTCTGTATAATCAGGTTTAACTACAAACTTAGTTGCTACCGGTAATTTTTGTGCTGCTAGCGCCATACCTTGTTCAGCGATTTCTAAAGATACACCTGTTACTTCGAACATAATGGTACCTGGTTTTACAATAGCAACCCAGTATTCTGGTGCTCCTTTACCTTTACCCATACGCACTTCCGCAGGTTTCTTGGTGATTGGTTTATCAGGGAATATACGGATCCAAACTTGACCTTCTCTTTTCATGAATCTGGTCAAAGCTACCCTTGCAGCTTCTATTTGTCTGGCCGTTATCCAGGATGCTTCCATACTTTTTAAACCGAAAGTACCGAAGCTAAGGCGATGCCCTCTAGTAGCTAATCCCTTAACTCTTCCTTTATGTTGCTTTCTGAATTTGGTTCTTTTTGGACTTAACATGTCAATTTCTCCTAATTATTTATTTCTTCTATCGTTACCACCACTTCTTGGGCCGTTATTATCTCTTCTGTCGCCACCTGGACCGCCACCGCTTCTTCTATCGTTACCACCACGGTTACCGCCTCTTCTGTCTGGACCTCTATCGTTTCCGCCATCTGGTCTTGGACCTCTGTCTGAGCCAGCATTTAATGAAAGATCGCGTTTACCGTAAATCTCACCTCTGCAAATCCAAACTTTGACACCTATTTTACCATATACAGTTAAAGCTTCGCCCAATGCATAATCAATATCAGAACGCAATGTGTGCAAAGGCGTTCTACCTTCTTTGTATTTTTCTGAACGTGCAATCTCTGCACCGTTTAATCTACCAGAGATACTTACTTTAATACCAGCAGCGCCCATTCTCATGGTATTTGCTAAGGCTTGTTTTGTTGCTCTTTTGTAGCTTACACGACCTTCTATTTGTTGGCAAATGGTTTCAGCAACTAATTTTGCGTCCAATTCTGGTCTTTTAATTTCGAATATATTAATCTGAACATCTTTTTTAGTGATCTTCTTAATCTCTTCTTTGATTTTATCAACTTCAGCACCACCTTTGCCTATAACAATACCTGGCTTTGCGGTGTGAATGGTGATGATGATGCGTTTAATAGTTCTTTCGATTACTATTTTAGACATTCCACCACGTGGTATTCTTACGAATAAGTATTTACGAATTTTTTCGTCTTCTACTAATTTATCAGCGAAATTCTTTCCACCATACCAATTACTTTCCCATCCTCTGATGATACCAAGTCTTAGCGCTATCGGATTTATTTTTTGTCCCATTAATTATGCTTCAGCTAATTGTGTTTCTTTATTGTTAATACTATCCACTTTGATAGTGATGTGATTATAGCGTTTTCTAATTCTATAAGCACGGCCTTGAGGGGCGGTTCTCATTCTTTTTGCTACAAAAGCACCGTCTACAAATACTGATGATACAACTAAGTTGTTCTCATCTGCTTTGCTACCGTTATTTTTTTGTTCCCAGTTGCTGATCGCAGACTTTAAAAGTTTCTCAACATATACTGCGTAATATTTACGTTGGCTAAATTGTAGAATGTTTAAAGCATTCTCTACTTTCTGACCACGTATTTGATCAATTACCAATCTCATTTTCTGAGGTGATAGGGGACAATTTCTTAATATTGCTACTGCTTCCATACTATTATTTACTATTTCCTCCGTGACCTTTGAATGTTCTAGTTGGAGCAAATTCACCTAATTTATGACCTACCATGTTTTCTGTAACATAAACAGGGATGAACTTATTTCCGTTGTGGACAGCAAATGTGTGTCCTACAAAATCTGGAGCTATCATTGATTTTCTGCTCCAAGTTTTGATTACCGACTTCTTTTTAGTTTCGTTCATAGTGGCAACTTTTGCGTCAAGTTTCCATTCTATAAAGGGACCTTTTTTTAGTGATCTAGCCATTATTTATTTCTTATACCTTTTCTACGTTCTATGATTAATTTATTCGAGCTCTTGTTGGTATCTCTGGTTTTTTGACCTTGAGAATAGATACCATTACGAGATCTTGGTTGTCCACCTTTTGAACGGCCTTCACCACCACCCATTGGGTGATCGACAGGGTTCATCGCTGCTGGACGGGTACGTGGGCGTCTTCCTAACCATCTGCTTCTACCTGCTTTACCTTTTACTTCAAGGCTATGGTCAGGATTTGAAACAGAACCAATGGTAGCTGAACATGTACCTAGGATCATTCTGGTTTCACCACTTGGCAATTTTACTACCACATATTTTCCATCTCTTGCAGCAAGTTGAGCGTAAGAACCTGCACTTCTGCAAATCTTACCACCTTGACCTGGCGCCATTTCGATGTTGTGAATGATAGAACCCAAGGGAATCTCTGCAAGTGGCAAGGTGTTTCCCAAATCTGGGGTAGCACCTGAACCTGAATTGATTTTCGTTCCAACTTTTAATCCGTTTGGACAAATGATGTAACGCTTTTCGCCATCAGCATACTCTACCAGAGAGATAAATGCAGAACGATTTGGATCGTATTCTACAGTTTTTACCTCAGCTGCTACACCTGCTTTATCTCTGCGAAAATCTACAATTCTGTATTTTCTCTTGTGGCCACCACCAATATAGCGCATGGTCATTTTACCCTGGTTATTTCTTCCACCAGATTTGCTTAAAGCTTCTGTCAAACTCTTTTCAGGTTTTGACGCAGTAAGCTCTGCATATGTATTAGCTACTCTGAAACGAGTGCCGGGAGTTATCGGTCTAAGTCTTTTAACTGGCATTTTCTTTAAATATTTTCGTAGAAGTCAATTGCTTGACCTTCTTTCAATTTACAAATTGCTTTCTTATAAATGTTTGTTCTACCTGTGGTTTGTCCTGTACGTCTGTTTCTCTTACGTTTTGGAGCTGTTACCATGGTGTTTATCCATTCCACTTCCACACCATAAACCTTTTCAATTTCAGATTTAATTTCTAACCTTGTAGCTGATCTTTGGCATACGAAACCGTATTGCTTTCTTTTATCAGTTAACATGGTTAACTTTTCGGTGATTAATGGTTTTATTAATACTGACATACGCTTAATTCAATGTTTGTTTTATCGCTTCAATGGATCCGTCTACTAATACTATAGTTTTCGCTTTTAGTATTTGGTAGGTGTTTAATTCAGCAGCTGGAAGTGTTTTCGCTTTTTGTAAGTTTCTGCCGCTTAAATACACATTGGTATTGTTATCTGGCGTTACTAATAATACACGTTCGTTATTCACTTTCAAATTATTCATCAATTCAATGAATAATTTTGTGCTTGGTTTGTCAAAAGTAAAGCTTTCTAAAGCTATAATTTTGTTTGTTGATGCTTTGTAAGATAATGCAGAAGCACGGGCCACCCTTTTAAGTTTCTTGTTTAATTTGAAACTGTAATCTCTTGGTTGTGGACCATGAATTCTACCGCCACCTACAAACACACCTGATTTTATACTACCTGCACGCGCTCCACCAGTACCTTTTTGCTTTTTAATTTTGCGGGTACTATAGTTAACCTCAGCTTTAACTTTTGTTTTGTGATTACCCTGTCTTTGATTCGCTAAGTATTGCTTAACGTCTAAATAAATAGCATGATCATTCGGAGTAACACCAAAAATCTCTGATGGTAAACTAACTGTTTTGCCTGTTTCGCTGCCGTTGGTAGAAAGTACTTTGATTTCCATTTTTATTTTTCTATAACTACTATTGCTCCATTGTGACCACTTACTGAACCTTTTACAATTAAAAGATTATGTTCAGGAACCACTTTTAAAATTTTTGAATTGATGCTCTTCATTCTTTTTCCACCCATTCTACCAGCCATTCTCAAACCTTTAAATACTTTTGAAGGGTAAGATGATGAACCTACAGAACCTGGCGCTCTTTTTCTGTCATGCTGACCGTGTGTTGAAGGACCAACACCCGCAAACCCATGTCTTCTAACAACACCTTGGAAACCTTTACCTTTTGTAGTTCCGATGATATCTACGAAATCACCTTCACCAAAAATAGTAACCTCTACTATATCACCGATTGTACCAGCAACATTATCCACTCTGAATTCATGTGAATAGTACATTGGTTTAGAGTTAGCTTTCGCAAAATGCCCGATAGCCGGCGCATTTGAATGCTTTTCGTTAACTTCTATAGCAGAAATTTGAAGTGCATTATAACCTTCTTTCTCTACAGTTTTTATCTGAGAGATAACATTAGGTTCAGCCTGAATTACTGTGCAAGCAATTTTGGCTCCATTAGCATCAATGATGCTTGTCATTCCGATTTTTTTTCCTATTATTCCTACCATTCTGTTATACTTTAATTTCAACATCTACACCACTTGGAAGTTCTAATTTCATTAGCGCTTCTACAGTTTTAGCAGTTGAACTGTGAATATCTAAAAGACGTTTGTATGAGCACAATTGAAATTGTTCTCTCGCTTTTTTGTTGACGTGTGGCGATCTTAATACCGTGAAGATTTTTTTGTTAGTCGGCAAAGGTATAGGACCGCTTACTACGGCGCCTGTAGCTTTTACAGATTTTACAATCTTCTCTGCTGATTTGTCAATCAGATTATGATCGTGTGAACGCAATTTGATTCTTATTTTCTGTGTTACCATTATATTTATGCGTTTGCTTTTTGACCTTTTACTTTTTTAATTACTTCTTCAGCCATTGAACGAGGTACCTCTTCATAATGGTCAAATTCCATTGTTGAAGTTGCTCTACCAGAAGTGATGGTACGCAAGCTAGTTACATAACCGAACATTTCTGAAAGTGGCACTTTGGCTTTAATAACCTGAGAACCTGCTCTCTCATCAATACCTTCTAACATTCCTCTTCTTCTATTCAAATCACCTTGAACATCTCCCATGTAATCTGCAGGTGTTAAAACCTCTAATTTCATGATTGGTTCAAGTAGGATCGGCTGCGCTTTTGGAGCTGCTTCTCTAAATGCCGTTTTGGCACAAATTTCAAAAGACAATGAATCCGAGTCAACTGCGTGGAATGAACCATCAAATAGTCTCACTTTCATTTTATCAAGTGCATATCCTGCTAATACGCCATTCTTCATCGCTTGAGCAAACCCTTTCTGCACTGCAGGTACAAATTCTTTTGGAATAGATCCACCTACAACATACTTAATGAATTGTAAACCTTCACCAACCCATGATTCGTCTGCTGGACCTAATTCAAACTGGATATCAGCAAATTTACCTTTACCACCTGATTGCTTCTTGAAAGTTTCTCTGTGTTTAACAGTTCCTTTAATGGCTTCTTTATAAGCCACTTGAGGTGCACCTTGATTAACTTCTACTTTGAATTCTCTTTTTAATCTATCAACGATGATTTCCAAGTGCAACTCACCCATACCTGAGATAATTGTTTGACCTGTTTCTTCGTCGGTTTTAACTTTAAAAGTTGGATCCTCTTCAGCTAATTTACCAAGACCAATTCCTAATCTATCCATATCGGCTTGTGTCTTAGGCTCGATCGCTAATCCGATAACTGGCTCAGGGAATACCATTGACTCTAATATGATTGGGTGTTTTTCATCACACAAGGTATCACCGGTTTTGATATCTTTAAATCCTACAGCTGCACCAATATCACCAGCACCTAGGAATTCAATTGGATTTTGTTTGTTAGCATGCATTTGGAAGATACGTGAAATACGCTCTTTGTTTCCGCTTCTTGTATTTAACACATAAGAACCTGCATCTAGTTTACCTGCATATGCTCTCATGAAAGCTAAACGACCTACAAAAGGATCTGTTGCAATCTTGAAGGCTAAGGCAGTAAAAGGCTCTTTATAATCTGGTTTGCGTTCAACTTCTTCACCAGTGTCAGGATTAATACCTATAACACTTGTTCTATCCATTGGGCTTGGCATTAATTCCATTACCAAATCAAGCATTGTTTGAACACCTTTGTTTTTGAATGATGAACCACATACCATTGGTACGATTTTCATATCTAGACAAGCTGCTCTTAAAGCATCTAATATTTCTCTTTCTGTAATTGAATTAGGATCTTCGAAGAATTTCTCCATTAATCTATCATCATAATCAGAAACAGCTTCTAATAATTTCTCTCTCCACTCGGTAGCCTCTTCAATCATGTCTTCAGGAATAGGGATTATTTCGTAGGTCATCCCTTTATCTGCTTCATTCCAAACCATTCCTCTGAAGTTAATTAAATCTACAACACCTGTGAAATTATCTTCAGCACCGATTGGTAATTGCAGTGGCACAGCGTTGCTACCTAACATTGATCTTACTTGTTTTACAACATTTAAGAAGTCGGCACCTGAACGGTCCATTTTATTAACGAAACCAATTCTAGCAACGTTATAATTATTGGCTAATCTCCAATTCGTTTCTGATTGTGGTTCAACACCATCAACTGCACTGAAAAGGAATACTAAACCATCCAAAACACGCAATGAACGATTCACCTCTACGGTAAAGTCAACGTGACCTGGGGTATCAATAATATTAATGTGATAATTGTTATCTCTGTATTTCCAAAAAACTGTGGTGGCAGCAGAAGTGATAGTAATACCTCTCTCCTGTTCTTGCGCCATCCAGTCCATAGTTGCGGCACCATCGTGCACCTCACCTATTTTATGATTTACGCCGGCATAATATAGAATACGCTCTGTCGTTGTGGTTTTACCCGCATCAATGTGAGCTGCTATGCCTATGTTTCTAGTGTATTTTAAATCGCGTGACATTTTTTATCTCCTTAAGCTTTGAAGTGAGCAAATGCCTTGTTAGACTCTGCCATTTTGTGAGTGTCATCTTTTTTCTTAACAGTTGCACCTTCGCCCTTAGAGGCTGCTACGATTTCTGCTGCTAATTTTTCGGCCATTGATTTTTCATTGCGCTTGCGAGAATATGAAATTAACCATTTCATTCCCATCGCAGCTCTTCTTTCAGGGGCGATTTCGGTAGGGATTTGGAAAGTAGCTCCACCCACTCTGCGGGCTTTAACTTCTACCATTGGCATTACATTGCTCAATGCTTTTTTCCAAGTGTCAATACCTGCCTCTTCTGAAATTTTCTTTTCGACTAAATCAATAGCGTCATAAAAAATACCGAATGCTACACTTTTTTTACCATCCCACATCATGTTGTTGACGAAACGGGTTACTAATGTTTCGTTAAACTTAGGGTCTGGTAACAAAATTCTTTTTTTTGCTTTTGCTTTTCTCATTGATTCTTATTTCTTTTTCCCTTTAGCCTTAGGATCTGGAGCACCTGCTACTTTCGCCTTTGGTTTCTTGGTACCGTATTTGCTTCTTCTTTGGTTTCTACCTTCTACACCTGCAGTATCTAATGCTCCACGCACAATGTGATAACGAACACCTGGTAAATCTTTGACCCTACCACCACGCACCAATACAATTGAGTGCTCTTGAAGGTTGTGACCTTCACCTGGGATATAGGCATTAATTTCTTTACCGTTGGTTAAACGTACACGCGCTACTTTGCGCATTGCTGAGTTAGGTTTCTTAGGGGTGGTAGTGTAAACACGAGTGCAAACACCGCGCCTTTGCGGACAAGAATCAAGAGCAGGAGATTTGCTCTTTAATTTTAAGGTTTGTCGCCCCTTTCTTACCAGTTGTTGGATGGTTGGCATAATTTATTAAACAGTTTCTTTTTTTGTAAAAAGGACTGCAAAAGTAGGACTTTTTTTGAGATTAGCAAATATAGTTTGAAAAAAATGTCATTTATTTTCATAATGTGGCGCATGTTCTGCATTTTTGCTCCTCCTAACCCAACATTAATTGATTAATTATCTTAAAATATGGTTGAAGCGCTGCTTGTTTGCCTTGCTTATTTTAACCATCAGTCGCGTGTTTTTTATAATTTATTTAGTGGATTATTTTAAAAATGCGCCAATGTCCGATCTCCCTTTTGTAATAATGGCAGGTTTACTCTTTGATTTCCAAGCGCTCGTTTACGCTCTGAGCTTATTTCATGTATTGAGTTTATTGCCTTTCAGGTTTATTAATAAACCACAATACCAGCAGATCACAAGAATTTGTTTCACACTTGGATTATCCTTTGTTGTATTATTAAACTGTATTGATACTGAGTTTTACAAAATAAAAACCAGACGCAGTGGTATAGAACTTTTTAGTATGTTGAGTGATCCGGCTAACTCCGTTGGCAAATACCTTATAAATTATTGGTGGCTACTACTTGTATTTATAACCTTTGTTGTGGCTATCTACTATTTCTTTCCAAAATTAAAACAGGTGCAATTGCCTAAGCGACCAATGCTCACGGCGTCAATCACACTGGTATTATTGGCACTACTTGTAATAGGTGCGCGCGGTGGTTTTTATAAAAAACCAATCAGAAGTTTTGATGCGGCCCGCTATGTTGATGCACAATGGGTTTCGGCTACTATTAATTCACCAACTCAAATGCTAACTTCTTATAATACACTGGTGCCAACGCGCATTCGTAATTTTAAAGAACAAGAAGCGCTGCGTATTTTCAATCCCATTCAAACCGCTAAACCATATTTTGGGACCGAAGAAAAACCAAATATTGTACTTATTATACTAGAGAGTTTTGGTCGCGACTATTGTGGTTTCCTAAATAAACAACCAAGATTTACGCCTTTTTTAGATTCTCTTTCAAAAAATAGCATTTCCTATACCAATGCCTACAGCGCAGGTACAACTTCTATGGAGAGTCTTCCAGCTATCTTCACCTCATTGCCATCGCTGCTTGATGTTCCGTTTATCAATAGCAATTTTCAAAACAATACTTTACATGGCATACACTATTACCTCGGTAAAATGGGTTATGATTGTTCCTTTTATTATGGGGCGGATAATGGCTCTATGGGCTTTGATAATTACCTAAAAATTAATGGCCCCATCGACTATTTTGGGCTGGATGAGTATCCAAGTCCGGAGAGCGACCATGACGGCAATTGGGGAATATGGGATGAACCCTACTTACAATATTTTGCAGATGAACTTGGTAAGCGGAAGGGCCCATTTTTTAGTACTGTCTTTACTTTAAGCTCTCACGACCCTTATAATATCCCTAATAATTACAAGAAAGTTTTTAAAGGGGGGCCGCTGCCAATTCACCGCTCTGTGCAATATTCTGACTATGCACTTTCTCAATTTTTTAAGAAGGCCCAACAACAACCATGGTTTAAAAACACTATTTTTATAATTACAGCCGACCACCCATCACACAGCACCGATGCCTATTTCTATGGGCCAAGTGGGCGTCATGAGATACCATTATTAATTTATTCGCCTACGTATTTTAAACAAGCCGTTAAGGATACCAATACAGTTTCCCATTGTGACATTCTACCAACAATATTGTCACTTTCGGGATGCAATGAAAAGTATTTTGGATTTGGATCTAATTTGTTAGATACAAATAATCACTTTGCCATTAACTACGCTAATGGTATTTTGCAATTGCAACAATATCCTTATTGTTTAGAATTACTCCCTAATAACAAAACAAGTTTGTTTATTCAAGGGAAGGATGTACCAATTCAAAATGCGCGATACATTATAACTGCTTCTGAGAAGGTGAAGCAAATGGAATTGCAAAAACAGTTAAACGCACGCTATCAAATCTTCATTAATAGTTTGATTGACAATCGTTTTTATGCGGATTAACCAACTCTTCTTTTTTGCAAAAGCAAGTTTTCCAAAATAGTGATTGGTGTTGTATCATAATTTGGTTCAACTACAGCTTTGCGCTGCGCAGAGGGATCAAATTGTATTAATTTCCAATCGCCTTTGAAATACTCGAGGCAGGTTAGGTTTTCAACCCAATCGCCACTGTTTAGGTAAACAACAGAACCTTCATCGTTCCAATATTCTTTAATAACGGGTTGGTGTATATGACCGCAAATTACATAATCATACCCATTACTAATGGCCAGATCGGTAGCTGTTTGTTCGAAATCCGAAATAAATTTAATTGCTTCTTTTACAGAGTTCTTTATTTTTTTCGAGAATGAAATTCTTTCTCTTCCCATTTTAGTTAAGAGAAAATTAATTGCACGATTAATCACAATTAATAAGTCGTAGCCCTTACCACCTAATTTTGCTAACCATTTGCTATGTTTCATTGTAACATCAAATATATCGCCATGAAAAAACCAAGCTTTTTTATCTTGTAAGGTTAACACCAATTTATCTGATAAATGCAAATTCCCCATGGAAAAATCGGAGAACTTTCGGAGTAACTCATCGTGGTTACCTGTTAAATAATGAACTTGTGTGCCAGCTGCAGCCATCTTCAAAATTTTATTTAAAACGGCCATGTGCGAAGCAGGAAAATACCGCTTACTAAATTGCCATATATCGATTATATCGCCATTAAGCACTAAGATTTCTGGCTCAATGCTATCTAAATAGGAAAGTACTTCAACAGCATGACAGCCGTAGGTACCCAAATGAATATCCGATAAAACCGCAATTTGCATTTTTCTTTTTTCCATGTTACAAAAATGATATTCAAATATTAATGGTAAATTAGCGCAACGTTAGTTAATTGTCAATGTCAACAATTGTTGAATTTATTGGAATGATGAATCACAGTGACTATCTATTTAAAAGCTAGATTACTTGAAAATATTCCTAACTTTGCAGCATGTCTGTAAAAAAGAATATTATCATTTCACTGTTATTAGCCATAGTAATTACAGGCTTTATAGTTACAAAAATGAAGAAAAAAGACTCATTAGAAACACTTTTGAAGAAAACAGAACTTACCAATTTAAATGGTGAAGTTCTAAAATCGAAAACAATCAAGAAGAAAGTCGTCATTATTTCTTTTTTCCAAACATGGTGTGGCGATTGTGTAAAGGAACAACCTGACCTTTTGAAGCTCAAAGAAAAATTTGGCGAACAAATAGAAATACTAATGATTAGCGATGAGCCAAGTGATTTGATTCAAAAGTTTAAAGATAAATTTAATTCTGGGCTTACCTTTTATCACTCCTCTTCCAAATTAAAATCAGACATGGGTGTTAGTGCTTATCCAACGACTTACCTATTTGATAAAAAAGGCGAAGAGACAATAAAAAAAGTGGAAGGCATTAATTGGTATACGCCTGAAGTTATAGCGATGATTGAGCAATCGTTGGCTCAGTAATTCTGAAACCATTTAAGTAATCGACAGCTGGCATTCGCTTCTTACCTTCGGGTTGAATGCTCAACAGTTTTATTTTCTTATCGGCACAACTTATTAATAAGGCTTTATCAATTATTTCGACAGCGCCTGTTTGGATTGAATCCAGCTCTGTAATCTCCGTTTCAAATACCTTTAGTTTCTTTCCATTGACAACGGTAAAAGCTGTTGGAAAAGGAGACAAACCACGCACTAAATTATGTACTTCATTTGCCTTCTTATGCCAATCAATGCTACAATGATCAGTAAATATTTTGGAGGCGTGTTTATATTCACCATCGGCTTGTTCTTGCAATTCATAATCTTCCGTTAAAACTAAATCCAATGATTTAACAACAAGATTTGCGCCTTGTTGCATGAGTTTATCGTGCAGGGTACCGACATTGTCTTCGGGCAAAATGGGGGTCGACTCTTGTAACAATATGCTTCCAGTGTCGATGGCGTGTTTTAAAAAAAATGTGGTAACACCTGTGCTAGTTTCACCATTAATAATGGCCCAATTGATAGGCGCCGCACCACGGTAGTTTGGTAAATAACTGGCATGCAAATTAAAGGTACCCAACGGAGGACTGTTCCATACTTTTTCGGGCAACATGCGAAATGCAATAACAATTTGTAGATCGGCATTTAGATTCGATAATGTTAAATTAAAGTCATCGGCTTTTAAATTAACCGGTTGCAAGACATTCAAATGATGTTCAACAGCAAATTTCTTAACTGCACTTTGATGCAATTCATAACCACGACCGGCAGGTTTATCTGGCGCAGTGACCACACCAACCACATTATATCCACGATCGATGATTGCTTTCAGTGAAGCAACGGCAAAATCGGGGGTTCCGAAAAACACGATACGAAGGTCTTTTTTATTTAACATCAATTAAGTTTCAAAATAAAACATAATATTTTATAAAATTATCTTTAAAATTGTAAGGCTTATTTATTTTCATTTATGCGAAGCAAATCCATCCTTTCTTTAGCAATTTTTTGGCTCATTTTGAGTTCGGCTTCCTTTGATTATGGTTTTCAGATTGCCAAAGTAAAATACAAAGGAGGAGGCGATTGGTATGCCAATAAAACTGCTTTGTCCAACCTGATTAACTTTTGTAATCAGAATATTAAAACCAATATCAATCCTGCTGAAGCAACAGTAGATGTTGGTTCTCCCGAGTTATTTAACTACCCTTGGCTTTATCTAACGGGACATGGCAATGTAATATTTAGTGATACTGAAGCTGAAAACTTAAGAAAATATTTACTCTCTGGAGGCTTTTTATTGATTGATGACAATTATGGATTAAAACCATTCATCGTGCCACAAATGAAAAAAGTTTTCCCTGAATTAGATTTTATTGAATTGCCTTTCAGTCATGAAATTTACCACCAAGCTTATCAATTTAATAGTGGTTTACCAAAAATACACGAGCATGAAGGTAAACCTGCGCAAGGCTTTGGCTTGTTTTATGAAGGCAAATTGGTTTGTTTTTTTACTTATGAATCTGATTTAGGCAATGGCTGGGAAGACCAAGCAGTATACAACGACCCTGAAGAAAAAAGGCAACAAGCCTTAAAAATGGGTGCCAACATTATTCAATTTGCCTTTAATAAATAATATTTTCTCCAATGGCTGAGCTCCCTAAACTTATTGTGATTTACAATCCTTTTTCAGGGAGACGAAAGTTAAAGGACTTGCCCCAAATGGTCATTAATTTATTGGCAGACTCTCAGTATAATGTATTGGTTTGGCCAACTGAGAAAGCTTCGGATGTTACCTTATTAACTGAACGCGCCATCAGAGAAAAAGCAAACATAGTAGTGGCAGCAGGTGGGGATGGCACCATTAATCAAGTAGCCGCCAGTTTAGTAAATACCGGAATTAGCTTGGGTATTATTCCACTAGGGTCGGGCAATGGCTTTGCACGACATTTTAATATCCCAATGAATACTGAAAAGGCAATTCAATTATTAAGAACTGGTCATGCTAAAGAGATAGACACGATATGGATCAATCGCCATTGCATGGTGAATGTTGGTGGCATTGGTTTTGATGCCCACATCAGCAGTTTGTTTGCCGATAATAAAAAACGGGGATTACAAGGTTATGTTAAAACAATTGTTAAGCAATTGGGGTACAAGAGCGAGCACTATAAAATTTTCCAAAACGACCGTTTAATATGGCAAGGACCAGCCTTTATGATAAGTATTGCGAACGCAACCCAATGGGGTAATAATGTGCGCGTCCATGCAGGTGCATTGCCCGATGATGGCCTCATGAACTTAGTGGTGTTGAAACAATTTTCGGCCATTGAATTACCACGTATATTGACCAATATATTGCAAGGCAAATTACATTTAAATAAAAAAACAAAAGTCTATACCGGCACCGATTTTAAAATTGAACGTGAACGAGAAGGCAGCGTGCATGCCGATGGCGAACCCCTTTGGCTAGGCAAAGAAATAAATATTAATATAGAACCTTTAAGTTTAAAAGTACTGAGCAATGAGTAACAAAAAAATAAAGCGCGATTTTGGAGGCATGATTTATAGCACGGATTCTAGTTTCGAATTCGATAACGAACAAGAAGAAGCAGAAACCTTACCTCCGCAACAACAGAAACTGATGATACGTTTGGAAACCAAACAAAGCGGCGGAAAAAAGGCAACCCTCGTCGCTGGCTTCATTGGCAAGGCCGATGACAAGGAAACCCTATCAAAAAAAATAAAGAACCACTGTGGAACTGGCGGCAGCATTAGCGAAGGCGAAATATTGATTCAAGGCGACCAGGTACAAAAGGTAAAAGCCTATTTGCAATCCTTGGGATACAAGACGAATAATATATAAATTCAAGTTGGCAACGGGAAAGTTGGCAGTTGGCAGCTCGCAATTGGCAATTGGCGGTTGGCAATAGGATAAAAAATTATATCATCAACAATCCTAGCAATTGGAAAGAGAATAAATGGAATCATTAAAAAGGATTGTAAAAATCTGTCAAACAGGAATAGATATCCAAATAATTTATACTGATTAATCTCGCATCATTCTTTACATTTTATATGTCATTGAGATACATCGTTAAAACCTACTGAAAAACTTTAGTACCTACACGTATCAGATTACTGCCACAAGCGATGGCCAAATTGTAATCGTTGCTCATGCCCATCGAAATGGTTTCGAAACCTGGCAAATTGTATTGGGCTTTTAATTCATCGAAAAAGGATTTCAAACTTTTAAATTCCCTTTCTACTTGTTGCAAATCATCGGTGAAGGTGGCCATGCCCATGATACCTGTAATCTTTATATTGTTGAGTGTTTTTAATTCATCAAAGAAGGATTTCAAACTTTTAAATTCCCTTTCTACTTGTTGCAAATCATCGGTGAAGGTGGCCATGCCCATGATACCTGTAATCTTTATATTGTTGAGTGTTTTTAATTCATCTGCATTTAATAATGCAATGCACTCTTCCTTGCTCAATCCAAACTTGGTGTCTTCTTGGGCGATGTAAATTTGTAGTAGGCATTCAATAACGCGAGCATCTTTTAAAGCTTGCTTATTAATTTCTATTAATAATTTTAAACTATCGACACTTTGTATGGTGTGTATAAAAGGCGTAATGTATTTAACCTTGTTGGTTTGTAAGTGCCCAATTAAATGCCATTCAATGTCTTTGGGTAAGGCCTCATAGCGTTCTAACAAAGGTTGAACTTTGTTTTCTGCAAATAATCGATGACCAGCATCGTATGCGTCTTGGATTTCTGAAATGGTTCTGAATTTAGAAACCACTACCAATTTCACATTGTGGCCTACTTCTTGTTTAATATGGTTTATGTTTTCAGCAATCATTACATTTGCAAAAGTAATGCAACACAAGCTTATTATAAGTCTATTCTTTCTGACAGCTATGCTAAGTGCCTGTTCGGATGGCCATAAAAAAGTATCGAGTAAACCAAAATGGGTCATAGAAGAAAAGAAAATGGTGGATATGATAGTGGATTTAAGAATAGTAGATGCTGCTACTTACAACAACAATTCAGGTCCCCCACGCGATAAATCTAAGGACTGGTATTTTGTAATGAAGAAATACAAAGTTGAAGACAGTATTTTTAGAAAGAGTCATGATTACTATTGCAAATACCCTGAGGTACTCGAAGTGATTTACGAAGAAGTAATTGACAAGCTCAGTGAGATGCAGGCCGTGAATGCAGAAAATGTAGGCTTAGTGGATACGTTGAACCACAAATAATTTTTACAAATTCTCCATGATGTAATCGGTGATCTTTTGCATCAGATGCACTCTGTCTTTACCAGCCACATTGTGTTTATGACCAGGGTAAACGAAATAATCTAAATTGGTATTCACATTGTCGACTGCGGCTTTACAATACAACAAACTGTGTTGCCATAAGACCACATCATCATCGCAACCGTGAATCATTAAGAGTTTAGATTCCAAATTATCGACATATTTAATCAAGTTGGCTTTGGCATATCCTTCAGGATTTTCTTCGGGGGTATCCATGTAGCGCTCGGTGTACATAATCTCATATAATTTCCAGTCGATTACCGGACCGCCAGCAACTCCCACTTGGAAAACACCAGGCATGCGGGTCATCATCGAAGTAGTCATAAAACCACCAAAGCTCCAACCATGCACAGCCATTCTATCTGGATTCACGTAACTCAAATTCTTTAAATAATTAATGCCGGCTAATTGGTCTTCCATTTCTAAAGTACCCAATTGACGGTGGGTCGCACTTTCGAATTCATGTCCACGGTTAGATGAACCTCTGTTGTCTAATGTGAATACTATATAACCTTGTTGGGCCATTGATTGCATCCAACCATTGCTACCACCCAACCATGAGTTGGTAACCATTTGCGCATGCGGACCGCCATATACATAAACAATAACAGGATACTGTTTAGTTTTATCAAAATCGGGCGGTGTTATCATTCTGCAATGCAAGACGGTTCCATTGCTAACAATAGGAAACAAACTTGTTTCACCCAATTTAAAATCGGCCAAAGGATTTGGGGCATCTAATAATAGTTTACTTGCATTTTCATTCTTTGTATTGATCAAAGTAATTTTACGTGCAACGGTTGTAGAGTTTAAATAATTGAGAATGTAAGTACCGCGTTTGTTTACAAAACTTGCATTGGTGCCTTGTTCGGTAGTGAGCTTTTTAAAGTTTTTACCATTTAATTCAACACTGTAGGTATGTCTTTCGAGTGGACTTTCTTTTGTACTCTCGAAGAAAACTGTTTCACCGTCGGCATCGGTGCCCAATAAATTGGTGACCATCCATTTGCCTTGGGTGAGTTGACGGATTAATTGACCTTCGTTGCTATATAAATACAAATGGTTGTAGCCATCTCTTTCTGATTGCCAAATAAAACGATCGGGACTAGCAGGAATAAAATACAAGGGATGTTGTGGTTCGACATATTTCTCATCGCGCTCTTCGAACAGAGACAATTCGATATGACCATGCAAAGCATTGTAACGGTTCAAGAACATTTGATTTTGACCGCGGTTAACAATAGCTACATAAATGCTTTCTTCATCGGGACTCCATGTTACATTGGTTAAATATTGTTCTTTCGGTTCACCTGTTTCTAAGTAATTTAGTTTACCGTTATTTAAATCATATACACCAATGGTGACATGGTGACTTTTGGCCCCAGCCGTTGGATATTTAATGGTGGTGGTACTTGCAGGTACTGTGCTATTATCGTATATAGAATAATCTGTTACCATGCTTTCGTCCATGCGGTAGAAGGCTAGCTTATTACCTTTAGGACTCCAGAATAAACCCTTGGTAATACCAAATTCATTGCGGTGAACACTTTGACCATAGACAATGCCTTTGCCACCATCGGTGGTAATTTGTTTGATACCAGAGCCCGTTGTGATATAAATATTGTCATTCAAGATAAAAGCGATATAGCCTTTGGTACTTTCTATTTCTTCGAACTCAGCCTTTTCGTTGGTTGTGAATAATTCTCGAAACGCTTGAGATGAGATGTTATAATTAAGGAATTTGGCACCATGCTTAATTCTAAAATTCTCGTTGTCTAACCATTGAAAAACGGGAATTGATTTAAGACTTAACTTTGAATCGAATGCTTTAATGGCTTCGTTTAATACGACAAGTGTTGTAGTAGAATCCACTTTGCCATTTTCGGCTTCTGTTAATACAATGCGCGCCCCTACCCCATTAATGACGTAACTATATTTATTACCACTTGGCAACCATTGCAGTTGACTTAATGATTTGGCCCTTAAAGACTGTTTGGTATTTTTATCAATCATCATCACGGCTTCTTCCATGGTAAACATGCGAGCGGTTTGGGCGAAGATGAATTGACTTGACAAAAGGGCTATGAACAAGCCTAGAACTTTTAATTTTGAATACAACATATTAAACGGTTATGAGTCGCAAATTTGCTTAAAAAAATTGAAAGCATTGTATAGTTAGTTTAAAAATTAGATAAATGAACAAAATCAGATTAATTATGAATCTTACAAATATTTAAAAGTTTGCATATCCATGCGGTTCTTCATTAAAAGTTGAATTAATTCTCGTCTTTTTTTACGCCATATTTTTTTATTTGGCTTCCCATAGTTGTATACTTTATTATTACATCCAATGGTCCCACCGGTACAATACTTAAATTCTAAAAATTGAATGTATTCGTGAACCAATAACTCGTTGAAACGCATAGTTTCGAAATAACAACCTTGTTGTGTAAATAAAAGAGTTGTATCCCATATGTTGCGTTTTAATTCTTCATACGCGAAGGAGTCATTTTTACTTGCTATATATTGAAAAGCATAATATTTCAAAACATGTGAAGTATCATTGATAAAGGCAACTATCTCATTAAAACTGCATACATCAAATAGGCTATCCACCTTCAAACACAAGTTAGATTTTATATCAGAAAATCCTAAATAGTAGGATTCAATTTGTTTGCGATGTTTTATATCGTTTAATAGATTTGATTTACTATACAAACTGCTCTCCAAAGTTTGCGACAAACACAAATTTGAGCACAAAATAAAAAACAATAAAACACAACGACACAACATCCAATTTCTATTGACCAAGTTTCACAAATTTGGCAGTGAAAGTTTCTCCATTCACTACTAATTTCAGGGTATATACACCCGAGGCAATGCCAATTAAATTAATCGCATAATCTTCATATGGAGGATAGAGTTTTTGGTTTTTTATAATTAACTTACCAATGGCATCGGTAATACTCAATTTTATTTCGCCTGCTAATTGGTTCAGATTTAAATACAATACATCTTTTACAGGATTAGGATACAAACTAATTTGGTAATTTTTGAAACTAATTGGATCATCGTTCATCAATAATTGGCAAATTGTATCGCTGCAATTAATACTGTCGCGTTGAATCTTGCAGATGTTAAATCGACCGTAATTATTATAGGTGTGTGTGGCTAATGAATCGCTTTCTTTTGTTAACTGACCATCACCCCAATCGATGTAATTATCGAAGCTATTGATGTCCAATTTCAACGCTGTTTTTTTAAGAATGACGCTATTGATACTGAAATTATTTTTACTAAAATCGCTGACGTACACTGGTAAAATAAAATGAGAGGTATCACTACAACCATCATTTATAATAGCTGTATATTGAGTGCTCAATTGGTCTTTAAACAATTGTGTTTTGCCGCTCGGTAAGCGGTCCCAAGTAAGGGTGGATGGGTAAGTTGAATTAACTGTAAAGTTAACGAGCTGATCATCGTAGCTGCATTTTTTTATAACGGATGGACTGATGCCTAATTTTTGACCAACTGTTACTAGCACATCACTGCTTAGACTATCGGCACAAGCATCTTTCAAGTCGATGTGATAAGTAGCTGTTTTAAATGAATCGACCAATATGCTATTTGTTTTGAATTGGTTCCAATAAAAGTGTTGGGTATTGGTTTTACCACCTTTGTATTGTGCGGTTAACTTAAGGGCTTTACCAAAACAAGTTGAGGTATCTTGGGTCATGATTAAGGCCAATGGTTGGTAGACATTCACCAAAACACTATCGCTTGCAGTAGGCACTGTGCAGGCATCGGAAACAGTGGCTTTAATCAATTTTGTATTTAAAGGCAAGTACGAAACTGTAGTACCTGTTTTTGATAAAGGACTCCATGTGACGATGCTTTGTTGGCTAATTCCACCACTCACTTGCGCTTTTAGTGTCACTGATTTTGCATGGCACAAGGTATCTATTTTATCTATTTTTATAGAGAGCGGTTCTCTTACAAACACAAATATAGAATCGGTTTTTGCAGGACTGCATCCATCGCTTAAAGTAACTGGCAACCAAGTTGATTGTTTTAAAATGATACTAGGATTTGTGCCCGATAATTGATTGTTCTTCCATGTTATCGTGCGAGTACCTACTCTACCGCCATCGGGATACATGCTTAAATTGACGGATGTACCATTACAGATGGTATCCTTATTGGCTCTTAAGACGATTGACAAAGGTGGCAAAACCGTAATTAATACAGAATCAGAAACTGATTTTTCGGTACAGTTATCAGTTAGTGTTAAATAAAAACGTTGGGTAGTTGTAAGGGTCATGTTTCTAATTTTAACACTGGCTCCTAAGTCTTTCCATAAATACGTATAACTTCCATTGCCTCCACTTGGTTGTGCTTTAATGGTGCCTTTGGTATTGTAACAAATGGTAGAGTCTTTAATGATGGATAAGTTTAATGGCTGATACATTTTGATGTATACAGATTTTGTTATGGTATCAGGATAACAATTATCGAAGTAATAAAATTTAATGACCTGATTTTTAATAATTTTTTTACTGATGCTATTCTGCAAATAGGTTGAATCTTCGGTTTTAATTAATAGCTTTTGGAAACCCGGTCGCCCACCCGATAAGGTTGGTCCAAGCGAGATGGTTTCACCCACACAAGCCCTCAGTGTATCGACGGCAGTGATGCTTGGCACAGGAAATAAACTGTAATCATTTCTGCCATTTAATTTGGCGGATTTGGTTAGATCTTTAGATTTAGTTATTCCACATAAATTACTCACCTCGGCCCATATCGCCAAAGGTCTTTTAATAGTAGTTGTATAAGTATTAGATGTACCTTTTTGCAAAACAATGGAGGCACTTGCAGAATCGTTGTACCAAGTAATTTTTGCTGGCACTTTACTTTTTACTTTGATAGAATCTTTGATAGTACTTGCAAAACAAACAGTGGTATCTTTATTATAAAAATTGACCACCAAGTTAGAATCGAGTTTAACACTTGCAGATCTCGAATAGACTGGAGCCAAGCATACGTTTTTGTAGGAACGTCTTACCCAATAACTAAAATCAGATACATACAATTTACAGTTAATTGAATCGATGGCATTGCCAATGGCTGACCAAGTAGTGCCATTATTTTTACTATACTCCCAAGTGGCAGTAATGGGATTGGTACCGGTAGCTTTGGATTTTAAAAAAAATATATTGGTATAACAAGTGCTGGTATCTTTGGGTTGAAGAGTTATGCGCGGAGGGAAATTAGTATTGGTAGGTGTCCCTGAAATGGCACGGCAGCGCATGCTTTCGGCTCCATTGGTGGTTCTGCGAGAAACAGAGAACCAATACAAATTCGTATTGTTTAATTTGGTTACTAAAAATGCACTATCCTTTGTTGTACCGATGGCTTGCATTTTTCCATTTTTCATTTGATAGACAGTATAGAAAGCTGTTTTCGGCATGGCAGTCCAACGCAAATATAACTGACTATCGCAGGCCAATGTATTAAGGCCAGTAATCGGACTAGCAATGCTAAACACATTATCAGAAACATCGGCAATGGTGCCATTGCTTATGCGTATTAAAGCACGACCGGTGGTAATCGTATCTGCCAAAGTTTGCCAGACATAATACCTTTGGGCATTGGGAACATTGGAGGCGATGGCTTGCCAACTGAGGCCACTATCCTTTGAGAATTCTAATTTATAGTTGCCCGAAACTCCAAAATTATCCCAGCGAATAATTTGTGCTTTAGCAGCTGTTGATGGCGACAACATCGACTCACCACCATTGGGATAAGTGACACTTAATTTCTTTGGTTCTTTCAACCAAGTAATGGCGAAAGCTTGTTTCCCTAACGGAATTTTCTTTCCAAAAACGCTTATGATATAACGCCCCCTATTGGGATTTTTGATGGTGACTTGTTCAATATTGTTGATACTATCGCGTTTGCGAATGGCCAAGGCGCTTGGCAAACTTGGATTGCACCACCAAGGTTGAAAGACATTGCCGAGTGAATCGGTAATTGTTAAATCTAAATCATTCACTAAAATGGGACTTGATGAAGGATTCACTTCAATATCATTCCAAGTTAACATGACCCTCAGTTCATTTAAATTGGTCGGTAAATAAATGGTATCTAAATAACTGTTATTATTGGCCACACTATCGATGTTCCAAAAACCAGAGTCGATTAAATTGACAGCGGTTTGTCCATTGATTCTTCCAAAACCAAAGTAATAATCGGGCCCCGCGTTTCCGATATCATCGGCCGAATTGGAGATGATATTTTTAGCTAAAAAATTACTTGGGAACACATTGTACTTGGCTTTAAATTTCTCGTATAAAAGCGCTATGGAGCCTGATGCACCAGGCGTTGCCATTGAGGTACCATTCCATCCGCCTGAATACGTATTGTTATTTTGGGTACTATAAACATTCACCCCTACAGCACTTATTTCGGGTTTAAAACGACCATCTTGTGTAGGACCAGCACAACTAAAATAGGAGTCACCATCGGTGCTATTGACTGCGGCAACCGACAAGGTGTTTTTAGCACTTTGAAAGCCTGGCAAGATGGTTTTATATCCACCTGAAACGCAATTCATGCCTCGTGAATTTCCAGCTGCGAACACATGCAATAAATCTTGGCGTTTATTCGACAAGCGATCCATGTCTGTACTGGTTATATCATACAGTGCAAAATCGATACAATTATTAGTCCAGTAGCCATATGAATTTTGTGTAATTTGAAAACCATATTTAGGTTGACAGGTATCCATTTCAATTGGTATATCACCATTGAAATCCCAACTAAATATTTTTGCTTCGGGGGCCATGCCTCGGGCATCGGGCTCAAGGTTTCCTGCTCCCGCCATGGTGCCTCCAACATGGGTAGCATGCGAGTTGATACCCAATTTTTTAACAACGGTTAAGCGACTATCAAAATCGATGTGGCGACCGATATCGCCTCCATCCCACTCACCTAGCGAAACACCCTTACCTGTTAACAATGAGGCATTGGGAACATTGGGGGAAAAGTGGGATACGCGGTGGTTGCTGCGTTCAACAAAATTGATGGCTTGCACATGTGGAGGAAGGAATGAAATAAATTTCACATTTTCGTTGGTTAATAAAAGTGTAATTTCATTTAATGTCGTTTTAATTCTTAGACTCAAGCTTATTGGGCGTTTATATAAAACAGTACCGTGGTATTGTTTCAATACAAATGAATTTTCAAGGACAGTTAAACTTTCTTCATCAAAACAAGCAACATCAATAAATTGAAATGTATCTTTGGTTTGCCATTGATGATATATTTTTTGTGAAGGACGAATAATTTGAAAGGCACTTGAATTTTCTTTCAAAAGTGCGTTTGACTGGTTTAAGATTTTAACATAACATGAATCACTCGAATACAAACCACCATAAACGAATGCTGTTGAATTAACTAAAGAATGTAAATAAAAATTAGTCGACACCATTGTATAGGATGGCCAGTTTATTTGCGCGCTTAAGGTCAAAACGCAAAACAGAAAGCCATACAAGAGTTTATATTTTATGTTTTTTATCATTGGGTTAGACGCTTAATAACATGCAATTTAAGACATTTTTATTGAATAGCACAACTATGACCTTTTAGGAACATTATTAAAAAAATGAGGAAACAGGCAACACATTTAAATAATGCTGTGTCTTGATTTCAAGTTACCGTTCTTTTATCAATCACCTTTTAACTTCATCAGCTTATGCAAAAACATCCTTTACAAAACAACAACCTTTCTTTAAAAAATGCAACTTTGGTTTTAATAATTATGATTGCTTTAAAAGTCGCGAATGCTCAAAACAGTATTGTAGGTGATGGCTTTGGTGGTCGACTGTGGTACAAACCTTATAACTATACTGTAGGCGCTTATTCTGCATATACCATTTGTGGCGACACGAATCAACTGTTTGGTTGGGGCGGCAATGAATACGGGCAATTGGGAGATGGCACCAATACTGGACATGCAACACCTACGCGGGTTATCGGCATGACGCACGTACTTTATTATTCAACTGGCTATTTAATGGGCGCAATCCGATACGACAAATCGGGTTGGGTATGGGGCCATTTAGCGGGCAATAAACCTGTTAAAGTATTAGATAAAGTTAAGTTCTTAGATGCCGGAATGGATGTTGTTACTTTCATAAAAACAGATGGCACCGTTTGGTCTGTTGGATCCAATCTAAATGGATCATTTGGCAATAATGAAATAAACGAAAATAGCACTTTAATTCCACAACAAATGATTGGGATTAAAAATGCGGTGAGGGTTGCCAACTCTGGCTCTAACAATACAATTTTATTAGCAGATGGCACCGTGATGCAAGCCGGCCGAAATTTTTATTTTTCTACGACATTGACGCCTCAAAAAATCAAAGGTTTAGAAAACATCGTAGACATTAAAGCCAATCAAAGCAATGCTTTGGCCCTAGATAAATATGGCAATGTTTATGCTTGGGGCTCTGGCATGAATGGCTCAAATGGCAATGGTACGATCAATGACAATAAGACACCGAAATTAATCAAAGGTTTACAAAACATTGTAGCGATTTCAGGTTGTAATGATGGCGACCATTTTTTGGCTTTAGATTCTAACCACAATTGCTACGCTTGGGGATTCAATGGCTATGGTCAAGGCGGCACCACAGAGTCTCGCCTTTACAAACCTAAATTAGTAGCGACAAATGTGAATGATATCATGGCTGGCGAGCGTTTTTCTTATATCATTAAAACCGATGGCGAACTATATGCAAGTGGCATGTCTAAAGATGGTTCTATTTGGATGAATCTTCAAAATAAGATTCGTTTTCAATTCACCAAAATCAATCCAAGAATACCACCAATAGAATTGTGTGAACCGACAAGAAAAGAACCCTTTATTCTCAAACCATTGCTGATTAAAATTTGTCCGGGCGATTCATTTTCAATTGGCAAACACCATTATAAAATTGCTGGTCGATTTAATGATACTATTTTTAGTAATTATGGTTTAGATACCATTATCACCACCCATTTAAGTTTTAATAAAGTATCTACACATTCTCAAATCATTTCTATTTGCGAGGGCGACTTTTATAGAGTTGCAAAGCATCGATATTATCAAGCGGGTATTTATCAAGACACCTTTAAAAACGCCATTGGATGCGATTCCATTTTAACGACTGAAATTAAACACCTACCAGTATCACGCGTTACACAAACTGCCGCTATTTGCGAGGGTGAGCAAATTACAATTGGAAGAAAAACGTATACACTGACTGGCATTTATCATGACACATTTAGTAATGTATTCGGTTGCGATTCAATTCTTACCATTGAGATTTTGGTCAATAAAAAACCTTTAGCAGAATTTGAATTTAGCACACCATTTATTGAAACCGGTGATACCTTTAGATTATTGAATGCAAGTACAGGCGCCAATCAATTTGAGTGGCGGTTCGATTTTCCTTTTGCAGATAGTTCAACGGAGGTGTACCCTTTCTTTCACTACACAAAAAAAGGAACTAAAGCCATTCGTTTAATTGCCATCAATCGCCAAACGCATTGCAAAGACACTGCTATGAAAACGATCTCTATCAATGACAATGAAGCCATTTTTATTCCCAACGCCTTCCATCCAGATGGCGATGGAGAGAATGATTATTTTAAACCCGTTACCAAAAGAGATAAAAATATAACCATGCGCATTTTTAACAGATGGGGGCTTTTATTATTTGAAACGACCCATTATGAATTAGGGTGGGATGGACAATACAAGCATCAGAATTGCCCGCAAGATGTTTATGTTTATTCCATCGAATGCAGAGATAGCCTTCAATTGAATGTCAAACATTTTTCGGGCACCCTTACATTGGTGAGGTAATCAATTGTTGAAGGATAATCGATTTCTTTTTTATAAAACTTGCCTTCGAATGAAATATTTTGATTTGATTTGCATCTATAAAAAGAGGACAAATGACAGACTTACAAAATTTACAAACCATCATAGAAAAAGCTTGGGACAATCGCGAATTGGTGAAAGAAGCGGAGACTCAAAAAGCTATCAAATCCTTAATTGAAAGTTTGGATAAAGGTCAGATTCGTGTTGCCGAGCCAACAGCCGATGGATGGAAGGTGAATGAATGGGTGAAAAAAGGTGTGATTTTGTATTTCCCTATTCAAACCATGGAAACGCATATAATGGGTCCTTACGAAATTCATGACAAGATTCCTTTGAAAAGCGATTTATCTGGTCAAGGTGTTAGAGCCGTAATGGGTTCGGTAGCGCGTTATGGTGCCTTTATCAATAAGGGTGTTATTTTAATGCCAAGCTTTGTGAACATAGGTGCTTTTGTAGACAGCGGCACCATGGTGGATACCTGGGCGACTGTAGGTAGTTGCGCGCAAATTGGCAAGAATGTCCATTTAAGTGGCGGGGTTGGTATTGGAGGTGTTTTAGAACCGGTGCAAGCCGCTCCAGTAATTATAGAAGACGATTGCTTTATAGGATCGCGTTGTATTGTGGTAGAAGGTGCGCATATCGGAAAAGAAGCTGTTTTAGGCGCTGGTGTTACCATTACCCAATCTACAAAAATTATCGATGTAACAGGACCAGAACCTATTACCTATAAAGGGCATGTACCTGAAAGAAGTGTAGTGATACCTGGTAGTTATGAAAAAGATTTTCCTGCGGGCAAATACCATGTGCCATGCGCCATTATTATTGGTAAAAGAAAACCGAGTACCGATCTTAAAACATCATTGAACGATGCTTTGAGAGAGCACAATGTTGCAGTATAAAAATTGAATGAAAATAGGATTTGATGCAAAACGGTATTTTCACAACAATACAGGCTTAGGCAACTACAGCCGTGTATTGGTGAACGCGCTTTGCAAAGATTTTCCTGCGCACGCCTATTATTTATTTGACAAGCGACCGAACGTCTACAATCATCCAGAAAATGCACACATTGTAAAACCAAGTGGCAGTGGTTTTTTGTGGAGAGAGAAGGGTATTGTTAAAGACATTACCGCGACTGGTCTTGATGTATTTCATGGACTAAGCAATGAATTGCCATTCGGCCATTATCCGAGTTCTCTCAAAAAAATTGTGACCTTACACGATGTCATTTTCAAACCTTTTCTGGGGCATTACAAATGGCTTGACCGCACCATTTACGATATTAAAACCAGGCATGCTGTTAAAATTGCCGATACCATTATTGCTACCAGTCAGGCCACAGCCAATGACTTAATAAAGTATTACAACGCTGATGCCAAAAGGATAGCAGTTGTTTACCAATCGTGCGGACCATTGCACCAGTTGCACTACCCTACTGATGCGGTTGAAGACTTTAAAACAACCAAAGGTTTAAATGAACCTTACTTGCTTTATGTGAGCAGTTTTCAAACGCGCAAAAACCATTTGCCCTTGATAAAAGCATTCTCAGCATTAAAAAATAAAAACATACAATTGGTTTTAGCAGGCCGAAAAGGTGAAACCTATGACGTTTGTGTTGCCTTAATAAAAAGTTTAGGCATTGAAAAACTAGTCAACTTAGTTGACGATATTTCGGCAGAAGAATTGCCATTGTTATACAGAGGAGCGCAAGGTTTTGTATATCCAAGTATGATAGAAGGTTTTGGTATTCCATTGATAGAAGCGACTTATGCCGGCTTACCCATGGCGGTGAACAACATAGCGGTGTTTAAAGAGATGGCACCTGAGGGCACTTTGTATTTCGACACGAACAATGAAGCGAGCATTGTATATGCGTTGCAACAATTGTTGGAAAGAGGCCAAGACAAGATCGATTACAAACAACATTTGGGGCGGTTTGATGAGGGTGGTATCTCTAGACGCGTGGTGGAAATATACAAGGGGTAACTGACGACCATAGGGGGTGATTTTACCACATAAGTGTGATAAGTTATGTCTATTGATTTGTGTTTCTAGATGTGATTTTTGGGTTGTTTAGAAACTTTGATTTTTGCTCAAAGTTTTTTAAGTCAACATAAGTTTTTTTTACTTCGTAAAAAAATTGGAAGGAACCATAAGCATCACAATCCCTTTTTACAATGTGAAAAATCGCTTATATTGATTTAAGAATAAATTTCTTTTAGCATCAATGCTGCCTTGCAATTATTTAAGGGGAGATTTTCTTATTTTTAAAAAGAGGGTTAGCTCCATTTGTTGAACGCCCTTTTTTTGCATAGAAATAAAATCTATATGATGATTTTTAAATAATAAATGTAGACTCCTTTTATTTAATTAAGTGGTTGTGGTCGAATTTCTGTTTTATTATCGTAAGCCACAATATTCAAGGCAACCCATTTTTTACAAAGTAAAAAATCGCTTATGTGTACTTCAAAAAAAGTTATGAGAAATGTAATAGCCATAGCATAACCTAAAACTATTATTAGTATTATGAATTCCTAAAAAAAAACTTATCATACTTATTTTGATAAGTAAATTTTTTATCAATTGAATCAAAGCAGCTTCGCTGTGTGGTAAAAAAAGCGTTTTTGTTTACAACTCAAACGACTGGCCTTCCATTGGCATTTCTACTGTTGGTAGATTTAGGAGGTCTTTGAATTTGGCCATGCTGCTTTCATCGCCGTGAACCAAAAAGATTTTCTTCAAACTTTTGTAGTTCACCGATTCGAAATAACGCATTAAACCATTCTGATCGGGGTGTGCACTAAACGCATCCGTACGAGCGATCTTGGCATAGACTTGGCGTTCGCGTTTGTTAATGTTTACGGTAGGGCGACCGATTAACAACTCAGCACCTAAGGTGCCTGGGGCACAAAAACCTGCAATTAATATGGTACTATAGGGGTTGCTAATATTGTTTCTTACATGCTCTTGAATTCTTCCACCTTCGACCATACCAGCGGCCGAAATAATCACACATGGCTCGGGCGACATACTGATGAATTCACTCTCTTTGCTGTCTTCGATAGTGGTTAATTGGGGGAAGGCAAATAAATGTCCGTGTTGTTTATAAAATGCTTGTGCCTCATCATTCAAACTACTTAAATGCAGGTCGTATAATTTAGTGGTACGAATGGCTAAAGGACTATCAGAATAAATTTTTATGTTAGGCAATAAGCCTTTGACTTGCAATTGGTGCAAGGCAAAGATAATGGCTTGAGTTCTACCTACACTAAAGGCAGGTATCACCAATTTACCATTGAATTTAACACAGGTATTGTTAACGTATTCGAGTAACAGAGATTCGGCCTCGGCCACATCAGTATGCAAGCGACCACCATAGGTACTCTCGCTCACCAAATATTGAATATCGGGCATGGGCTGCGGGTCTTTTACTAACTTAGAATTGTAATTCCCTAGGTCGCCAGTAAAGCCAATGATTTTTTGTTCACCATTTTCTGTTAACGTCATCTTTACAGATGCTGCCCCTAAAATATGACCTGCTTCGAAAAACTCTATGGTTAATTGTTCATTGATGACCAATGGCTTTTTAAAGGCAATACCAACCATGGCATCGCATACCATTTCGACATGCTTGCGGTTGTATAAAGTAACTGCTTCGCGCTGACCTTCGGCTCTGGAGAACTTGGCTTGCTTGCCTTTTTTTCTGCGTACGCCACTGCGTTTATTGCTTTCAATTTGTTGCACATTCAAAGAATCGAGCAATAAATTTTTGGTTAATTCAACACTGGCATCGGTACATAAAATTTGACCGTTATAACCTTGTTTTAAAAGGTTGGGTAAATTCCCTGAATGGTCGATGTGGGCATGGGTAAGGATTACTAGATCTAAACTTTCAGGTAAGAAAGGAAAGTTTCGGTTATCATCATCGAAGGTTTTTTTATTCTCATAATTCAACCCGCAATCTATTAATATATTAAATCCATTGGCCAAGGTTAGCAGATGCATACTCCCCGTGACCTGTCTCGCTGCACCCCAAAAAGTTACTTTCATTTAATTCAACAATTTTTTATAATTCAAAAATACTATAAATGTCAGAACAACGTTTAAAGGTTATCAGTCCATCTTAATTATTTATGCAGACAAAGGTATTAATTCGCACGGATTCATTTATTGAACATTATCAACATTGGCTTAAAATGAATGTCAACGAGGTACTTGAAATAATGAGCGGGAGTTATGCCAATGAAGTATTTGGTAAAGGTTCAGACGATTTTGATTACAAAAAAAACGCAGACACCACTGTTATCAAATGGAAACCTAGTATATTAAACAAACTAGAAATGGGTTTTTTTAATGGACTATTTTCAAATCAAATTGTGTCAACATGGTTACACCCTATCGCTGAGTGATGAGCGACAAGAGTTGTTTGATAGTGGCCTTAGACTGACGATTCACCGCCATTTTTTGAAACCCATCAAAACAAAAATACACCTCAATAGCGAATGTTATAACTTCGGCAATCTTATTATTGAACACCAATTCAACCAAAAAAATAATGCCTTTTCTATGACTGTTCACCGGCAAGCTTCCAGTGAACTGTCCTCTGTAGAAAAACTTATGGAGTTTATACTTGGATAAAAGTCAATTTTCGACAAAAAAATGGTGGTAAAATTTGCGTTTTTCGGATTTTCATTATACTTGTTAATCAAGATTTCAATATTATGAAAAAAAAGTTTTCAAATCGCCTTAGGCTTCCTCTCTTTTTTATTCGTAACGAATACTTCTACGCTAAATGCACAAGCCTTTAAAAAAGGTTGTTTATTGTTAAGCATTTCTGAAGGCAATAATGCTGCAAACTAAAGCACAACTAACCACTCAGCCAATCAAAACACATAAGAAACAAAGGCGCTTCGGCCTTCTATGGCTCTGACATGGATGGTATTCGCGACATATTGTTTATTGAGTTTTGGTTGAGTTTTAGGTTTTTTAAAGCCTCTCCCTGTCTTGTCCTAAAATAGGTTTACACAAAAAAGTGTAAATATGAACAAAATTATAATACCCAAATCGGTCAGATATTTTACTGACGAAGACAAGCATGAAGTTATTAAGGACTATTTATCCAGTGGT
>CANMBF010000013.1 GCA_947496065.1 Bacteroidota bacterium
GGAGGTGGCTTCAATTGAACAATGCTCAAAATTCTAAAGATAATTTTATTAATAGAAAGTGGATGAGATTATTTGCATGATCTCAGGGGAGGTGGCTTCAATTGAACAATGCTCAAAATTCTAAAGATAATTTTATTAATAGAAAGTGGATGAGATTATTTGCATGATCTCAGGGGAGGTGGCTTCAATTGAACAATGCTCAAAATTCTAAAGAATTTTGAGCATTTATTTTTTCATCCAGTCCCCTTCAAGCACTTCGCGCTTGGGGGCCTAGATGAAAAAATAAATGGCCTTCCGCATTTGCGGAAGGCCATTGTTCAATTGGCGGAGAGTGAGAGATTCGAACTCTCGATACCTTGCGATATACACGCTTTCCAAGCGTGCTCCTTAAGCCACTCGGAAAACTCTCCAGTTGCACTGAACAGTTTGGTTTTTGATTTCAAAAATTATTCTGGTTCAGGATTAGGGATGCAAAGATATTTATTTAAGAGCGATTATAAAATTTAAATGCACCTAGGCGCTTTGGGCTTTAATGCCAGCGCATTTATGCTCTCGATATATAATTGTATATTTGCACCCAGATGGAAACGCAAGGCATACAAATTAATAAATTCATCAGTTCTACTGGTTTTTGCTCGCGAAGAGAAGCCGATATTTTGGTAGAACAAGAACGGGTGACCATTAATGGTAAATTGGCCAAACCTACTAGTAGAGTAGGGGAGAACGATAAAGTGGCCGTGGATGATGAAATCATCAAAAACAAGAAAACAGAGTCGTTGTACATTGCTTTTAATAAACCCAAAGGCATTACCTCAACTACAGATGAGAAAGATAAAACCAGTATCACCGCCTATATCAATCACAACAAAAGAATTTTTCCCATCGGTCGCCTAGACAAAGACTCAGAAGGGTTGATATTGCTCACCGATGATGGGGACATCGTCAATAAAATTTTAAGGGCTGGCAACGAACACGAAAAGGAATACATCGTAACGGTTGATAAACCCGTTACCCCCGATTTTGTGATTAAAATGGCGGAAGGGGTGTCTATTTTAGATACGGTAACGCATCCTTGTATTGTAAAATCGCTCGGGAGTAAGAAATTTAAGATCATCTTGACCCAAGGTCTCAACAGGCAGATTAGACGCATGTGCGAAGTTCTGGGATACAAAGTAAGCGAATTAAAAAGGGTGCGTGTCATGCACATTACCATTGGTGATTTGCCTTTGGGTAAATGGAGAAAGTTAACGCCCACCGAAATTAATAGAATGAACGAGTTTGTAAAAGGCTCATCGAAAACACCGCACAACGAAGTTCAGATGGAAGGTGCTACGCCTAAAGGAAAGAAGATAAAGTCGCGCGATCATTACAAACACGCGCCTCAATTCAACAGAGAGGATAAGGGGTCTAAAAAAAGAGCGTCTAAATTTATACAGCCTTTTAAAGCGGGCGATGAAGTTTTAAAACCACGCGAACCCTTCAAAGGCAAACCTGCAGAGGTGCGCTATCCAGCAGGTATCGAGAATCAAAAAAACCGTTTCTCAAAAGCGGTGGCTAAGAAAAAATACGATGGCGAAGATTTGGGTTTTGGAAAGATTGCAGAAAAATTAGTAACGCCTAAACCATCAAGGGCCAAAGGTAAATATGTGGCTCCAGTGCCCAAAGATAAAATCACTTTGAAGCAAGAGAAAAACACGCGTTCAAAAGAACACCTGCAAGTAAGGGCTAAACAAAGTTCGCGCAAGAATTTTAATGCCGGTGCAAAAAAGAAAAAATCAGGTAAGTAGTTGTTTGTAAATTAGATTTTCTAAGGCCAATTCAATGGTAGGATATTGGAATTGAAAGCCATGGTTCAACAAAGTTTCTGGATACACCCAACGACTTTTTAATACCAATTCTGTTTCAGTATTGATGAAGCGTGCACCGAGTTGCAGCAACCATTTAGGCGCAGGCAAACCAAAAGGTTTATGCATGGCTTTTCTCAACGCTTGCATCATGGTTTTGTTTTGAATGGCGTTCGGACTCACACAATTGATGGCTCCTTTTAGTTGTTCGTTTTGCAGGATGAACACCAATATGTTTTTTAAATCTTCGATGTGTAACCAACTGAATAGTTGTTGTCCATTGCCTTGTTGGCCGCCCAAACCAGATTTCACTAAATTTTTTAAAGGCACAAAAGCACCGCCTGCGTTGCCCAATACAATGGCGATGCGCAAAGCCACTTGTCGTGTTTGTGGTAAGTTGAATGAGAAAAAGGTTTCTTCCCAAGCCTTTGCCACACTCACCGAAAAGCCTTCGCCTAAAATGCCAGTAGATTCTGTATTGGCAAGTGCTTCTTCATGTCTGTAAATGGTAGCGGTACTCGAATTCATCCACACTTTAGGTGGATTTTTACAAGCTTTTATGGCCTCGCCCAATTGTTGGGTAGTGTCTATCCGCGAGCTCAAAATTGCTGCTTTATTGGCTGCGTTATAACGGCAGTCGACTGACTTGCCCGCCATGTTAATTAAACACTCGGCACCCTCCAATGCATTGGCAATGCCTTCAGTATCGGTCCATTGAATATGGGGTGCTTGTCTGGAGATGACGGAGACTTTATACCCATTGTTTTTAAAATAATGGGAGAGGTAGTCGCCAATAAAACCGGTGCCGCCAGCGATGATTATTTTTTTCATAGTGTTTTTTATTTATAAACTTTCTTGATGTTGTAAACCACAAACAAAAAGGAATGGGCCACAAGGTAAGAGATAATGAGCACAGGTGCTAGATAATATTGCAGGTCGCAAATGCTTTCAGTGTTTATAATGGGGAAGGTAGAAACTATGAGAATGACAGCAAGAATGAGATATACATACATCCAAGACTGCGTGTTTGGATTGCGAAAAAACAAGATCAATGCAGTCAAGACTTGTAGGGGTCCAATCACCAACTCAATACAAGCCAAGGCTGGGATGGTATTGCGTTCAAAATTATCGATGGCAAAATACAGCAATGTGATATTTGCTAAAACCATCAGTGTGCTATGCGCTGTAAACGTTTTGCTGTTCATGAGAATTGTTTGGTTATTTTTAAGCGACTTAAATCATACAGTGCAAAAACAAAATAGTGGGCGAGGCCAAAGCAGAAAAACATCAGTGAAATGCTAATCGTTTTTTCAAGGTCGTGGCTAATCAAATGATGACTGCCTATGATGAATAGGAGACCGACTAGGACCGTTAACAAAAGATAAATAATAAAATGGTCGCTCCAAAATCTTTTCCAAAAGAGCATAGAGAAAGCGGTGAGTATTTGGATAGGACCAACAATGCCGCCCGCAACCACAATGAGCTCCCAAATTCGCACTGACAAGCTGCCTGTCAGTGCGAATAATAAAAGGAGATTGATGATTGCTAGGAAGCCCAATTCAAAATAGAAGAGGATTTTCATAAGCTAATTTTAAACTGTTTTAACATTCATTTGCAAGGCGCGTTGTTCTTTCGATTTTCTTTTGCCTCTAAAGAACAAGTAAAGGTTTAAGAACAACATAATGCCCAAGTAAATAGAGAAGCCGCCGATTTTAGCACTCAGCAATTCTATCATCGATTGATAGTTGTACATGGATTGGTTGAAGCGCAAAATAAGCAAGGCATAACCGATGTTTAAGAGGTAGAAGCCCACTTCGAAAAGCTTGTTCGTAGCATAGGCAATTTCTTCGCGGCCATTAAAAATGTCGAGCATAAAAACCTTGCCGCTTTTAAATAAACTGCGCGCTACCGATAAGGTTAAAAAGATAGCGACTGGTAAGTAAATAATGTAAGCGATGATGATAATTTTTTGATTGTCCATAATGATAAAATTTAAAGGATGAATAATTAATTGTTAGTATGGTTCATGTTTTTAGTTTGCGTGCGGTTGATGCGTTGTGCAATGAGGTAGGTCATTAGCATGTTGTTAAAATGCATAACACCTAGTAGTAATATAATCTGACCGAGTTTGGTACCTATGGTTTCTATTAATACAATCCAGTTGTCAATGTTTGGCCAAAAGCTTAGTGTAATAGCTGCATACCCTAGGTTCAATAAATAATAGCCTAAGAGTAGGAGTGAGTTAATGGCTTTTACGATTTCAGGATGATCATTAATAATGCGGGCCAAATAGTGCTCACCATTGGTATAACACACTTTGCCAATATGAATGGTAATGTAGAAAGTGATTGGTAGATACACCAGGTAGCCGATAATATTATAGTTAATCATATTTAATATTCTATACTTTCAGTAATTATTGAAACATAGATGGCAAATTTTTTTACTTCACGAGTTTCATTAAGGTTTTGTAGAACCAGTTCTCATCCGATTTAATGAACTTGTCGACAATAGAATTGGCTTTATTGGTAAACTTACTCAACTCCTCAATGGTATCCGAAAAGGCGGCTATCTCTGCTTTATTTTTACCGGTGATGTTCTCTTTTTTCAATTCGTTCACCACTTGTAAAATAGGTTCTATTTCTCTTTTTCTTCTTTCGTAGGTAATCTTTCTGGCCACTTCCCACATATCCTTGCCAGCATAGAAATACTCTTTTCTATCACCTGGTCTAATTTCTTTGGTCACCAAACCCCAGTCCATCAAGGCCCTTAAATTCATGTTGGCATTGCCTCTGCTAATATTCAATTGTTCCATCACATCTTCAGCAGATAATGGCTCGGCCGATACCAACAACAAGGCGTGAATCTGGGACATGGTGCGGTTAATTCCCCACTGAGAACCCAAGGTTCCCCATGATTGAATAAACTTGTATTTGGCTTCTTCTAGATGCATAGTACAAACGTAAAATATATTTTTAAACTTTCAATACTTTCTGAAACTTAATTTTAAAAATATTTATTAAATTGCTTAAAATGAAGTGTTTAATTTTTTTTGGAACAAGAATTATTCAAAGAAAAGCACAAAAAAAGGTGCAATGTTTCAATTGCACCTCACTGTTATTTTAATACTGTTATTTATTTGATGTACTTGAAAGTTTTGCCAGAGAATTGTGCATTGGCGCCCAACTCTTCTTCGATTCTCAACAACTGATTATATTTCGCCATTCTATCAGAACGCGAAGCCGAACCCGTTTTAATCTGTCCGCTGTTCATAGCCACCGCAATATCCGCAATGGTGCTGTCCTCTGTCTCGCCACTTCTGTGACTGATGATATTGGTATAGCTATTTCTTGTTGCCAAGTTAATCGCATCGATGGTTTCGGTTAACGAACCAATTTGATTCACCTTCACCAAAATGCTATTGCCTATGCCTTCGGTAATACCGCGTTGTAATCTGTTCACATTGGTGACGAATAAATCATCGCCAACCAATTGTACTTTATCGCCAATGGCTTGGGTTAATTTTTTCCAACTCGCCCAATCGTCTTCGGCACAACCATCCTCAATCGAAATGATTGGGTATTTGTTCGTCCATGTTTTCCAATAATCTACCATCTCGTCACCAGTCAATTGGCGCTTATCAGATTTTTTGAAAACATACAAACCTTTTTCTGCATCCCATAATTCACTCACGGCTGCATCCATGGCAATGTAGACATCTTCGCCAGGTTTGAATCCCGCTTTTTCAATCGCCATCAAAACAGTTTCAATAGCTTCTTCGTTCGACTGTATGTTCGGTGCAAATCCACCTTCATCACCTACGTTTGTGCTATAGCCTTTGCTTTTCAATACGGCTTTTAACTCATGGAAAATTTGAACACCCATTCGTAAAGATTCGCTGAAAGTATCGGCCTTCACAGGCATTACCATGAACTCTTGAAAGTCGATGGCATTGTCGGCATGTGCACCACCGTTCAAAATGTTCATCATTGGCAGTGGCAAAGTATTCGCATTTACACCACCTAAATAGCGGTATAAACTCTGACCGCTTTCTTGCGCTGCTGCTTTGGCAATGGCCAATGAAACCGCAAGAATTGCATTCGCACCTAAATTCGATTTGTTAGGGGTACCATCTAAATCGATCATCAAACGGTCGATCATGTTTTGTTCAAACACATCGCAACCGATTAACTCAGGTAAAATTATTTCATTCACATTGGCTACTGCTTTCAAAACACCTTTGCCCATGTAAATACTTTTATCGTTGTCTCTTAATTCTGCCGCTTCGTGAATACCAGTGCTGGCGCCACTTGGCACAGCAGCTCTTCCTAAGAATCCATTCTCTGTTATGACATCAACTTCTACAGTAGGGTTACCTCTTGAGTCGAGTATCTGTCTTGCTTTTAGGTCTGCTATTAGGCTCATAATTTGTTATTGGTTATTGAGTTATTTGTTATTAGGTTATTGGGGATTTTTTAGTCGTTATTAAGTTAATTGATACTAGTTATTGGGGATTTACTTTTGGGTGGTTTGAGTGCTTAGGTATTTGATAAATCCGTTTAATATTTTGATACAATTCTTCGTTTCAGTTTCTAGGGCTTTTAATTCAGTTGTATCAATGTAGGATTCTTCAAAAGCAATTTGAAGGTGGTCGAGCAATTCAAATAAAGAGCCTCTGGCATGCCTGCAAAATTGTGCGTTCTCTTTAAAATGAAATCTGCCATATCCTTCTGCTATATTATTGGTGGTCGATCTTGAACATCTTAATAATTGGTCGGTTAATCTATATTGTTCAATAGTTGGAAAGGTTTTTACAAGTTTCGAAACTTTTTGTCTGAGTGCTTTGCATTGCTTAAAGCATTCTAAATCTTCAAAACTTTTTATCTCTTCTTTCAATTATTATTTTGTATTCTGTATTTCACTTAATAACCCAATAACTTGTGCTATGCTTGCATTGACTGAAAGAAATCATCGAAAAGATATCTGCTGTCATGCGGTCCTGGAGATGACTCAGGGTGGTACTGAACGCTAAAAGCTTTTTTGCCTTTTACGCGGATACCTTCAATGGTTTCGTCATTTAAATTGATATGGGTAATTTCAATTTTATCATTCGGTTCGTTCTTCAAAGCGAAGCCGTGGTTTTGGGTGGTAATTTCGCAATGGCCGGTCGCTAAATTTTTCACTGGGTGGTTCAAGCCTCTATGACCGTTGTGCATTTTGAAAGTGTTCATGCCATTGGCTCTGCCTAATAATTGGTTGCCTAAGCAGATGCCAAACAAAGGCATGTTGTTGTCCATTAATTCGTTCACGGTTTCTACTGCATAGTCCATGGCCGATGGGTCGCCAGGGCCGTTAGAAATTAACACACCATCCGGTTTCCAATCCATGATTTGCTGGGCTGTTGCATGAGCATTAAAGACACCACACAAAGCATTGCGATCGTTCAAACATTGTAGCATGGTTCTTTTAACACCAAAGTCGAGCACCGCCACTTTGTATTCACTAAGGTCGGAACCCGTGGTATAAAAATCTTTAGTGGTTACTTGTGTTGAAAGTTCTAAGCCATCCATGTCTGGGGCTGCATCTAATATTGCTTTTAATTGCACTAAATCGGTAATCTCGCTGCTGATAATACCGTTCATTGCCCCCATGTTTCTTACGTGTCTAACCAATTGACGGGTGTCTATGTTTTGTATGCCGACTACTTGGTTATTTACAAAATAATCATCGATTGAAGAGGTGGCCATTTTTCTTGATTGGTGGTGCGCAAAAGTGCTGCATACCAAACCAGAAATTTTAATGCCGCCCGATTCAACTTCCGTTAAATTGGTGCCATAGTTTCCAATGTGAACATTGGTTTGAACTAAGATTTGTCCGAAATAGGAGGGATCTGTGAAAACTTCTTGATAACCGGTCATTCCGGTATTAAAACAAATTTCGCCAGTAGTAGTGCCAATTTTGCCTATTGCTGTGCCTATGAAATGCGTGCCATCTTTTAAAAGCAGAACCGCTTGTGTTGTACTCATTAAAGTGCAAAAGTAAACTTGTTGGGTCTATTGACAAAACACAATTTAGTAACACATCATTGAATTGGTGCTTAAAGCTTGTTATTGTTGAGGTTTGGCATCATAAATAAATTTTCTATTGCTTAATATTTCAGCGAATTAAGTCGCAATTTGAAAAGTAAATCGTTGCGCACCCTTTTTTTTTAATAGTTTTGAACTCAAATTTATGGCAAAAGTTATTGTTGTTGGAGCGGGCATAGCGGGAATAGCGGCTGCAATAAGATTGCGTGCGAGTGGTCATGCTGTTTCGGTATACGAAGCGAATGCTTATCCTGGCGGTAAACTCAGCGATTTTGAGGAAGCTGGCTTTCGGTTCGATGCTGGTCCTTCGCTGTTTACCATGCCTGAATTTGTTGAAGAATTATTTACCTTATTAAACGAACCTGTAGCGGCCCATTTCCAATATGAACAATTGGACATTGGTTGTCATTATTTTTATGAAGACGGCACCCAATTTAACGCACCAACGAATCGCGAGCAGTTTGCTGAATTGTTAGAACAGAAATTGGGGGAGGATAAAAATGCGGTGAATGCATTCTTTAAAAAAGCGGCTTTTTTATACAAAATAACGGCCCCTGTTTTTTTAGAAAATTCATTGCATCAACTCAGTACCTATTTAAACCGAAAAGGCTTGCGAGGCATTGCTAATTTATGGCGCATTAATTTGTTTAGCACCATGCACCAATTGAATAGCAAACGGTTTAAAAAAGAAAAGACCATACAGTTGTTCGATCGCTTTGCAACATACAATGGCAGCAATCCTTACCAAGCTCCGGCCACATTAAACATTATACCACACCTTGAATTTGGATTGGGTGTTTATTTCCCTAAGGGAGGTATGGTGAGCATCACCAATAGTTTAGTCGATTTAGCAAAAAGACATGGGGTGCAGTTTTTTTTCAATCAAAAAGTTGAACAAATTTTAACACAAGGTGAAAAGGTGATTGGTGTAAAAATAGGAGGTGAAAGTATACCTGCCGATCAGGTGGTTTGCAACATGGATGTGTTTCCTGCTTACAAATATTTGTTGCCTCAAATTGAAATGCCTGAAAAAGTGAAGCAGGTGAATTCATCGAGCAGTGCGTTGGTTTTTTATTGGGGCATTAAAAAAGAGTTTAAACAATTGGGTCTTCACAATATTTTATTTTCTGAAAATTATAAGAAAGAATTTGATGCCATTTTTAAATCCAATACCATTGATGACGATCCAACGATTTACATCAACATCACTTCTAAATTGAATCCATCGGATGCGCCTGTTGAACATGAGAATTGGTTTTTAATGATCAATGTACCAGCGAATGACGGTCAAGATTGGGAAGTGTTAGTTGCAAGTGCTAGAACCAATATTATTAATAAATTGAACCGTATGTTTAAGACGGACACATCCGATTTAATTGTTTATGAGAAGGTGTTAGATCCTATTTTAATCGAGCAAAAGACTTCGAGTTACAGAGGTGCCTTGTATGGCAGTAGTAGCAATGATAGAATGGCGGCATTTTTCAGACATGCGAATTTTTCATCGGCTGTTCAAGGATTATATTTTTGTGGTGGCAGTGTGCATCCTGGCGGCGGCATACCCTTGTGTTTATTAAGTGCCAAAATAACAGCAACGCTTATAAACAAAAAAAAAGGAAAGGAATGACCTAATGATGCCACCCCTTGCCCTTTTTAGTTCTAGTTTTATCTTTACCAATCCTTGATATCTTTTGAAAAAAGATATTTTAAGATTGGTTATCCTGAACCGTGATATTTTCCAGCATGGAAAATATCTCTGGTTCAGGGTACTCTTTGTTTCTCTCCTCCTTTACCCTCAAGCGCAGCATCCCCATGGAAAATATCTCTGGTTCAGGTTACGCTTTAATTCATCTTCGTTATTTTCGTTTTATATACAATCGCATCGTTGCTCATTACTTGCAGGAAGTAAATACCCTGACCTAAATTTTCGGTGCCATCTAATAGGAATAGCGCATTTGTGAAGTCGGTGCCGCCAGGTTTGTTCATCGTATAAACTGTTTGACCATATTCGTTAAATATTTGGATGGCGATTTGTTTGTTCGTGCTTGTTGGCGAATTGATATTAACGTTGATATTGCCTGTAAATGGATTGGGGAATACTTTGTAAACGGTCTTGTCAACGCAATCTAAATTAATCGGCACTATGGTGCGTTTTGTATTGTCGATATTAATTGAGTAGAAGCGGTACTTCACATTTTCAGCTTTTAACTTATCAATCGATAATTCGAATTCTTGACGACCGACACCCAAATTATTGAAATCAGATTTAATATTGCCCAATGAGGTCCATGTTTCGCCATCATTGCTGGAGTATTCGATACCGAATGAGAAATGCTCTTCGGTTGGTGTTAAGCTCCATCTAAAATCAATGACACCATCTTTTGTGCAATTGCTTTCCAATGACAAATCATTTAAAGGCAAAGGCATAAGGATATTCATTGTATCCATAATAAAACAACCTGTGGTAGGGTCGGATACCTTTAAAGCCAAGTAACCTGTTGAAAGCATTGCTTTGGTTGTAGTTGGATTCGCCAAAGTTGAATCGTTTAATGATACGCTTGGCAACCATGCATGTTCGATGGATGCACAACTTGTACAGGCTCCCGAAGGCAATGCCCCTACAACAAAAGTAGCTGGTGGTGAAGATACATCAGGACCGGCATTACTAACTGGCAACTCATTGAATGTTAACATGGCGGTATCGGGATTGTTACAACGGCCAGAAACCGAAGTGATGATGACTTTAACTGGCACGCCATAATCTGATACAACAGGTTCGTAAGTCGCGGTTGGTAAGGAGGTATTAATTGTGCCATTACCATCGGTTGTTGAATACAAATCATCCATAATAGAAGGCGAGCTTACCGTAATATTAACAGGTATAAGGCCGCAAACATTGTTATTTGGGATGTTTAAGGTTGAAGTAAAACCTGGTGTTACTGTTATGGTATCTCTGGTTGTAGCTCCGCATCGGTCGACATAGGTGATAGAATATTTAAATGTGGTTGGTACCATCAATCTTGTAAAAGCTTTGATATTTTTGGTTGGTCCGAAGATGGAAGTTTTATTAACGATAGCAGTGTCATTACACTGGGCTGCAAAATCTGGAAATACAGGGAATGTAGGTCTCTGACCGCTGGAATAGGTATGTCTTCTTACCCCGTTAATCCAAATTTCGATCCTTCTGTTACTTAGTGTTCTAAATTCTATGACATCACTACCAGTATAAGTGCCTAAAGAAGCCTGCACTGATCCATTATAGTATGCAGTGATAATACCACCGTTGTAATAGATTGAGTGTGTCATATCATTGTTATTACTTACATTGTTATTGTTAATGCCTACAAAGAATTTTTTGGTAGATTTATAGTCGATATTGTAGCGGACAATACCACCAGCCAAAATGGAATCTTGACCTATTGCTCCATCGCTATTGCCGATAACCCAACCTGAAGTGCCAATTTGGCTTTTGTTGAGTACCGTTCGAGCTGAAGGTGATTTCCAGAAGGATTCTTCATAAAAATTATCACAAGGTTTTAGGATAAGTAGGCCATTGCTGAGTGACATGGTGTTACCATTTTGATTTCTCACAGTCGTTACGGTAGTGGTTCCGAAATCAAGGGTATCACTGTAACAGTCGCAATAATTGCGGGGCATCTTTGGTATGTTATCGTGTGGGTCGGCATTTAATTTTTTGATAAAGATGGAGTCTCGAATGTGCACCGATGTACAGAAGTTTGAGAAATCAGCCTCCGCATACACCCAACCTGAATCTGGCATGCTTATTTTAGCACTGTCGAGATTGGTAGCACCAATCACCAAAGAGGATGGTTTCCAATTGACATTTGATCTAACAACAGGACAAATAATGGTATTGGGTTTTAAATATAATGTCGTTGAATTGGTGCAATAAAGGTTTAATTTATCGGCATCAATAACATCATTAACCATGATTTTGCTAATGGTAGGTTTGGTGGTATCACCACATATTACATCGAAGTAAGCATAAGCATAGTGCCCGAGTTTAATACAATCGCGTGTGAATAAACGTACTTCAATGGTATCGCCAACGAAACAAGCAAAATTTAAGACTTCCTTGGCCCAACCCACTGATTTACGAACACTGGAGGTGTCTTTGAAATTACCAACATTCCAAACATACGGGGCATCGGCATTGCCACAAAAGAAGGCCCCTTTTAAACAATCTAATTTTTGGCCATTAACATATATTTCATAGCCGAATCCTGGCGCTTCGATGGTTGCTAAATTTCAATAATTGTGCGCAATTTCCGAAACACCGCGACTGTAGATAGTTAATTTGTCTGATAAACTATCGATGACATATTTTCTGTAAACTGTATCGGCAGTTGCTTTGATACCTGCATTCCCAACTCTTGTTAGATAAGTGCCACAAGCAGGATCTGGTTTGCTGATAGTTCCTAACCATCTATCAGTGCTACCGTAACTTGCGATTATTGGACTCAAACCTGGTTTGTAATATCTTCTGCTACCAGGGGTTATAAAATTACTATCTGTAGAAGTACTCCAAGGACTGAATACACCATTTTCAAATCCAAGGTTAGAGGGACACTGGCCAAATAAGTCGCCAGTAGATGTTAGGGCCAATAATACCATGACCATAACGGTTTTCATGCTAGTTCGCATATTAAAATGAATTAAATGGAACTGGTTATAAACTATATGAATTCGACCAAATAACGTGTTGACCGTTAATTGTACCTGAAATTCTTACGACAAATGATGTAGCTTCATTTGTGCGGTTTTCGGTCGCAAATGAAGTTTTATAATTGCCGAAAGGTGGCAGGTAGTCGAGCCCGAAGCCAACAAACTGTGGTCCGTATACTTTTTCAATTGTATTTGGAACCTCTGCGTTGTTGAGCGTTTGGGAGATAGATTCTGTATTTAATGAATACCCCTTTAGATAGGTTTCTATAAAAAATGGGGTAATTGCCTCTAATTGATTGTTAACAATCTCTAACTTTAGCAAACTGTCGGGCGTATGAACAAACGATATTGTGAAGGCATTCTTCGACAATACAATTGTTGAATCCTCTTGGTGCTGCGCTTTTACTAGAAAGGCAAAAGAGCTGAAGAGAACGACCAGCAGCGTAGATTTCCTGGTCGGAAAATTCACAAAGGAATCTTTGTAAATCTTGTTTAATGCGTAAATGTTGTGTTTCATAGTTTAGTTAGTTTTAGTATGTTTTATTTGAGGTGATCGGTTAGTTTTTCATGCGTATATTTTTAGGTTTTTAATCTCATTAAGTATATAATCCTATCGATTTCAATAACTTATACTCAAGTATACAAAAGAATTCAATGCGATTTCCAAAAGTTTGAAAATTTATGTAAAAAGCAGATTTACAGCACTTTATTTTTTACCTGTTCGATTCAAATTGTGCAATAATTTGAAATTTTAGGCATTTCGATTAAAAATTATTTTTTTTCTAAGCTTCAGAACACATCTACATAAAAATTGACTGGAAAATTTTAAATAACAATAAATCAATAGTTTACGTATTTATAGAGGGCCTCAATTAGTTTTTAGTACTAAATTTTTGCGGCTTCTTTAGGGTAAAATTGTCTTTTAAATCAACATCGGGACAATAACAAAGCCTTAAGCGCCGATTCTTTTTAGGCCACTTTTGGCCTTTTGTTCAATGCTGTTAACGTATTCCTTGTTTTTTGGAAAATCAGCAATGGCCTTGTTGTAATACAACTTAGCAGATGATTTATTATTTAAGTTTTCATAAATGTTTGCCATCTGTAAAGCTGAATAGGCTGCATAATAATAGGATTCTTTTTGGCCTAAAGTAATTACTTTGTCGTAAAGTACCAATGCGCTTCCATAGGCTTTGAGTTCGTGTTGAACACGTGCTTTTCTGTAATTAAATTCAAGTAAATGCTTCGTATTAACAAGTGTATTAGGCTTAATTTTATCTAATTTATCTAATGCCTGTTGAAAGTAATGCCCATCAAATAACAACCGTGCTTCCAATAATTCATTTGGCCATTTAATAGGGTCTAGGGCTTCATTTAGTGCTTGTTTGTCTTCTTCTTGGTAGGTCTGTCCATATTTGGTACAAAGTGAGTAGTATGTGGTGGCAGCAATGCCGTTACCCGCAATTAACTCGGACCAGGCCAGATATCTGTAAGCCGACTTAATATAATTTTTACCTTTAAATTTAACGGTAAACATTTTTAGATGGATATTGGCCTCGGCATCTAATTTTCTTAATTTGGCCAAGCCTAACATATATTCCATGTAATAAAATGGCAAAGCTAAAGCATGGTATGGTTTAGCATTCAATATGTTAATCTGTTCTTCGTTTTTGCCTGCATAGCCAGCAATGGTCGCCCGCATATAATTTAATAAAATATAGTTTTTATAATCGGCAGTGTAGGGTGTAATGGTGCGCCAAGCTTCTTTCGATTTTTTTTGAAAATTATGCTGCAGTAGAGCGTAAATAAAGGCACTTTCAACCTTTAGCCACTGGTGCTCCTTGTCATTAAGATCTGATTCTAGATAAAGTTCAATTTTCTTTAAGCCTTCTTCTAAGTTACCTTCAAAACCCAATAAATTGCCAAGCCACGTATAATTTTTAGGAATAGCACTGAACAATGCACTAACCATACCCGAATTTTTGTTGTCGGGAAGGAAATTAGGAAATAATTTTTCGTTTTCTTTCAAAAGTGCATTGGCCAGTTTAATATCATTGCCCCCAGAGAAGTTATCGTTCATTTTTAACCGCATAGCGGCCCTGTGCAAATACATATCGGATAAGATAAAACGATACCAAGCATCTTCAAAAGGTTGCGATTCTACCGATTTGATGAGGGCTTTCCAATTGCCCTGTTCGTGCTTATAATCGGTTTCATTTTCAGAAATAAAAAGGCCAATATATAAGCAATATTCCTGCAGCCAAGGAATGGCTTGATTATCTGGCGTTTTCGTTTTTTCCTCTAATAATATTTGATTGGCTTCGCTAATGCGCAGTTTATAAAGCAAAGCTTGGGCTCTTAAACATGGTTCGGTCATTTTAAAATAGGCCTTTGCCTCTGCTAAATTAATCAGCATAAAAAAAAGAACACCTAATAAGATGTTCTTTTTCAATATGGCTTTAAAAAGCATGAGATGCTCTTATTTAGTAGCTTTAAGGGTTCTAACTCTGCGTTTAGGTTTTTCCTCCTCTACAATGATTTCACTCACAATACCTGTAACTGCATTGTCAACTAAAATTCTACCGCAGTGTTCGCAGTCAATAATTTTAAAATGTTGTTTGATATCGCTTTGTCTTTGAGGTGGAATTTTAGAAAAACAACCACCACAACTGCCTCTCATGATGGGCGCTACAGCAATACCGTTTTTAACATTTTTGCGTATTCTCTTGTAAGCCTTAATCAAACGATCGGTCACTTGTTTTTCAAGACCAACACGCTCTTTTGTTAATTCTTTTTCTTCAACTTCTGTGTCGCCTACAATGGTTTTAAGTTCTTTCTTTTTGAAATCTAAATCCTTCTTGCGGCTTGCTATATCTTCTTTTACAGCATCTAAACCAACTTTTTTGTTGTCTATGTGTAAATGGGTCTCTTTGATTCTTTTTTCTGCAGCTAAAATTTCCAAACCTGCAATTTCGAGTTCTTTATTTAATGCTTCGAATTCCCTGTTGTTCTTAACGGCACTTAATTGCGCTTTGTACTTTTTTTCAAGTTCTTCGAATTGTTTGATTTTAGCTTTGTAGCCTGCAATCTCACCTTCGTAATTCTTGATTTCAGTTTGCATGTTTTCTAATCGGGTTTCTAAACCAGCAATTTCATCTTCCAAATCATCAACTTCCATTGGTAATTCACCTTTTAACAAGTTTAACTGGTCAATTTTAGAATCGATTTCTTGTAATTCCCAAAGGGCCTTCAGTTTTTTTTCTATTGATATATCTACCATGGTTTATTTAAAATATTGAATTGGATTTGTATTTTCTTTGCAAAAAATGACCGCAAAATTAGGGTATTTTTCTTTAATTTCCTTGAAAAATATCTCTAAAGTGTAAATTTCAGACTCATAATGCCCTATATCACATAGCATATATTGATTTTCAACATCAAAAAATTCATGGTATTTGATGTCAGCAGTGATATAAGCATCTGCTTTAATTTGCTTGATATTTTGAATTAAAAAACTACCCGAACCACCGCAAATAGCAACCGTTTTAATGGGCTTTTCGAAAGCTGTATGGCGAACCACTTGAAGGTTCAGTTTCTCTTTGATATACTTCAGAAATTGCTTGCTATCCATTGGTTTTGTAAGGTCGCCATAAATGCCAGCACCAATCGTTTGATTGGTGTTGTTGATTTGAATGAGGTCATAGGCAACCTCTTCGTATGGATGAATAGCGCGTACATTGGACAAAGTGCTTGCAATCAAATGCATTGGTAGCAATACTTCAATTTTAATTTCTTGTATATTTTCGCGTTGGCCTGGCGTGCCAATTTTAGGATTACTAGTCAGTGCTGGTTTAAAACTCCCATTGCCTTGTGATTCAAAACTACATTCAGAATAATTGTTAATATGTCCTGCACCACTTTCAAAAAGTGCATTTTTGATGCTTTCGGCATTTTCTAATGGGGCATAAACCAATAGCTTGCAGATGGTGTCAAGTTTTGGCTGTATGATTTTTAACCGGCCTAATTCAAGTTTTTCAGCAATTTTGGTATTGACCCCATTTTGCAACATGTTATCCAGATTGGTATGCATGGCATAAATGGCCACATTGTGTCGAATGGCTTTTATGAGGGTGCTTTCAACATAATTTTTACCATTTAATTTTTTTAAACCTTTAAATACAATTGGGTGGTGCGCAATAATTAAATTACAATCCATTTCTATCGCCTCATCGACAACCCTTTCAGTACTGTCAAGGCAAAGCAATATACCCGTTACCGCCATGTCCGAATTTCCTACAATTAAGCCAGCATTGTCGTAATCTTCTTGATAGTGAAGGGGTGCAATCTTCTCAATTAGCGATGTAATGTCTTTAACCTGCATGTGAATTTTAAAAAAGCAAAATTAGGGGATTGCATTGATTACTATTCTTTCGAAAATAATTATGCTTCAAAAATTATACTTTTGCATCTATCAAAGCACCACTAAAATATTTGCTAATGCCATTTGGTTGGTTGTATGGTTCTATCACATCGCTCAGAAATAGACTTTATGATAAGGGTTTATTGAAGTCCTATCAATCTGAATTAAAAACCATCGTGGTTGGTAACTTGCAGGTTGGGGGTTCGGGCAAAACGCCTCATACTGCCATGCTGTATCAATGGCTTTCAAATTATTACAAGGTTGGTATATTGTCGAGAGGTTATGGTCGAAAAACCAATGGTCTCATAGTAGCAGATGCAACATCAAATGCAGAAACCATAGGTGATGAACCTTCTTGGTACCATCGCACATTGTCCAATGCTTGCGTTGTGGTGGCTGAACAACGAAGTCTTGGTTTAAAGTATTTTGAAAAGAATGGCACCGAGCTCGTGTTATTAGATGATGCCTATCAACACCGAGCTGTTACCTGCAATCTTAATATTTTATTGTCTGATTTTAAATTGCCCTATTTCAACGACCATGTGATGCCTTACGGTCGATTGAGGGAGTGGAAAACAGCTGATAAACGGGCACACATCATCATCATTACCAAATGTCCAACCAACATCAAGTTGGAGCAAAAAATTGAAATGATACAAGCGATTAATCCATTCGATTATCAGCATGTTTTTTTTACAGGCATTAAAGCCCATAAGCCCTTTGTTTTAAAAGGTTCGGCCGATTTTGATTCCGTCAATAACGGGCGTTTAATTGCCATGAGTGGTATTGCAAATCCAGCGAGTTTTACGGCCCAATGTGAATTGTTAAACAAAAATATTGTACCCTATAGCTTTGTTGATCATTATGATTATAAGGCCGCAGACATCTCAAAATTATTAAAGATGCTTGGTCAAAATGATGTGGTGATGGTAACGGAAAAAGATGCTTCAAAATTATTGAAACCCGCATTATTGAAACTAATTCCCGACAATCAATTCTTTGTGTTGCCTGTAGAAATTTATTTCTTGTTCAACGAAGAAGAGCGGTTTAAAGCAACCGTAAAATCTTACCTAAAGTAAAACACTAGCCTTATTTTTTCTTCGCCTTTGCTTTGGCCTTTGCTTTCGCTTTGGCTTTCGGAGCGGTTCTCGTTGCAGCCGCTTTTTTGCTTTTTGCAGGAGGGGCCGAACTTTCAATAATCTTCATAATATCGGCATAAGGCATCACATTGGCATCTGCTCCTTTAGGAAATTTATAGTTGTCTTTTTTGTAAGAAATATAGGGTCCCCAACGGCCTTTTAAGATTTCAAGGTCTTTGTCTTCTTTGAAGGAACGCATTAATTTTTCTGCTTCGGCTTTTTGCTTAGCTAAAATTATTTCAATGGCTTCGGCAATATCAATGGCAAATAAATCTTTGTCTTTAGGAATAGAAGCAAACAAACTGCCGTATTTAATATAAGGACCAAATCGACCAATGGCTGCTGTAACCTTTTCTTCGTTATAAGAACCGATTAAACGTGGTAATTTAAATAGTTCCAAGGCCTGCTCTAGGGTTATGTTTTCTAAAGTTTGACCGGGTCGTAAACTTGCAAATTTTTTGTTCTCATCTTCCGCATCTCCAATTTGCACCAAGGGTCCAAAACGACCAATTCTACCAATGATTTTTTTTCCTGACTCAGGATCGATACCAATAGACTTTTCGCTATTTGCTCTTTCGGCTGTAGCCAAAGTTTTGTCTACATCTTTGTGAAAAGGGGTGTAAAAACCTTCTAACATCTTTACCCAACCGGTTAAGCCTTGTGCGATTTCGTCGAATTGTTTTTCAACAGAAGCTGTAAAGCCATAGTCCATGATATCTTTGAAATGCTCGCTTAAAAAATCAGTCACCAATAAGCCAATGTCTGTTGGAAATAATTTACTTTTTTCGGCACCTACATTCTCAGTTTCCGTTTTGGTGCTTATTTGATGGTCCTTTAATAAAATACTTTGGAATTTTCTTGGAATACCATCCTTGTTGTCGCGAATCACATACCCTCTTTTTTGAATTGTAGAAATCGTAGGAGCGTACGTAGAAGGTCGTCCTATGCCTAATTCTTCCATCTTCTTAACCAAACTTGCTTCGGTATATCTTGGAGCAGGACGACTAAATTTTTGCTCAGCTAATAACTGTCTTAGATTCAGTATTTCATTAACCGACATAGGAGGCAATAAACCTGAGTTCTCTTCATCATCCTCATCGTCTTTACCCTCGAGATATACTTTTAAGAAACCATCAAATTTGATAATCTCACCTTCTGCTTTTAAGTTTTTATCCGGGCGACTCACATTGATGTCAACAACTGTACGCTCTAATTCTGCATTGGCCATTTGACTGGCAATAGAACGCTTCCAAATCAATTCGTATAATCTTACTTCTTGTGGCTCATCGCCAGCGGTATGGTTTTCGAAATAGGTAGGACGAATGGCTTCGTGGGCCTCTTGTGCACCAGCGGATTTGGTAGTGTAGTTGCGCGGCATGCTGTATTCAGCGCCATATGCTTTTTTAATTTCGGCAGCAGCGCCATTAATCGCTGTTTGTGAGAGATTCACTGAGTCTGTTCTCATATAAGTAATATGACCAGCTTCGTAAAGTTTTTGAGCCAATAACATGGTTTTAGCCACAGGGTAACCTAATTTTCTACTGGCCTCTTGCTGCAATGTACTTGTTGTAAAAGGCGCTGCGGCTTTGCGCTGTGCAGGTTTTACTTCAATGTTTTGTATTTTGTATTCGCTGCCATTGGCAAGGGTTACAAAATCTAGCGCCTCTGCTTCAGTTTTGAAACGCTGTGGTAATTCTGCTTTTATAATTTTATTGTCACCTTGTTTGGATAATTCAGCTGTAATTCTAAAATCGCTAACTGATTTAAATATATTAATTTCTCTTTCTCTATCGACAATTAATTTAACGGCAACTGATTGTACACGGCCAGCAGACAGAGATGGTTTTACTTTTCGCCATAAGATAGGAGACAATTCAAAACCTACGAGTCTGTCTAAAATTCTTCGCGCTTGTTGGGCATCAACTAAATCCTTGTCAATGGTTCTTGGATTGAGGATGGCATTCTCAATGGCTGGTTTTGTGATTTCATGAAAAACAATGCGCTTGGTGTTGTTTTCTTTCAAGCCAAGTACCTCGAATAAGTGCCACGAAATGGCTTCTCCCTCGCGATCTTCATCCGATGCCAACCAAACCATATCACTTTCCTTTGCTAGTTTTTTAAGTTCGCTTACAACTTTCGATTTATCAGAAGGTACAATATAATTGGGTTTAAAACCATTTTTAATATCAATGGCTTCATCTCCTTTATCTAAGTCGCGAATATGACCAAAACTAGACCTTACAGTATAGTCTTTGCCAAGAAACTTTTCTATCGTTTTTGCTTTCGCTGGAGATTCTACAATTACAAGATTTTTTGCCATGGTTATTTTTCAAATCAGTTTGCAAAGATTAACTTTTTACTGATAACTTGGTTGTTTGCTCTTATTTTTAAAATATAAACACCAATTAATGCAGTGCCGTTTTGTTTAAAATCTATTGCAATGACGCCACATTTAGATTGTTCTTCTATCACCTGAACAATTTTTTGTCCGAGCATATTTTCAAGCCAAACTTCGGTTGGACCTGATTCATTTTGATAATTAATGCTTAAAAATCGGGTAGCAGGATTTGGAAAATATTGCACTTGAAAAGCTTGCTCGGTTTCGATAATTCCACTGTAATAATTGCTAATATTTATATCATCAATATACACCGAATTGGTTCCACCACTTTCCACTTGTATTTTGAACCGAACATTGCTGTCATTTTCGTACACACTTAAATTATGACTGAGCAATTGCCATTCACTTTTATTTTTTGGTTTGAAATTGCTTTGATAGCTACTCGAATTATAAGACAAACTGTTGGCGCCTTTTTGAAATAACAATTCCCAAACATCACCGCAGCCCCTTGACATGTATAGTCTTAATTTTTCTGTTGAAGCGGTACTTTGTCGGATATAGGCTGCCATCATGGATATTTTTGGAGATAAACCTTTGAGTGGTCGCAAATCGATGGGTGGACTTACCAACTCATACAATTGTGATTTGTAAGCCATATTATTAATTGGAGCAATTAAACATCTGTTTCCAGAATAGGCAACAGTTGGGTCAACTTTAAAGGCATCATCGCCTTGTTTCCAAATTTCCCAACCCGAAGTAGTAAGCCAATCGAGTGCCTCAAAGCCTTGTAAGAGTCCAGGTTTGAACAATGCAATGCGGTCTCTTATTTCAATATAATCTTCGACTGTTAGTAGGTCACTGCCATATGCGTTGCTAACATTTAAGTTAACTTTATATTTACCAGGTTTGTTGTAATGAACTATCACTGTATCTTTAGTTGAGCTGTTCAAATTGGCACCTTCAAAATCCCAAAGTGTCGAAGTTGAAATTGCTCTGCAAGCATTGTTGTAATATGTCACGGCTTCGCCAACACAGGCTATTCGGGTATTGCTTGTGAAAAACGCAATTGGGCTTTGGTTGCTGAATTCGACACCTGTTGCTTTCAAATTATTTAAGGAAACCATGATAGAACGAAAACTGAAATTGGCAAGGGTCGAACGCATGATATCTCTTTGGTCGCTCGAGAACAAAGATTGGCAAGCGCCATTTGAATAATCCATATAGTTTTCCCATTGATCAATTAAATCAGGGTTGTCGCTGTTGCATGAATTGCCATTCGAAGGACAACCACTATTGGTAAATTCATTCGCTACCGGAGGGGTGTCGTCGCAATAGTCGGTGCCAAAACAGCCGTCATTGAAGGTGTGTATCAATCCTAAATAATGACCAATTTCATGCGTCAATGTTGCGCCCATTAAATCGGAACGCCCAGTGCCAATGGTGCCAATGCAATTGTGTAATATGACGACACCATCAATAGGGTCATTGTTCCCACTAATACTGTAAGGCAAATAGGAATAACCGGCTACGCCTTGGCCTCCAGGGGTTTGATGGTCGATAAAAGAAACAGTCCATATGTTGAGGTATTGTGAATTGTCCCAACGCGCACCAGCAATATTTTTAACTTCATCTGTTGCACTTAAATGCAAGGGGCTGTAGATTCTGTTAATACCATCGGTACACTGACCATAGGGATCTATTTTGGCCAATCGGAATTCTATTTCACAATTGCTAGCAATCGATTTAAAGGGTGCGCGAATACTGGCTTTGTTAGGATGGTTGTTGCTAAAGGCAAGATTTAATAAACGTATTGCATCTTCGATTTGTGCTTTGCTAATATTTTCAGCGCCATTGGTATGAATGACATGGAAAACAACTGGTATGATGATTTTAGTAGAACGTTGGGTGTTTGAAAAGTGTTGAATGGATTGATAAAATTGCTTGGCTTGTTGTTCAATACTCGGATTTTTATCAATGGCTTTTTGATAATAAAAGTCGGTTAAACACTGGCCATTTATTTTCGAAAAAATAAAACAAAGTAGAATTAATTGAATGTATTTGAGCTTGGCCATTTTGACAAAGGTATTAACTATTTTTATTAATTAATAGAAAACGGTCTGCTCCTGTGGAGGGCAGACCGCTATAGCATTTTATTTTTAAACTGCTTAATTTATGAAAATAACTTTCTTGCTAATGTAGCCATGGTCGGCCTTAATTCGCAAGAAATAGATGCCATTCGCAAGATTTTGGTCTTTCGTCCAATCAATCGAAATTGCACCTGTTTGGGTATTGCTTTCTGAAATTTGAGCCACTTTTTTACCTTCAATATTTTCTAGCCAAACTTCGGTATTACCGGTAGTATTTTGGTATTGAATTGTTAAATGGTCATTGCTAGGATTTGGGAATACATTTAAAGCTATGGATTTGTCGATGGTAGAAACGGACGTATTGAACATGCTTATATTAATATCATCAATGTAAACAGGATTGCCCGCGCCGGTAGTGCCTGCTTCAACTTCAATCATGAATTGTACATTGCTATCGTTTTCGCAACCCACCAAACTATTGGTAATTAATTTCCATTGCGATTGGTCAGCAGGCACAAAATTTGAAGCGAATACAGCTGAATTGTAAGTCAGTGCACTGGCGCTTTTTAATGTTAATAGTGTCCATTCGCTACTGCAACCGCGCGATAAATAAATTCTTAATTTTTCTGATGAAGCAGATGTTTTTTTAACGTATCCAACCATCATTGAGATTTTTGGACTGAGGCCTTTCAATGGGCGCATATCAATATTTGGAGAAACCAATTGGTATTTTTGGGTGGCTATTTCAGTAATGGTAACAGGCGCAACTATACATGAAAAGCCACTGTATGCTTGGGTGTTTGAAATGGTGTATTTAGCGGCGCCAATAGGAATAATTTTCCAGTTCGAGGTTGTAGTAAAGGTTGGACTTTCAAAACCTTCTTTCAACTCTGGTTTAATACTCGAAGCATTCGGCAATATTTCGATGTAATTATAAACTGAAAGTGTATTGCTACCAATGCTATTGTTAGCAATAAGGGTTACATTGTATTTGCCAGGTTTGCTATAAGTAATGGTTGGGGTATCTTTATTGGAAGACAAAGTATTTGAACCAGCGAATTGCCATTGGCGACTATCTACAAGTCCTTTGCAAGAATTATCGTAAAAGGTAATGGCTTCGCCAACACAAGCGACTTTTTTATTGCTAGCGAAAAATGCTTTAGGCGCCACATTTGAAAGTTCAACACCCGTGGCTTTTAAATTCGCTGCAGAAACCATATTAGTTCTAAAACTAAAATTTGTAAAAGTATTGTTCATGATGTTTTTTTGATTAATGCTGAACATGGCTTGGCAAGTACCGCCAGAATAATCCATGTAATTTTCCCATTGGTCTAATAAATCAGGAATATCATTAGTACAAGAGTTACCAGCAGAAGGGCAGCTAGCATTTGCAAATGTGCCTGTAACAGGTGGGGTATCTGCGCAATAATCACCAGTACCTGTGCAATCACCTTCGAAGGTGTGCAATAAACCAAGATAATGGCCAATCTCATGGGTAAGGGTTCTGCCTACTGAAGAAAAAGGATCGCCTCCTAAGGTACCCACACAGTCGGCACGGCAAACGATGCCATCAACTGGGCTGTTGCTTCCACTAATGCTATAAGGTAAGTAAGCATAGCCTAGTGTAGTGCCTTGGCCAGAGCCTGAATTAATAGAGTTGACAGTCCAAATGTTTAAGTATTTTGAATTGTCCCAACGCGCACCAGCAATGCCTTTTACATTGTCCCTAGCATTGAAAGTTAGTGAGCTATAGATTCGATTAATTCCATCTGTGCAATTGCCATTTGGGTCGATTTTTGCTAAACGGAATTGGATTTGGCAATCGGCCGCCAAGTTTTTAAACTGACTTCTAATAGCCGATTTGTTTGGGTTTGATAAACTAAAATCAAGATTTAATAAACGAATTTGTTCTTCAATGGTTGCCTTACTTATATTTTCAGTGCCATTAAAATGAATAACATGAAAAACAACAGGGACGATATAAACAGTGGCGCGTTTGGTCTCGCTTGTTGGCTGAAGATGGGTGTAAAAATTGGAGGCATCAATTGCAATTTGTGGATTGTTTTTGATGGCTTGTTGATAGTAATAATCGGTTAAACATTGGCTAAAAGCATTGATACCAATAAACAAAGAAAGTGTAATAAATATTTTTTTCATTTTAACAGTTAAATCTGATGTAAAGTTAGACGACAAAAGTCGTGCAAATTACGTCATATTTCTGTCATTTTATTTAATATACCTTAAATTTAGTAAATATTGATCTGCCATTACCAAGGCTGCCATGGCCTCGACAATTGGAACTGCTCTTGGTAATACACAGGGGTCGTGGCGACCGGGTACTGACATAATTTCAGAATTGCCAGACGTATTTAACATGTTTTGAGGAAGACTGATGCTACTGGTAGGTTTAAAAGCCAACTCAAATTCAATAGTTTTACCATTGCTAATACCTGCGGTGATGCCACCATCGTGGTTGCTATTGTTGTTGATGGTGTCGTTGTTTTCGCTTCCTAACAGTTGCGTGCTTTCGAAACCCGATCCAAATTGTATACCTTTTACAGCATTGATACTGAGCATGGCTTTGGACAGTTCAGCATTTAATTTATTGAACAATGGTTCACCTAGGCCGATTGGTGCATTTTCAATTTTACAAGCAATGGTGCCGCCAACTGAATTGCCCTCTTGTTTCATGCGTTCAATCAATGCAATCATTTCTGAGGCTTTTGTTTCATCAGGGCAACGCACTGCATTGCTCTCGGCAGTATACCAATCGTATTGGGTGTAAGGTTTTGCAAGGGCAATGTTATAGATACTGCTTACCATTGCACTTATTTTTATGCTCGAAACTGTTTTTAAATACAAGGCGGCTATGGCACCAGCGGCCACCCATCCGGCGGTTACGCGGGCACTGCTGCGACCGCCACCATTATAATCGCGGTTGCCATATTTTTTATCGTATACAAAATCGGCATGCCCTGGGCGGTAAATATTTTTCAATGCCTCATAGTCTTTCGATTGGGCATCTTCATTGGGAATGATAATCATAATTGGTGCACCTGTGCTATGCTCGTTAAAGACCCCTGAGAGAATTTGAAACTGGTCGCTTTCTTTGCGTTGGGTGCTAATGCTCGATTGGCCTGGCTTCCTTCTGTCTAAAGCCTTCTGAATAAAGGCCTTGTCAATAAAAATATTAGATGGCAAGCCATCAATCACTACGCCAATGCAAGGACCATGTGACTCGCCAAAGGAGGTAACTGTTAATTGATTGCCAAAGCTGTTAGCCATCCTGCAAATATACCTATCCTTAATAGCTTTTTTACTTTGCAATAAAAGTTTAAATGAAAAGAAATTTAGGATAGGTTATACCATACCGTTAGCTTTTTCGATTTGCCTAGGCAAATCGAAAACTATCTGGTGTTGGTAGAACATAGAAATTTTCGACTTGTTGGTAAACAATTTGATAAAAAAGAAAGCCTGTTCAGTGGTGGAATCTAAATTACGACTTAATATTGTAAACCATTATTTTTATGAACAAAATTGAACACATAGGTATAGCCGTAAAAGATATTCATGTTTCGAATGAATTGTTTTCGAAATTATTGAACACCACGCCTTATAAAATGGAGGAAGTAGAAAGCGAAGGTGTGATCACTAGTTTTTTTATGGTGGGCGAAACCAAAATAGAATTACTACAAGCCACAAGACCAGATAGCCCCATTGCGAAATTTATTGAGAAAAAAGGAGAGGGCATACACCATATTGCCTTTGGGGTAAAGAATGCCCAAACAGAATTGGAACGCTTGTTGGCCAATGGTTTCGAAATGCTGAATCAAACCCCAAAGCATGGTGCCGATAATAAGCTTATTGCCTTTGCGCATCCTAAAAGTACCAATGGGGTGCTAACCGAAATTTGTCAAGAAATTAATACGCATGTACTCTAAGCAACGAATGGCATTCAATTTGAATCTACTGATAATATGAGGCGACTGATTTTTGGAATTTTATTTATTTTCGGCAGCATTCAACAAAGTGCGGCACAATTGGTACCCTATCGTCTTGGCGATTTATGGGGCTTTAGTGATACTTCTGGTAAATTAGTTATCCAACCAGTTTATGCCTTGGCCGATTTTTTTGAGCATGGTGTGGCCTTCGTCAAGCGCGATAGTTTTTATTACGGCATTAATACAAAAGGCGAAATAATTACCGAAGCGGGTGTGCATTATGGAAGATTTGAAAATGGACTTTGTCCTTTTACCAACAACCACAAGCAATCGTATTACATTAATGCAAGTGGTAAAAATGCATTTAACATTGTGTTCAACGCCACCGAAAATTTTTCGGAAGGCATGGCCGTTGTTTCGATGAAGAACAAATGTGGTATTATTAATACCCAAGGTTTGTGGGTGCGCGAGCCCGATTTTGATTCATCGAGTTTGTATTTCAAATCAGGCTATTTATTGGCCAAATACAAATCGAAATTTATATACATTAACCGTTGGGGGAAACAATTACTATTGCCCGATACCATTCGCCCTGCGGGTATTTTTAGCGAAGGCTTAGCCGCAGTGTATGTCGAAACACGGTCGCTCATTAACAATACTTTGAATGTAAAAACCAATTTACAATTCATGGATACAGCAGGTCATGTAGTACTTTCTAAATTTGTGCACGAAGGGTTCGACTATGCCGATTATTTAAATTATGAAAAAGAATTTATTGATGGCAAAGCCATTGTGAATGCGGCCAACGATTTGGCCTTCGACCGTTATTTTATTGATAAAAAAGGACAGTTTTCGCCCTTGTTTTCGTATGCCCAACAAATTGGTGATTCCTTGTTTTTAGGCGTTGTAGGTTATATGTTGCCAACCATTCGCTTGTACAATTCTACCTTCGATGTGATGGGAGATTACAGCATGCAATTGAGCAGTGTTGGAAAAATAGGCGATGGTTTAATTCCCATTCAAAATTTAGCAGGTTATTGGGGTTACAGCGATGACAATTCAAGATTGATTATTCCTTTTATTTACACGAGTGCCGATGCCTTTAAAAACGGTTATGCCATCATTAAAAGTGGCGGTCGTTTAGGTGTAATAAATACCAAAGGCAAGGAGTTTTTTAAGGGGCAGTAGTGTATTTTTTACGTAAAATAGTGCTAAAACTAAACTTAATTTCTCACTGCAATTTTGGTGGCCAAATAGGCCATTGGCATATAAGCCAAGGCTAAATCTAAAATGGTGAACCAAATAGGAGAAGGCAGCATAAAAACAGCAGCCGTTCCACCTAATAAAAAATAGACACCGATGCCATATGCCAATTTCTTTTGATGGGTTGCACCAAAAAATGAGGCAATGATGGCGCCAGTTAATGTACCCAAAGCATGGGCTAAAAACGGCATTAAAAAATGCTTGGGTTCAAATAAATGAATAGTTGATTTTAAGCCTTCAATGGTACTTGCATCTGCTCCATTTGGAGGTGGAATAATGGTGCCGCTGATTTTGATAATGCCCATGTTGACAATACTGCCAAGCAAAATGCCTGCAATGCAAGCCAATATGTTGCGAAGGATTGGATTCATATGAAGGATGATTAGTTTTAACAAACATACTCATATTTTTTAAGCAAAACAATGCCATTTGGTTTGATGATGGCACTTTATAAGGCCATATAAAAACCCCTTCTAAATTTTTAGAAGGGGTTTTTATAAAGTTTATTAATAATCCAAATCACCATAATCAATTTTGGTGCGTTTAATCCAAATTACAAAACGCAAGATTAAAATAAGGAAAGGAATATACATTAACACGGTGGGCACTTGAAAATGATTTAAAATAATCACCGATTTTCTTTTTAATCTCTCGGCAATTAAATACATACTCGGAATTAACAACAAGGTTAAGATGGTGGCAAAGAACAATCCAAAAATCATGGTCCAGCTGAGCGGTCCGAAGAATGTTACGTTGTCGCCACCAAAGAAAATATGTGGATTCAATTCGGTTAATAAAGTACCGAAGTTAATGTTCAAACCAACCGCTAAAGGAATTAAACCTAAGATAGCAGCCGTAGCCGTTAATATAACGGGTGTCATACGGGTTCTGCCAGCTTCAATAGTCGCATCGTATAAATTCATACCACCCTCGCGCGAGAATTCTGCAAACTCTACGAGTAGGATGCCATTCCTAACCACTATACCGCCTAGGGCAATAATACCCACACCGGTCATTACAATACTCATTTCCATTTTGAAAATAGAAACACCAATTAACACACCAATGATACTCAATACAATTTCTGAAAGGATAATCAAAGGTTTGCCCAGTGAGTTAAATAAGCCCACCAAAACTAGCATCATCAAACCAATAGCGGTTAACATGGCGCCACCTAAGAAACTCATCGTAGCAGCTTGTTCTTCTTTGTCGCCAGCAAATTTAACTTCTACTTCGCCCGTTGGTTTGTAGTTTTCCATTGCTGCTTGTACTTTGGCAACTACTTCATTTGGATTGAACCCTTCTTTCACATCAGATGATAAAGTGATGACACGTTTGTCGTTTTTGCGTTTGATCCCCGCATAGGTATAATCGTATCGCACATCGCAGAAGGCAGATACAGGTACACTTCGAATGACACCACCCATGGTCATATCGCGGTAAGTAATTTTTAAATTTCGCAAAGTTTCAATGTCTACTCTTTGGTCTGATTTATATCTTAGTTGAATAGGGTATTCATCGTCAACATCTCTGAATTTAGAGGCTTCGATACCATAAACAGCACCGCGAATTTCCATTGCCAATTGATAAGCTGAGATGCCTTCGCGCAAGGCCCTTTCTCTATCGATATCAAATACAATTTCTGGTTTGTTGCTTACGAAATCTGATTTCAAATTGTCAACACCTTCAATTTTTGAATTGTTGATGAATTTTCTAACATTGTCAGCATTGCTCACCAATTGATCAAAATCTTCACCTATGATTTCTAAACTGATGGGTTTAGGTGTTGGAGGTCCGCTTTGTTCTTTGTTGACCGCAATTTCTGCGGCCGGAATATCCCACTTCAATGCTTGTAATTTTTTCAAGTAATCGGTTGTAGAAACACCATGGCGTTTTTCAAATTCAACAAAAGCAATCGCAATTTTACCTTTGTTTGGATAAGAGTTCATATCACCATCACGAGGGTCCGTAACACCAATGGTTACGTTACTAATCATCGACTCAACAACAGGGTCGTTCTTTTTAATAACAGTATTCACCTTTGCTTCAACTTTACGCATAATCGCGTTGGTCACCGCAGGGTCGGTGCCTTCTGGTAATTTAACATAGACATACACATTGTTTGGGTCGCCACCTGGAAAAAATACCACTTTCGGTCCACGAACTATGAAGAACACGATAGAAGCAAAGAAAAGAATAATGACATATAAAACGGGTCGCCAAGGTTTACGCAAACACCATACTAATAACTTGGTATAATTATTTATAATGCCTGGCCATATTCTGAATTGCCATGCCTCAATTACTTTGTATAACCACAGCCTGTTTAATATAAGGAAGAAGGCCAGGAAGACTACAAAATTACCTGCACCAATATTGCCAGATACATAAGCGATAAGTGCAACAACGGCATATAAAATTAGTTGTAAACGCGCTTTGCGTGTAAGCTTGCCATATTGTTGTTTTTCTTCTTCGTGCGATTTCATAAAATCAACCGCAAAAACTGGGTTAATAATATAAGCCACGAACAAGGAAGCCAACAAGGATATGATTAAAGTAACAGGAATAAAGTACATGAATTTACCGATGATACCACTCCAAAACACCAATGGAATAAATGGTGCAAGTGTTGTAATGGTGCCCGATAATACAGGTAAGAATACTTCACCAACCGCCATTTTAGCCGCGGTTTTAATGTCCCGCTTACCATTGTCAAAGAGCCGATGTGTATTTTCAATAACTACAATGGCATCATCTACCACAATACCCAAAGCGAGAATAAAGGAGAACAACACCATCATGTTAAAGGTGAAGCCAATGCTTGGCATAATTAAGAAGGCTATGAACATTGAAAGTGGCACTGATAGTGCAACGAATAAAGCATTGGTAACACCCATGAAGAACATCAATACAATGGTTACTAAAATAAAGCCAATGATAATGGTGTTAATCAAATCGGTTAACATCACCTTGGTTTTATTGCTTTGGTCGCCGCTTACTGTTACATCTAATCCTTTCGGAAATTCTTTTACTTTCATGTCCTTAATGATGGCTTGAATTTTATCGGCCGCATCAATTAAGTTTTCGCCGGAGCGTTTAATCACATTCAGTGTGATTACATTTTTACCATTTGAACTTGAGTAACTTTCTTTTTCTTTATAAGTATCTACTACTTCGGCAAAGTCTCTGATAGATAATTTTGCGCCAGAAGCGGATGTAACAATGATGTCCTCAATTTCTTTAGGATCTTGGAATTCACTCTTAATACTCAAAGTTGGTTTCATGCCATTGATGGGCACACTGCCGCCATTGATGGTCATGTTTTCTGAAGAGATGGCGCGTTGAACATCGGCCAGTGTAAGTTGTGCAGCTTGTAATTTGTAAACATCAATGTTCACTTGAATTTCTCTTTCAAGTGCACCCACTAATTTTACCTCAGTAATTTCTCTCAAGCCTTCCACACGGTCTTGTAAATCCTCTGCATATTTTTTCAATTTTTTCAAATCGTATTTGCCAGAGATGTTGATGTACATGATGGGCATTTCAGAGAACGCAACCTCTTTGATCATCGGTTCTTTGGTAAGGGTTGCAGGCATGTCGCCACGGGCAGCATCTACAGCATCTTTTACACGTTGTTTGGCCACCTCAACTTTAACATCTGTATGGAATTCAACCGTGATGACAGAAACATCTTGTAAAGAAGTACTATTGAATTTTTTGACACCTGATAAGGCTTTCAATTTTTTCTCTATCGGTTTGGTAATGGTATTTTCAATATTGGTAGGAGAGTTACCACCATTAATAGTATTAATATAAATGGTTGGGACAGTAATGTCGGGGAAGTTTTCTTTTGGCAACGAATTGTATGCCATGATACCTGCAAGGGTGATAAAAATAGTTACTAAATAAATGGTAATTTTATTATCAATGGCCCAACTGGAGGGTTTAAATTCTTTTATTTTATCTAACATGGGGTTATCTGTTATGTCTAACTTTTGTATTGTTGGAACGTTTATTTTTTAACAGTGATTTTATCACCTTCGTTAATTAAATCATACCCTTCGATAATTAATTGATCGCCTTCAATGAGTCCTGAAATAATTTGTGCATAACCATTGTATTCTTTGCCGATTGTGATTACTTTTTTGACAGCTACACCGTTTTCTTCAACCAATACAAAATTCTCGTTATTGCTTTTTTGAATGTAGCGAATTGGCACGATCATTTCTGGCTTATTAGATTGATAATCGTTGATTTTAATTTTAGCCACCATGTTAGGGTGGTAGTTTTTGTTGTTAGCCAATAACACCTCAACACCAAACGTTCTATTCAGTGGATTGATAGCGCGCGATGCGTAATTTACTTTTGATGAAAGTGAGTCGTTGATGTCTGGGAAATAGATTAAAACAGTGTTACCTGTTTTTACCCTTTGAGAATAGCTTTCTGCAACATCTGCTTTTACTTTTAAGTTCGAGAAATTTACAACATTAATAGCATTCATGCCTGGCATAATGGTTTGTGCCAATTTAATGTTAACCGCATCTACAGTGCCGCTGATTGGCGAAATAATTTTGCTCATGCGCAATTGCTCTTGCATCAAACTTATTTTTTTCTCTAAGCTTTCTTTGGTGGTTTTAGCCTGTAGGAATTGTATTTCAGTACCTATTTTATGGTTCCATAAATTTTGTTGTTTTTGAAACACTTGTTTAGATAAATCGAGGTTGGTTTGTAAATCCGAAATTTGTTGGTAGATGGCACTTGCATCGGTTTCTGCTAATACTTGTCCTTTGCTAACCTCTTGACCAACTTTTACGTTGATTTTTGTTACCATGCCACCCATTTGAGAAGAAAGCGATACGTTCTCATCTGCATCTACACGGCCTTGTATTTCAATATATGTTTTAAAAATACTAGGCGCCAATGCCATGGTAGTAACTTCAGATACTTTGTCAACTTTCGCTGATGTATCGAGTTTAGCAATTTCTTCTTCAAGTTTTTTAATCTTTTCTTGCGTGGCAGTCAAACCAGATTTTAAACCTTCAAGTTCTTTTTTCTTTTTTGCGAGTTGATCAGAATTACATGCAGTTAATAAAAGTGCTGCAACAATGATGGATACTAAAGTCTTCATTTTGTGAATAATATTGGGGTGGTTATGATTTTTACTAATTAATTGAATTTGGTGGGTTGTCCCATGGAGGTGTTGTAATCGATTTTAGCAATGATTAAATCGTATAGCGCATTGAGGTAATTGGTTTGTGCATTCTTTTGATCTTGGGTAGCAGTGGTTACTTCAAGATTACTGCCTACACCCTCTTTGTATTTAATCATGGTAATGTTTACAATCTTATCGGCCAAGGCTAGGTTTTCTTTTTGTTGTAATACATATTCTTCTGCCCGCAAGTATTTTTGCTTGGCTTGAAAAACTTCGAGGGTCAATAAATTTTCTACATTAGCAATCGAATTTTCGGTTTTTATTTGGGTAATTTTTGCTTTTTGTATTTTGGCATTGTTGCCAAATCCTCCAAACACTGGCACACTTAATTGTACTGCCAAGAAATAATTATCATACCATTTGCTGTAATTAACAGTTTCGCCAAAGGTGCTTTGTTGGTAAGAGAAAGCACTAGCTAAGCTTGGATATTTGCCGTATTGGTAGCGTTGAACATCGTATTTGTTAAGCAACAATTGTTGTTGCAAAATTTGGTATTCGGCACGGTTGCTTAATTTCAAATCGCTGGTATCAGTAACTGTATATTTCTCATTAATCAAATTAATATCATCCATCAATTTCATCGCTTGTTCTGGATTCATACCCATTTTCGATTTCAATAAAGCCAATACAATTTGGTATTGGTCATTTAATTTATGTTGGGTAATGGTAATATTATTGAGTTGTAATTTCAAGCGGTCAACATCTAACGATTCTGCAAAACCTTCTATGTTTAAAGCAGAAGTTTGTTTGTAAAGCGAATTAATGGTGTTGTAACTATTGCCTACCAATTTGATGTTTTCTAAAGTGATGAGCGCCATAAAATAAGTTTTAGAAACATCCGTACGAATGTCTAACTCGCTTTTGTAAGCTAATTTTCTAGACATTTCTGTAAATTCACCTGCTGCTTTTAATCCGAGAAAATATGAACCATCTAGCATCAACCAAGTAACATTTAATGCTGCTTGGGTGGTGTACTTATTACCAATTCTGATGGGGGTGGGGATACCATTGATTGGAAATACAAAAACTTGTTTTTGTATCGCGTCTTGCATTTGAACATTGATTTTTGCCTGCGGAATACCGATGGATTTTACCTCTTTTACTTGCTGCTGTGCATAAGCCACATCGGCTATAGCATTTTTGTAATTGGGGTTGTTGGTCAAGGCGTAATCAATGGCTTGCTGTAAGCTAAAAGAGAGCGTATCGGCTGTCTTTTTGTTTTGACTGTAAATATTCGCGCTGGTAGCCAGAATAAATACGAATAGCAATGTATGTTTCATTATTGCAAGGTTAGATTGGTTAATGTTTTTTTATTTTTATTAAAGTATTGTAGGCCTTCTTCGGTGCAGATGGCGTGAAAATGATAATTGATAAGCGCAGCATATTTTTCAGGAAAACTTTTGTTTTTTGAATGACCAACATGCCCATCGATGCTGGTGTATACAAGGTTCATGTACATACTAGCCGTTAATTCTACAGGAATGTCTTTTCTGTAGAATTTTTGTTTAATGCCAGTGCTTAAATTATTGGAGACTTGCACAAACATGGTTCTCTCGCGGTGCTCGGTTAATAAGTCGAAGGTTTCCGGGTGAAATTTTTTAAGATCGAAGAGCAAGCCTTCGCTTACCTCGTTGTGCAAGAGTATCATCATATCAGCAATTTTTAAGATTTGCTGAATGGCGTTTTCTTCTTTCGACATAACGGTTTGTACCATTTGATCTATTTCTTCTAGGTGGATACTGATGGTTTTTTTTACTAAATCATCTTTATCAGCTACATATTGGTACAAAGTCTTTTTGGAGATACTTAATTCCCTTGCTACATCATCCATTGTAATACTTCGGATGCCATAGCGCATGAATAATTTTTGCGATATCTGACAAATTCTAATTAACATTTTTTGGTAGTGCAAAATAATGTTAAATAAACCGAGGAAACAAATTTGATTTCGAAAGTTTCCGCAGTTTATTGATGAACCTTGTTTTTTATCGGATTAAAAATTCATGGTTTGTTAAGGAGGAAATGACTTTTTTCAAATTGTATGCTAAAGCGGTGCGAATTTACGAACCTTATTTTAATATAAAGTTAAATTCTTTGTATTTGAAAGTGAGATTTTTAATAAACAAAAAAGCTACTTAAAAAAATAAGTAGCTTCTTTGCATCAGCATATAACATGGGGAATTGCAAAAACAGAATTTACAATCACATTTAATAGATAGACGCAATGGTTTTAAAAAAGTTGCAATGGGGGGTGATTAATGACGGAAAAATGACAGAGAAACAATATGATAATGAGTTAATTTGATAATTTGATAATGATGAAAGTCCTGCTATTATTAGATGTTGTGATTATGTTTAGGTTTTTACCTTTGATTGAAAATGTTAGGGGGATGTGAGTCTAAAATTATATTTTTCGAAAAAGCGATTCTTCATATTATCAAATTATATTTGCGCTAGTAAATAAAGGCTTTATAGTTCAATGGATAGAACGAGGGTTTCCGAAGCCCTAAATTCAGGTTCGATCCCTGATAAAGCCACAAGCTCTTTTTGATTGCTGCCGAAGGCAGCAATTTTTGTTTGGAGGACTTTGAAAATTTATTTTCAAAAGGCCTTCCAACAAAAATTGCAAAAATGCCATGCATTTTTAAGCAATCAAAAAGCGCTTGTTAGGCACCCTATGGCAGAGAAAGCTCGAAATGAAAATTACGGGTTTTATTGCCAATTTGGGTCGAGCTTTCACGCCATAGGGCTAGCCCCGAGAGGCACAACGCAGTTATCCCTGATAAAGCGGGTTGTATTTAATACAATGGAAAACTCCATCCAAAAAAGGGTGAATTACCAAACAATTACTTTTTCAAAAAATAGTGATTGATTTACCAAGAACCTGAACAAATAAACCCCTTTAGGTAAGTTAACCTCAGAAACATTTTCAGTTTCAATTATTTTTTTTCCGGTGATATCTGCTACAAGCAATTTATAGTCCTTTTCATAAGAAATAAATACCTTTTCATTGGTTGGGTTTGGGTAAATTTTGATCCCTGCATTCTGCAAACTAATGAAGCTAACGCTAAGTTTGTTTACATTGTATTCTAAACTGCTTCTATTACAATGACCTTTCTTTGCTGCTTCGACCCGGTAAGTGCTAGTATCAGTTAATTTGATAAAAGGTTGTTTCGTAATTAAATACTGGACATTGTTCTTATACCATACAAAGCTATCTGCAAGTTGGTGGTAGGTGTATAATGTGTCGTTGCTTCTATAAATGCTTGGAATGGTTAGATTGTTAATACATTCTGTAATCACCATCGTGTCGATTACTGCGCAAAAAGATTGACTGATAGCCGTACAAATAAATACACCTACTGTATCGGCATTATAGGTGCTTAAACTTGAACCATCTTTGAGCCAAATTTGGCAATGCATGCCATAAGGTGCTTTCAACTGTTTATTAATTAATGAGCCTGAAGCAAAAGATGTGTCATTACCCAAATACTGCTTAGTTATTTTAGGGTAAATATAAATTGTTTTAATGATTGTATCATTTCTGCTGCCTTTAATTGCAATATAACTAATTTGATAATTACCAGTATCCGCAAAATAATGACTTATATTTTTTGTAGTATAGGTTGCTTCAATTTGCTTATTACTTTTTTTGATTTGCCAGTTATGGGATGTTGCATAAAACGTATCTCGTCCTTCAAATTTCACGGAGTTGCTAATACAATCATAGTTATATGCAAAGTCTACTGTAGGAGTAAAGAAATAGCTTTGAATAAAATTTGGTAGACCGAACATATTTCTTTGAGGATATATGCTATCCTTCTTTAGCGGATTTATTCCCGAAATAACATATTGGTTTGCATTATCGATGGCCGTTAGATATGATGAATCAAAGTAGGTTAAGTATATAATCCCATTACTTGCCGACTGAACACTTTGGATTACATTACCCATTTTGAATTTTTTTATGATTCTTATCTTGTTATTAGAAATACTATATATGCATACAAAGTTGGTATCACTTGTAAAACCAGTAATTATTAAATTACTGTCATTTTCCGAAAATTCAAGACCATAAGGCTGAAAATTAAGCTTAATAAACTTGTAGAAACTTAGTTTTCCGCTAATATTTGAAAATGTAAATAACTCAACTTTTTTATTATCTAAGAGTGTGTTAGCAATGAACCTGGAATTATGGGAAGCTTTCAGATACCCTTCACAATTCGGTCTAAAATTTATATTATAATTTAAAAAGCTACCAACAGGTGACAACACCGGGCAATTGATCACTCCATTTTCCTTAATGAGATAAGAAATGAATATATTGTCAATATAAGTATGGCCAATGATCCATAAATCCTTGTTGTTCTGATGGAATACAGACGTTAGTTTTTCTGTTGATGATGAATTCAAAGGAATATTTTTCCTGATTACTCTTCCTTTCCCCCCATTCTGATATATATTTATAAGTGTGTAATGTAACCCTCCATAATCCAGAACAAAAGGAGTTGTAAAAATGTAGTATAAACTGTCATTGTCTGGGTGTTTACAAATGGTAGCTGATTGGGTGGAAGAAGTATGTCCTAATAGTCCATCTGTGATGGTATCATGGAATTTATTCCACACTGTAAGCCCATCTGTGTACAATAGAAGATTACCGGCAGTATCTGATATTATTGATGAACCTTCTGTAGCGAGCATTTTGCCATCAAATAATTTTGAAGGTGGTATTGAATTCAAATTAGTTCCTGCATATTGTCCAAAATACCAAATATTAGTTCTTTTCCTTTCAGGATTAGTTTCATAACTTCGGTTTGACTGTCCGTGGCTAATGGAAAACTTTATTAGTAGCAGAAAAAGTAATATATTTTTAATCCCTCTTATCATATAAGATTTAAGACACTAAGGTAATGTTTTATGTTGTATTTTGTAATTTGGTTCATTAATTCCAATGCTATGAATGCATTGGCAAATATAATTTAACTGATTGGTTATTGTTTATAAATAAAACATGTTATAAATCTACAAAAAGTTCATCTCATCAACACCAATTGAGCGCTATACCCTAAATCAGGAATGCGAAGGGTATACAACCCATTCTCAAATTCGAATAAATTTATTTCAATAGTTGAATCCCAATAATTGCCAGTAAACACAAGTCTGCCACTAGGGTCATAAATGTCAATTGCCACTGGTTTAGAGAGAGGATGTTCGAATCGTATATTTAAATTTCCTTGGCAAGGATTTGGGAAAATGAACTCTAAATTTAGTGGAGTTGAATCAATGTCAATTTTTGAAAGAAGATTAGACTTTATGATTTTATAGTTTTTTGTTGTTGAATTAAGCTTAAAGCTCACTAAATATATGCCATTTGGTAAACCTGCGCCAAAATAAAAAGCATAGGAGCCACTTTGCAAAAAGGTATCCTTATACAAAGAATCAACTTTTTGTCCAAGTGTATTGTAAGCAATAATTGAAACTTTTGTGGCTGAAGCGATATCAAAACTTATTAAAATTGAATCGCGAAAAGGGTTGTGAGAAAATCGCAAGTTGTCTTGTGCAAATAATCTACTTACGCTAATTAGTAAAAAGGCCAATAGAATAATCTGCTTTGATGGTCTCATCCAAAACAAATATAAGTAAATGTAATTGGTTTGTGCGACTCTTTTTTTTGATGTGAATGAATGCAGTTGGTGAGAACACCAACTGCGGAACATGAGAACACCAAATGCGGCACAGGAGAATGCCTGCCGTGAAAAATCAAATGCACAAAAAAAGGCCCTCGACTTGAGGACCTTTCCTATTTAAATTTTAATTGACCTTAAACGGTCATGATTTCTTTTTCTTTGTCTACACCCAAAGCGTCAATTTTGGCAATGGTAGCATCCAATTGCTTTTGCACCTTGGCTTCAGCATCTTTGGCTTCGTCTTCGCTCAAACCATCTTTCTGAAGTTTTTTGATTTTTTCGTTGGTGTCTTTGCGGTAGTTGCGGGCAACAATTTTACTGTTCTCGCCCTCTTGCTTTACCATTTTGGCCAATTGCACCCTGCGCTCTTGGGTCAATGGTGGTATCGTAATGCGTATGACATTGCCATCGTTGCCAGGGGCAAAACCTAAATTGCTATTGATAATGGCTCTTTCAATTTCACCAATAATATTTCTCTCCCAAGGTTGAACAGAAATGGTTCTGCTATCGGGCGAAGAAACGTTGGCAACCTGACTCAAAGGCACTGGTGCACCATAATATTCTACCATTACACTGTCTAACATGGCTGGCGATGCTTTGCCCGCTCTAATATTGTTGAACTCATGCATGGTGTGGTTAATACACTTTTCAAGATTGTGACTGTAGTCACTCATTACGCCATTTATTGTATCACTCATTGTTTGCTATTAATTAGAACTACAAAACAACGACATTTTTTTAAATTTTTAAAAATTAATATTTTCAAGTCAATCGGCACCCGAACTTGATTGGGTGTCGCAAAGTGTCATTTTAAACAATAGGGCTATCCTTATTCGAAATTCAAAAACAACCTTTCGATAGTGATAAATTGCTTAATTTTGCCTTTTGATGCAAAACAGAATCACAGAACTTTTTAAAATTCAATATCCCATTGTTCAGGCAGGCATGATATGGTGCAGCGGTTGGCGCCTAGCCTCAGCGGTTTCAAACGCAGGTGGATTAGGGCTCATCGGAAGTGGAAGCATGTATCCCGAGGTATTGCGCGAGCATATTCAAAAATGCAAGGCAGCAACTTCAAAACCCTTTGGTGTGAATGTGCCTTTGATATATCCTGATATTGAAAAGCATATTCAAATAATCATAGAAGAAGGTGTAAAAATAGTATTTACCAGCGCAGGCAATCCGACCACTTGGACAAAACATTTAAAAGACCATGGCATTAAGGTGGTGCATGTGGTGGCCAATGTAAAGTTCGCCAAAAAATGCGAGCAGTGTGGAGTCGATGCCATCGTTGCCGAAGGCTTTGAAGCTGGCGGTCATAATGGAAGAGAAGAAACCACTACCATGTGTTTAATTCCTTTAATCAAGCAACATTGCAATTTGCCATTAATTGCAGCAGGTGGTATTGGAAGTGGTCATGCAATCGCTGCTGTGATGGCTTTAGGAGCCGATGGGGCACAAGTTGGTAGTCTTTTTGCAGCGAGCGAAGAGAGCAGCGCCCATGCGAATTTCAAAGAAAAAATAACCCACTTAAACGATGGTGAGACAGAACTTTCTTTAAAACAATTAAACCCCGTTCGTTTAATCAAAAATTAATTTTACCACAGCATAAAACAAGCCGAATTGAATGGCGCAACAAAAGAAGAATTAGAAACATTGTTGGGGCGTGGCAGAGCGAAGAAAGGCATGTTCGAAGGCGATATGGTAGAGGGTGAATTAGAAATCGGTCAAGTTGCAGCTTCGTTTAAAGCGATTTTACCTGCTGCTCAAATAATGCAAAACTTGATAAGTGAATACAATCAAACATTACCTCAATTACAGTCATTTTAAATAAATACATTGATAGATTTTCAGATTCATACATTAAAAAATGGTTTGCGCATTGCCTACAAGCAAGCCTTTAATACAGCCGTTACACATTTAGGTTATACCATCAACGGAGGCGCACGCGATGATGCTGCCTTGCCAGGGATAGCGCATTGCTTTGAACATATGTTGTTTAAAGGCACACAAAAAAGAAATGCCCTCAATATCATTAACCGTTTGGAAGTTGTTGGTGGCGAAATGAACGCTTTTACAACGAAGGAGATTACTGTTTTATATGTTTCTGTGGTAAGCGAATATACCGAACGCGCATTGGATTTGTTAAGTGATTTGACGTTCAATTCAATGTTTCCAGAAAAAGAATTGAGCAAAGAAAAAAAGGTGATTACTGAGGAAATTAATATGTATTTGGATACACCCGAGGAAAATATTTACGATGAATTTCAAGAGATGGTATTCAAAGGACATTCTATGGCGCCTAATATTTTAGGAACCATTGAAAGTTTAAATAAAATTAGCACCAATGATCTTAGAAAATTTCATCAGGTATATTATCATCCTAAAAATGTTGTACTGAGTATTAGTACGAATTTGCCCTTCCAGCAAATCATTGATTGGGCCGAAAAACATACGGAGAACATTCAATTTAAAACTTTTAAAATAGAAGAGAGACCACTTTTTAAAAATTATAGAGCGAAGCATAAAACGAAAGAAACTGAACATGTACAATGCCATGCCATTTTGGGCAACACTTGTTTTAAACACAGCAGCAAAGAACGTTTCCCCATGATGCTCTTGAATAATTTGTTGGGCGGTCCTGGTATGAACTCGCGTTTAACCTTGGCCATCAGAGAAAAACACGGTTATACCTACAATGTTGAAAGTGGATATTCGGCTTTTAGCGATACAGGATTGTTCCATTGTTATCTTTCCACAGATAAAAAATATTTGGACAAATCGGTGGCATTGGTCTACAAAGAATTGCAAAAATTAAAGGAGAAAAAACTTTCTGTTCTCCAGTTACACCAAGCAAAAACCCAATTGAAAGGTCAAATTGTTTTGGCAGAAGAAAGCCGAATGAATTTAATGCTTTTAATGGGAAAAAGTTTAGCACAAGGACAAGAACTTGAAACATTGCCCGAAGTTTTACACAAATTAGATGCTATTGCATCGGATGAAATTCAAACCATAGCGAACAAAGTTTTCAACTTTGATAAAATGAGTTATCTTGCATACGTTTCCTGATAACCATATAAAGTCATGGCACCAGTACATTCTATTAAAAAATTAATTGCAGCTGGAGAGGGTAGCACACTCGATTTTAAACAAACCATTTCAGATGCGCCAAAAATTGCCAAAACCTTGGTGGCTTTTGCCAACAATAAAGGTGGTACGCTTTTAGTTGGCGTGCGCGATAATGGCAGCCTTGCTGGTATCAAAAGCGAAGATGAAAAATACATGTTAGAATTGGCGGGTCATATGTATTGCAAGCCAGCTATTGATGTTAATTTTAGAGAGTATGAGATAGAGGGTAAAACCATTATCGAGGCCACCATTCCTGAAGGATTCAATAAACCCTATTATGCCCGAGATACTGATGGTAAATGGTGGGTTTATAACCGTGTAAGTGACAAAAGTTTGTTGGCAAGTGCTGTCATGTTTCAGGTCATTAAGAGAAAAAATGCCAATGCAACGACTGTGCTTAAATATAGTTTTCTTGAGAACCAAATCCTCAGTCATTTAAAAGCAGTTCCTCATTCGACACTTCAAGAGCTTGTTAATGCTTTAAATATTAAAAAGCATCGGATTATTCACAGCCTGGGCAAGCTCATTTATTTTAACTTAATTGCCGTTGGATTTATTAATAAGCATGAAACCTATGCTTTAAATCCTACCAGTTAATTCAATACCTTCCTATAATCTCCGGTTCATCCCTAAAAACTTCCGATTAACAACATTCTTTTTTGACTTCGGTTTTAAATGTTTTTTTTATTTTTTAAATTAAATGTTTGAATACATCATACGCTTTATTAGAAGTAAAAAGTAAGCGGAATGTTGCGGTTAATTAGGCAAAAACAAGTAATAAAATATTTTAAATAGCTGAAAAATAGTTGTTTACTGTAAAATATTAAGAATATTTATATTTTTAAGTTTTGTGTTGTATGTTTGTATATAAGGCGCTGATTATCATAAGTATAAGTACTTATAAGTATAAATACTCATAATAGCTACCTCGAATAATTAGTTTAGAAAAATTATAATTTGGTTTAACACACATGCTAAAAATTAACAAAACAAGTAAAGTGAAAACTACAATGAAAATTTGTATTTCTATTGTAGTATTGCTTACTTCACCAATCGCAGTCAGGGCCCAGAGCGTTGATCTTTTTTTTGGAGGAGGTACAGCAAATTTCCTTGGAGATTTAGGCGGCAAGCCTACACTTGGCACAAATGATGCCCAAGATTTGGACATCCTTTCTACGCGTTATGGATTAACTGCTGGCGCAAGAATCAATTTCGGTAAATACTTCGCATTAAGATCTCAATTATGGTATGCCCGTTTATCGGCCAACGATAAATACACAGTGAATCGGGAAAGAAGAGACCGCAATTTGAGTTTCTTCACTAACATCTTTGAAGCCGATGCCTTGGCCGAAATTAATATTAAACGTTTTAATAAAGGCAAAGGTCTTTTGTATGTTTTTGGTGGCATAGGCTATTTCCATTTTAATCCTAAAACAAGAATGAATGGCACGGTATACCAATTAAGAGACTATGGCACTGAAGGTCAGTTTTACATTCCTGGTAAATCGCCTTATTCTTTGTCTTCAATTGCATTTCCTTCGGGCATAGGTTATAAAATGGCCTTAAGTAAAGGTTCTTACTTAACTTTCGAATTAAACATGCGTAAAACCAAAACTGATTATATTGATGATGTGAGTGGGTTCTTTGCCGATCCTGTTAAATTAGCCGAGATGAAAGGTCCTGTGGCTGCGCAGCTAGCCGATAGAAGTAATGGGACTGTGCCGAATCTTAGCTCAACCGGCAGTATTAGAGGGCACTATTGGAACAATGATTCTTATTTATTTTTGAGTATAACCTACAACACAACTTTGGGCGCTTCCAAAAGAAGTTCGGCGTTTAAAGCGGGTCGCCCAAGAAGAGGCAATATTAAAGGTAAACACAAGTGCTTTGAGTTCTAATAGGAGAACTTATTTGAACGGGCATCGTATCCCTCAATCGTAAATTTGAATTGTGGTGTGTAGCTGTATTGATTGCTAGCAGCCATCACATAAAAAAAGCCAATTTTAAATCGCTCTTTCCATACCTTTACAACTTTTTCTAACCCTATAAATACCTCAGCGTATTTCATGTTGCGTTCGCGCGTATACAGCAGCCCGCCTCCAACACATTCGATTAAATTGAGTTTCTTGATTAGCGGAATCTTGTTTAATAAAGCCCCATTAAAACGGTGAAAATAATGGGCCTCATAAAATCTTTTAATGGTGCTATAAGTGCTGTCTATGCCTTGGAATGAGAATAATGGATTCGTAAAAAATATAGGACCAGCTCTGCGTTGAAACTTGAAATCGATAAGGCGCAAATCCTTGTTTGAAAGGAACTCACCTGAAACAATTCTATAACGGCTAATACCGGCTAAGCCAACTTTGAATTCTTGATCAGCAGCAAATTCTAAATAATCAAAATTAATACTGCTGCCTAATGCATTGATGCCTTTGCGATAGCGAACAGACAACTCTGGCCAACGCGAACCTAAAATGAGTTTTTGATTGGGTTCTCGAATGTATTTTTGAAAAGGTACGTAACTTAAGGTTACACCGGCGTACAAGGCCAAATAATAAGGGAAATCGATGGCTTTGTTTAAACCATAAAGCGAACCACTATCAGCAGATTGGTCAAATTTGTAATTGGCAATGGAGCGCCTGTTGGTAAATTCAACTTCGTTGCCTAAATACAAACCATTAACTAATTCAACACGGTGCGCAAGGGTACCACCATCTTGGGCATAAAAATTACTGCGTTTAAATATTGCTATCCATGCATCATTGGGATTGATGATGCCAAAGTCGCTGCCCACAGAGGCCGACCAATAACCACGGTTAAATGGATTGTAGAGTCGGCCTACTGATACTGTGCCTTTTAAATCTTGGTTGTACAAACCGTAATTGGCACGTGTGAATACATCCAATGTTTTTTTGTTTTTATAAGTTTTGTTATAACTTACCCAATAGTTAATGCGCGGTCCTGCAATGTATACAGGGGTGTAGGCAAATACCAAAGGTTTAAAGCCCCAGTAACGTTCGATACTTCTTTTGTAATTTCCTTGGCCAGTTAAAAATAATTTTTTAGGTGTTACTTTGTTGTAGACAGCATCAACAGAATCTTGCCATTTTTTTTGAGAATGTAAGGCCTTTGTACTATCGCTTTTTCTGATAAATTGTATTTCTTCAGGCGTAAAAGGTTCTTTGCGTATTTGTGTCCAGAAATTTGAATCACGTTCGTAAGCTAATTGCGCTGTACTGCTCAATTCATTGTTAAAGAATTTCTTTTTAAATTCAGGTTTGAATTTATAATTTGAGTAATATACCACGGTACGTCCACTCGACTTAGAACGACCATATTTGGCAACATAGTTGAATTCTTGTTTTTCAATGTAATAGCTGCTGTCTTTGAGTGTATACGTTTGATTAATTTCAAATAGGTCATACTCTACCAAATGGTATTTTGGCAATTTTAATTGCACTGAAGCGATGCACCAAAAACTATCCATGATGACCAATTCACCACTTACCAATGCATTCCCAAGAACACCGGGTGTAACCTTTATTCTATAGTACTTATAGTCGCCAATATAGAAGCTTTCTAACATTTTATATTTGTAGGCATACAAACCGCTATTGCTTATGGGCGATAGAAATGGCGAGGCAGAGAGGGCCGGCACTTCCACTAAATTCTTGTACCAATTAAATTCTCCATCGGTATGGGTTAAGAAAAACAAGCCATTCTTGTTGCCTCTAATGTCAACCCCTGTGCGTTCTTCCTTTATTTTTTGTGGGGGGGAATAATTGAGCGTCATGTAGATTTCGGCTAAGTTTAAATTCTCAGAAAACAGGGTGGTGTCTTTTTTCTTCTTGATGGTGCTCTCTTGCTGTTTTGCTTTTATATAGGCATTAACGGTATAGGGTACCGAATTGCCATAGATGTGTTTGCGGTCAATTACTTTTTTAATAATTTCTTCAGAACGGTCGATGCGCTTACCTTTGATAACTATGCCTTTTATTTCGCGATTTTCTGACTCCATAATCGCATTTTGTACCATGCCTTTGCGGTCGATAATAACAGGAATTTTAATGGATTTGTAACCTACAAATGAAAAAACAATTACATAAGATCCAGTGCGTAAATTAATGGTGTATTCTCCTTTTAAATTGGTAGTTGTACCAATGGTTTTGTCCTCAACTACAGAAACATTGACATAGGCCATGGGTTCCATACTCGCATTGGTTACCTTACCAGTTAATTGATAAAATTGCCCATTTAACCGAACGGAAAACGAAAGACTCAATAAAGCTAAAAAAAGTAATCTTGTTGGCATAAAAGTATCAACGTAACAAAGAAACGTATATTATGCTGTTTTTGTTACGCAAAATTCTATTAACAATCGTTTTCATTGGATTTAATTATAATGGTCTCATTTTAATAGCATGTTTTAAAGCCGCCTATACAATATCATATTGTATTAAAAATTGTTTTCTTATCCCAAAATAGGAAACTTTCAAATATATTTGCCGCTCATTATGCAGCGCGATACTAAAATATTTGATCTAATTCAACTTGAACTACAACGCCAACAACACGGCATTGAATTAATAGCTTCAGAAAACTTTGTGACCAAACAGGTAATGGAGGCCATGGGCAGTGTTTTAACCAACAAATATGCCGAAGGTTTGCCAGGAAAAAGATACTATGGTGGATGCGAAGTCGTGGATCAAGTAGAACAAATTGCAATCGATCGTTTAAAACAATTATTTGGTGCGGAGTGGGCGAATGTGCAGCCACACAGCGGTGCACAGGCCAATGCAGCGGTCATGCTAGGTTGCTTGAATCCAGGTGATAAAATATTAGGATTCGATTTGAGTCATGGTGGTCACTTGACACATGGTTCGCCAGTCAATTTTTCTGGTAAACTTTATCAACCTAGTTTCTATGGTGTTGAAGAGGCAACTGGAATGATAGATTTTGATAAGATTGAAACCATAGCCATAAAAGAACAACCTAAACTAATTATTTGCGGTGCCTCTTCTTATAGCCGCGATTGGGATTATAAAAAATTAAGAGAGATTGCAGATAAAGTTGGTGCACTATTAATGGCCGATATCGCTCACCCTGCTGGACTTATCGCTACAAAATTATTAAATAATCCATTGCCCCATTGCCATATTGTAACGTCTACCACTCACAAAACCTTAAGGGGGCCACGAGGTGGTATTATTATGATGGGCAAAGATTTTGAAAACCCATTTGGTCAAAAAACACCAAAGGGCGAAACCAAAATGATGAGTGCCATTTTAGATGGAGCTGTTTTTCCAGGTACCCAAGGCGGTCCCTTAGAGCATGTTATTGCTGCTAAAGCTGTGGCATTTGGCGAAGCCTTAACACCCGCGTTCGAAGTGTATTGCAAACAGGTAAAAGTCAACGCCTCTGCACTTGCAAAGGCAATGGTTGACCTTGGTTACAAAATTATTTCTGGCGGTACCGATAACCATTTAATGTTAATTGATCTCCGTCCGAAAGGTGATCATATAACGGGTAAATTAGCCGAGAATACACTGGTCAAATGCGATATCACCATCAATAAAAATACGGTGCCATTCGAAACCCGTTCGCCATTTGTAACATCTGGTATGCGTTTGGGCACACCTGCAATGACTTCAAGAGGGATGAAAGAAAATGACATGCCTCTAATTGCAGAATTAATTGATGAGGCTTTGATGAACCATGGCAATGAAACCCGTTTGAAAGAAATTAAAACGAAGGTAAACAGCATGATGCAAGGTTTTCCACTTTATTAAGATGAGCGCATGTTAGTTTTAAGGACTGTTTTTTTATGGCTTGCCTTTGCCATTTTACTGTTTTTAGAACTTAATATTTTACCCGAATTGTATTTGAAGGTTAGCGCTATCATGCGACTAATTCCTAGTGCCTTGTTGTTAGGTTGGTTTGTGATTTATATTTTCAATAAAGATAAATCTCAACTGAGTAAATATGCACCAAAGTCCACTCTTACATGGTTGTCGGTATTAAAAACTATAGCGAATTTAGCCATTGTCTCAGGCGCAGTGACGCGAATTTTACATTACACACATTCACAATTGTTGTTGGTTTCTGGCATTGGTTTTTTAGCCCTTTGGTCGAGTGTATTAGCCTATTATTCAGAGCTTAAATCAGATTTTAATCCAGACATTATTGATGCGGTTGAGGATGATGAAAATTAGACGTTGATTTAAGGGAAATCCAAAAAAATACTTTATCATTGCCTTACTATGAAAATGAATTTAATACCATTATTAATATTTGGACTATTCATCCAATTATCATTTGGTGCTAAGAAACCATTGTTGTATTGGGGAATTGCCGCTAATAATTTCGTTGCCGCTAAGCCTATTTCGGGTTTCTCAAAAATGTTTTACAGTCAATTTCACCCAGGATTAACTGTCAGTACAGGATTTAATTGGAAAGAAAAGCCAAAACACAATTTGATGCAATCGCTTAAAGTAGGTTACTTTAGCCATCGCTTTATTCAACGCAGTATTATGTTGTATACAGAATTTGGATACCGATATAAAGTTGGAAATAATCTAGGATTAAGTGTTGCTATGGGTGGAGGCTATTTACACATGATTCCTGCCACACAGCAATTCAAAATGAAGGATGATGGCACGTGGGAGCAAATGAATTTAAAAAGTCGTCCACAAGGGTTGATTAGTTTGTCAATAGGGGTTGATTATAAAATAAATGCAGCAGGTTGGAGAACCTTTATAAGGTATCAAAATATGTTACAAACACCCTTCGTATCAGGATATGTGCCCTTGCTGCCATACAATGTCCTGCATGTTGGCGTAACAGTGCCAATGAGTGCTTTAAAAAAGGGAGGGAGCAATGCAAAATAAATTTAATTTTAATTGGGCCGATCAACGCTTATTGTTAATTGTCATTGTATTTGCTTTTGCATCTTGTAAAAAGGCAATTGTTGGTAAAACCGAAGCATGCAATTCCAATTATGCAGATAGCAGTTATAAGCATCCGAAGCGTGCAGTTTTTCAAGCGATTTTAGAAAAATACCACAAGAAGGGCTTGCCTGGTATTGCTTTATTACTAGAAGATGAAGATGGGACTTGGATTGGAAGTATTGGTAAATCTGATATATCTGAGAACATTGATTTTAAACCTTGCACTATTAGTAAAGCAGCAAGTATTACCAAAATGATGTTTGGGTCGGCTGTTATGCAGTTGCGCGAGCGCGGAGTGGTTAATTTAGATGATAAAATTAGCAAATGGTTAGACAAAGAAATTATTGACAATGTAGCCAATGCCGATCAAGCAACGATTCGCGATTTAATGCAGCACAGTTCGGGCATTTACGACATTATTACAGATGGCGATTTTTATCTTGCAATAATGAATAATCCTAACAAAAATTGGAGCGGCAAAGAATTGATAAAATTCGCTTACAAAAAAGACAAGGTGTTTACCTATATACCCAATGCCACCGAAGGAGAGTATAGTAATACCAATACATTGCTCTTGACCATGTGTATTGAGTCCATGACTGGTAAACCACATCAACAATGGATGCATGAATTGGTAATTGATAAGGTTGGTATGTCCAATACCTATTATGCTCACCACGATGCATTGCCTAGTTATACTGCGCAAGGGTATTACGATTTATATAATAATGGTTCAATTATCAACGTTTCTAATTTAGTGACTGGTAGTGGCAATGGCTACGGCGGTGTTTATAGCACTGTGATTGATTTGCATAAATTAATGAAAGCTCTTTTTATCAATAAAACATTAGTTAACCAGCAATCTTTAGAGATTATGCAAACATGGATCGATGATGATGACAGAGGTAATTTAGGCGTTGGCTTATTACAACAATACAAACATTTGAATTTAGGTCATATGGGTGTTGGTCATAGTGGTAGAGACTTAGGCTACAGTGGAGATTCCTTCTTTTTTCCTACCAAAAACAATAGAATGTTTATCAATTTGGTAAATTATGGCACCAATGGTAATACACCACTGCGTCAGGTTTTTCGCGACATGAGCGACGCATTTGTAACCGAATTATTAAAGTAATTAATTATAAAAACATGATTAGATACTCACTTGGTATTAGAGTTGAGCCGTATCAGAAACCCATGCATTACAAAGATAAAATTGCTTTGATGGGGTCGTGTTTCACTGAAAATATTGGCAAAAAATTAAATGATTATTATTTCAATACGATGCTTAATCCCAATGGTATTGTTTTTAATCCAATTAGTTTAGCCGAGCCATTTCGCAGACAATTCAATCAAATTGCCTATGCCGAAAGCGATTTAATTTATAACAATGATCGTTGGGCAAGTTGGTTTCACCATGGAAAATTTTCAAATGAAAGTAAGGAGATTCTTTTAGCCACAATCAACCATGAACAGAAAGTATTCGAACAGTTTATTAGCGAAGCGCAATGGCTTGTTATAACATTTGGGACCGCTTGGGTTTATCATTTTTTGCCCGAACAATTATTGGTAGCCAATTGTCATAAGGTAGCAGGTCAACAATTTGAAAAGCGTTTGCTCGAGGTAGATGAGATTGTCATGTGTTGGCAAAAAATAATTACTCAACTTAAAGCTATCAATCCCTCGCTTCAAATAATATTCACTGTTTCACCTGTTAAACATTTGAGAGATGGAGTTGCAGAAAATACAGTGAGTAAGGCCACCTTGCATCTAGCAATTGATAAATTAGTGGGCAATCAAGTTTCCTACTTTCCTGCCTATGAATTGGTGAACGATGATTTAAGAGATTATCGTTTTTATGAACCCGATGGGGCGCATCCAAATACGATGGCAATCGATTATGTTTTTGAGAAATTCTGTAGCAGTGTAGTATCCCATGAAGCCAATGAAATCATGCCTGCCCTTGATGCTTATAACAGATTAAAACACCATAGACCTTTGTCAGATTCGGAATCTAATCAGTCTTTTTTACATCAAAAATTAGAGGCAAAAAGATTGGAATTAATAGCGCAATTTCCGGAATTAAAGGAGCGCCTCTAATCAAACTCAAATAAAAAAAACCGCAATAGAAATACTACTGCGGTTTTCATAAAGTATTTTTTATATTAATTAATTTTCATAAGGCAACAAGCCATATTCTTTGCTAAAGCGCAACATCTGTTCAACAAAGGTTTCAGTATAATCAATTTTAACATCTGTAATAACACCATCGGTCATTACTGCGGTATATCTTGGTTGTATGAATCCACGGTAGGCAGCTACATCGAGTGCTTTTACTCTGCTCAAAACTTCGTTGTGGATAGTAGTTTTAACTTTTACCCCGTATGTTTCTACCAGTTGTTGGCCAGCAGCTGCATCTCCTGTCGATTTGATGGTTTGAATTTTATTCAATAATTCGCCAAATAAAACCCTTAATTTATCATAATCGTTGATCACAAAAAACGTTTTGCCATCTTTTGTTTTTTTCTCAATTACATTGTCTTTTTTGCCAGCTTCATAAACCCACAAGGCCACCATCTGACGGTTGCGCATGTGGTCTTCTTCTAAATTTTCTCCAGCCTGCAATCTTCTCAACTGAACCATTAATCCATTTCTAATATAATCATCATATTCTGCCTTGCCAACTTCGATACTTGGTATCAGTTTTAATTCAACCAATTTAGGATCTAACATGTAATACAAGGCTACTAAATCAGCGCGCGCTTCTTCAAGCGTTGAGCCATATGCGCCAAGGTTATCCTTGGTTATACCAATATTCATTTTGCCGCTTGCATGGCCTATCACTTCGTGCATTGCGGTATGCATTTTAGCAGCTAATTGACCATAGTTTTTTGATCGGTTTACTTGTTCGTCATTCCAACAAAATTCTTGCAAAATGCCGCCTGAATTGGCTTTATTATACGCTTCTAATACATTGCCCAAACTAACCGATTTAGAGCCGTGCTCTTCTCTTATCCATTCCACATTTGGTAGTTTAATGCCAATGGCTGTAGAAGGGGCTAAATCGCCACCTTCGAAGGCTACATTCACCACCTTGTAGGTAATGCCAGTTACTCTTTCTTTTTTGTATTTGGCCTCTATTGGCGAATTGTTTTCGAAATACTGTGCATTCTCGCCAAGGGTTTTCATTCTTTTACTTGCTTCAAAATCGTTTATTTCAATAGCACTTTCGAAATTGGCGCGCATGCCAATGGCGTCGTGGTATACTTCAATAAAACCGTTCACAACGTCAATGACACTGTTAACGTCTTTAACCCATGCAATGTTATAAGCATCCCATGTTTTTAGGTCGCCTGTTTTATAGAACGAAACTAGTAGGTTTAAAGCATCTTTTTGTTCTTTATTGTCGGCCACTGTAATCGCTTTTTCAAGCCATTCCACCATTTTTGTGATGGATGCCCCGTACATGCCATTTGCCTTCCAAACCTTTTCTTTTATTTCACCATTTTCTTTAACGAGTTTTGAATTTAGTCCCCAACTAATCGGACGAATAGAATCATTGTGTTTCTTTTCACTGTAAAAGCTATTCACTTCTTCTTCGGTTAATCCTTCATAAAAATTATTGGCAGATAAGGCTATTTTATCAACCCCTTCGGCCTTATTAACACGTTTAGCTGCGATATTTGGATTGAAGATCAAATCGATTAACCAAGTTCTAAAACCAATGGTATCCTTGTCTTTAATTAAAGGGAGTTGTGCTTTTGGCGATTGATTTAATAAACTTAGAAAATAGTTAGAAGAGAATTCGGCTTGTAATTTATTTTCACCATAATGATGATGAATGCCATTGCTTATCCAAATGCGTTTCAATAAAACTTCAAAACGTTTGAAATCATCTGATTTTCTATCGCCTTGAAAATTCACATAGAGTTCCTCTAAAGTTTTTCTTAACCGTAAATTGTGTTTGTTGTTTTGGTCATAATTAATATCGCGACCGCAAGCAGCAGCTTGACTTAAATAATAAACATATGTTTTTTGTTGTAAGGTAAGGGCATTAAAACTTGGGACTTCGTATCGCAATAATTCGACGTCAGCAAATCTGTTTTCATCTGGATACAATTTGTAAACAATTTTAGCGGAGTCAGAGCCTATGCCTGAGTCGTTTTTTTTACCATTATTGCTGCAGCTGTTTAGCACTAAAATGGCAATTGTAAAGAGAATTAATTTATTTTTCATATGGTTTAAAATGGATGGTCTAACTTGTATTTTTCGGCCAATTGGGTAAGGTCGGCACACACCTTGTCAATTAATGGAATACCCTGCAATTGTCGACTAATGGACATCCAATATTCAGGTTCACCATGCACCAATACTTTTTGATTATCATTGACGGGGGTGGCGCTTTTAAAACGTTCAATCCAAAGGTCCATGCGCTCAAGAAACTCCTCTGTTTCATCAAAACCGCTTACGTCCATGGCACCTACAAAATGTCCAAGGCCTTTGCCAGGTAAATTATCTAACACAGGTAAAAAGGCAACAAAAGGGGGGACCCATGGTCCAAAATTTGCACCAGGCAATACACCACTGAGAATGTCTACGAGTGCGCCAAGACCGTAGCCTTTATGACTGCCGTGGTCTTTGTCGCTGCCCAATGGTAATAAATGGCCGCCTTCTTTTAAGTCCTTTGGGTCGTTGGTAGGGGTGCCGTTTTTAGTTTCTAACCAGCCCTCTGGTACTGGTTTGTTTTGGCGCTCTGCAATTTCTAATTTGCCATTTGCCGCCGCACTGGTGGCCATGTCTAAAACAAAAGGAGGATATGATTTGGCAGGTATGGCATAGCAGATGGGATTGGTGCCCAACATGCGCTCTTTGCTATAAGTTGGTGCTACAAGTTGACTCGCATTGGCCATGGCCATGCCACCATAATTTTTTTCTAAGGCCATCATCGCATGGTAAGCGGCAATACCAAAATGGTTACTGTTTCTAACAGCTCCAAAGCCGGCCCCATGCAAACCTGTTTTTTCGATCGCAATTTGCATGGCTTTAGGCGCTACTACCAAGCCTAATCCACTGTCGCCATCGATGGTAAAAACACTGCCTTTTTCGCGCACTAATTTAATATTTGGCTGGGTATTGATACGTTGGTTTTCAAAAAGTCTAACATAGCCAACTAAACGGGCAATACCATGAGAATCGATGCCGCGCATATCCGCTTTAATTAGTACATCTGTCGCAAGTTTTGCATCAGCGTCATTGCATCCAATGGCTTTGAAAATGGAGACCGTGAATTGGGTTAAATCATCGGCTGTTATGGTGGTGTAATTAGCAGAGGCAGTCATAAATTTTAAAGTGCTATTGCATACAAATCGATAAGATGCATGGCTTTTAATTGAGGGTAGTTAACAAGATTTAGTTGCAATTGCTGTAGGCAAATTTCGTTGGTTGTAAGAATCGTATCAGCGCCAGCATCTATCGCTTGTTGTATTAGGTTTTGACTCATATTAGTGGCTTCTTTATGGTTCAGTGAGGGTAAACAATAGCCAGCGCCACAGCATGTGTTTTCTAGTTTTAGAAAGCTGAATTGTGCATTGTTGAAAGGTTCAATCCATTGTTTTTGAATTGTACCTTTTTCGTTGCAATCTACTACCATAAAAAAGTGATTATTAATGTTAGCGGCAGTCAGCAATTTTAATTTCGAAAATAAAAAATCTAATCCTTTAGCCGCTGTGGCCATTTTCATACATTGAATATGAGAAACCGTATTATTGAGTATTTTTGGGTAGCTAGTGGTGTAGGTCTTTTCACATTTTAACGAAGCACTTAAAATGGGATGGTCTCCAAATACATTTAAATTGTATTCTGAAATGGCTTTTGCTGCCTTTTGTTCTCCTTTTTCAAAGTAAGGCAAGCCACAGCAAGTTTGATTTGTTGGGATGGTGTAAGGAATCTGTATAGAATTACACAGGCGTTTAAGATTTTCAACCGTTTCAGGGAAATTGTGAAACATAACGCAGGGTATTTGAATAACTAATGACATTCACTGCAATAATACCAAAAGGATTAATTAATTTTACACATTAATTTTGAACCAATTCAGCACAATTTTATAAATATTTGAAAAAATGTTACCTAACCATGCCACGAATTAAATAAATTGGGTGTCTATGGTTAAAAATAGCAAAAATTGTGGGCCAATATCAAACATCGAATGACAGAAGAAGAGCTATTAAAGGGCTGTTTAGAGGAGCGACAAGAGTGTCAAAGGGAATTGTACAAACGGTTCGCTGGCAAAATGATGGTGGTATGTATGCGCTATGCAAAAGATAAACTAGAAGCAGAAGATATGTTGCAAGATGGTTTTATAAAGGTTTTTGATAATGTTGGGAAATTTAAGCAGGAAGGCTCTTTAGAGGGCTGGGTGCGAAGAATTATGGTAAATACTGCTTTGAATAAAATTAGAGCCAATAAAATGAAGTTTGAAGACATTAGTGAAACCGGCAGTCATTTGGCCGATGGTGACGCAAATGCCATCGATAAATTAAGTGAAGAGGCCATCTTAGAAATTATCAGCCGTTTGCCCAATGGCTACAAATATGTGTTTAACATGTTTGCTATTGAAGGCTTTTCACACAAAGAAATTGCAGAAAAACTTGGCATAGAAGAGGCTAGTTCTAGAAGCCAATATGCCAAAGCTAGAAAATATTTACAAAACCAAATCATTCAACTCGAACAAATTAAATTATGACGAATAATAATTTTGAGAAGCGGATTCAAGATAAACTCAATCAATACGAGATTGAGCCTTCTGAAAATCTGTTTAACGATATTCTTAAAAAACGCGCATCGCGTCCAAAATCCATTTTAAAACTCACCTATGCGAAATTAGGTGTTGCTCTATTGGCAGTTGCGGCAATTACACTTTTTGTATTAGTGGATACTAGATCCAATTCTACTTCAAATGACAATGCTTCAATTTCAGTTGCTGAAAAGGATGCAAGCAATAGCAATAACATTGCTGAAGCTGGTGGTTTAGGGTCAAATGCAAAAACAGCAAAAGAAACTGTCGTAGCCAAAGAACGCCTTAAAACAGTTAAACAGAAATCAACGACTAACGTTGAAAAGCAAGCCTCTGGCAAGAAGGATGTTTCAAATTCAGATGTTAAATGGACGAATAATGCGCCATCACCTACTCAAAATTCAGCAATTGCGAATGCTAGCAATAACATTCAAAAAAGTACCAAACAAACTAAAACCTACCCAGGTTATCAAGATAATGGTGCTAATATTTCAGAGCGCTATTTTAATATCGATTCAAAAGACCGCCCAATCATAGCAGGACAGCAACACCAAGGCAAATCCCATTTATATGTGTACCATTCAATGGATGAAGCCCTGATAAATTCGCAAGATTTAAGCTATTTGGTTCTCAAGCCATTGCGCGTAATCAAACCATCTGCCACCCAAGATCAAATTGCTGCATTCGAAAAAAAACAATTAAAAACCGAGCATAAAAAACAACAACCTTTTTATTTGGATTTGTATTATACTGCGTATCAAACTAGCCATTCTGCGATTGGAAATAGTGAAATGGCAAACAATTATAAAACTTTGGCAAAAACGGATCCTAACCATGCCTTTAACGTAAGATTTTCAACGCCAATTAATAGCCATATAAATTTGTTTACTGGTTTTGGTTTGAATCAAATCAATACAAAGTTTGACGGGCAGATTCCTAACACAACGAATAAAGTGCATTACGAAACTTCTACCTATTATATTAATGATCCAATCACGGGTCTTCCTAAATTGGTGCAACAAATGGATACCATATTAAATGGTCCAGTAAGTTACAAATTTGCCAACCGTTATACCCTTATGCAAATTCCAATTGGATTAAGTTACAATATTGGGTTTGATAAAATGGACATTGGAATTCATGGTTCAGCCTTGATGAATATCACAGGCAAAGCGCATGGCATGAATCCGGATTTCAATTTAGAGAAAATGCAAGGTTTTAGTTCTAATCAAAAACAAATTGGAATTGGTGCCTCTGTAAGCCTAATGGTTGCCTATAAATTAACCAACAAAATTAAAATTATTGCAGAGCCAGGTTTACAATTTTATCAATTGGGTGGCAAGAAAATTGGCAACGCAATGAACGAAAATATCTTGAATAAAGGACTCATTATTGGTCTAAGATATACCTTGTTTTGATAAAAAAGATTTGCATATTATTAATTGGTTTTGTTGCACTTAATGGAGCGGCACAGAAAAATTATGCCAGTGTTAATAACCGTTTAAGTGCAGGTGTTAATGCCAAAGGGTTTTTGTTCGATAGTTTAGGCTATCCAGCATTGACAGCAGCTAACTTGATGTTGTCAAATGGGGCCGGCATTTGGCTCTCTGCCAAAGATAGCTTGGGCGAGATAAGGGTCGCAGCACACGATGTTTTAAAACATCAACATGAATTTTGGCCAGGTCCGCTTCAGTTAAAAACAGCCATTCCTTCGGATAGTAATACATGGAATCATATTTACCCAATTAGTTCAGCACAAATTAAATTTCATAGGGCGCATTATAAGGACAATCAGTACCAAGCTGCTGCAGAAATTTTAAATTGGCCAGGTTCATTGGGGGCACCTTATACCCAAATACTTGCACCATTTGTAGATGCTAAAGTTAACGATCAAATATACACCCCTACTTCAGGAGATTTTCCATATATCAACTGCAATCAATTAATTTATAGCATTGCCAATGACAATGCAGGGCCTCACAATATAAGTCAAGCTAAATCCTTAGGGGTAGAGGTACATACAAGTGTATATAATTTTAATGCCACTGATTCTTTTCTTAATAATAGTGTTTTAGTAAGATATGTGGTGCACAACCGATCAACAAGGAATTACAAAAACTTTAGATTGAGTGCCATTACTTCTTTTCAAATAGGTAACTTAGAAAATGAATTCTTAGGAACGGATATTCCAAACCAAACGTTGTTTGCAATAAATGATACAAGTGAGGCAACGTTTAAAAATAAGTTGGTGTCTATTGGTTGTATGGCCATTAATCAAAAAATATCTTCTACCATGTATTTCAATGATGATAATAATTTATTGAATGGAAGGCCATCAACACCTACCCATTTTTATAATCTCATGCAAGGCAAATGGAAGAATGGTAAAAGTTTGGGCTTTGGCGGCACTGGAATTGATGGGAATGGTAAGGCGAAATTTGTGTACCCCTATGCAAGCGATGATTCTAATGGCAATATTTTATGGAATGAATATGGTAATATATCTGGCAAACGCATTGGTATTTTAAATTCCGATTCACTAGAATTAAAATCTGGCGCTGCAAATATTTATGATTTTGTCTATTTTATTGTAGAAGAAAAGTTTAATAATATTAAACAAATTAACCATTTTTGTTTAAGTCTTAAAAAGGGTTTAGATGAGCGAAAAGTACTAAAAGTGGTACCTGAAATGGGAGTATCCAAGACCAAAATTAACCTTTTCCCAAATCCACTTTCAGCAGGTGGAAAACTGTTTATTGAAATGAAGACAGATTTACCAATGTTTGCGAGGATTATCGACATTAATGGTAAAGAAATTTCCAATTATAATTTGCATGGTCCTGAAAATTATATTATCTTACCAAATAATTTAGTGGTAGGGTTGTATTTTATGGAATTTAAAACATTAAACACAATTGAAAGGCAAATACTTAACATAAATTAAAAAGCATTTACAAACAACGATGAAAAAAATATACAACATTTTACTGATTCTTTCAGTTTTTTTAATGGCTGATTCTTTGAAGGCCTCACACATGATGGGGAGTGACGTGTCCTACATATGCATTAGTCCAGGTAAATACAAAATTATTGCAAAGGTGTATCGCGACTGTCGTGGTATTCCGCTGAATAGCCCTAACATACAAGCGTTTAGTCCAAGTTGTGGTTCTTCAATAGCCATTTCGTATACCAGAACGGCTATCAACGATATTTCGCCAACTTGTATTGGTGGTACTGCTCCATGTAATCCTCAAAATACCACTGTTGGTAACGAGGGTATTGAAGAGCACGTGTTCGAAGGAACCGTCAACTTTAACACATCACCAATGGATGCATTTGTAAAAAACGGCTGTTGTCAAGTTTATTTTTCTGTAGATCAGTGTTGTAGAAACGGTGCCATCACAACCTTGAATCAAGGTAATTTATACACTGAAGCGATGATTGATTTGTGTAATATTAAAAAGAAATGCAATACATCTCCTCAATTGTCAATTCCTCCGGTGGCTTACATTTGTTGTAATTTGCCTTTTACATTTAACAATGGTGCTTTTGAGTTTATTGATGGCGATAGCTTATCTTACAAACTTGCAAATCCATTGCAAGGGCATGGTTCAAACGAATCTTACCAAGGTACTTTCACGCCAACCATTCCAATGACACCTTTCTGTTTACCGCCGGGTGTTATCAATTGTAAAGCTTTGCCAAACGCAAAACCACCACGTGGCATGTATTTCGATGGAAATACTGGTGATATTATCTTTACACCTTCAAAATGTGATGAGGTAGGGGTTATTGTAATTCAAATTGATGAGTATCGAAAAGATTCCGCCACCGGGCAGTACTTGCTCGTAGGTGTTACAAGGCGGGATATGCAGTTAGTTGTAACCAAGTGTGCTGATAATAATCCGCCTCAGATTCCGACCAATAATAAACAGACCATTTGTGAGGGTAATAAGGTTTGTTTTAAAATTCAATCAAGAGATACACGTGCCATCAATGCCACAAAAGATGATACCACACAGATGTGGTGGAATTATGGAATACCTGGCGCAACGTTTACTATTGTAGATCCAACAGCCCGTGAAAAG
>CANMBF010000014.1 GCA_947496065.1 Bacteroidota bacterium
AAGTATGTCGTTGCCAAAATTATTTACTAACCCTGACCTAAACGTCAGGGTTTTTTTATGCCTATACTTTTTTACAAAAACTCTTAACCCATAAAAAAAACATACCAATCGGTATGTTTTTTTATGGTTGCAATACCAATCATACTATGTTATATTCGAAACATAGATACAGAAATATAAAATGATTGATGATATTTTAAGTGTAGCAGAGATTAAAGAAATTGATAAACGTATCAATTTCCAATCTGACACGTTGAAATATTTGGAAAACCTATTGATCCAACACCCAGATTCCTTTTATTTAAAAACTTTATTGGTCTATTTTGACTCAGAAAGCTTCAGAAGTACAGAACTTTCAAGTCAACTAGAGAACATCGAAAACACATACGCTAAGTTAGGGGTCTCAATTCACCATTTAGCAAAGCATCATTATGATTTGTATTTTGCATTTGTGAGGCATAGTATTGAATTAGATTTGACCAATTTAAATCGATGGTCTAAACTTGAGTATTATAATTATTTATTGGATACAGATACTGATGAAGCTATTGAATATTATAAAACCTTACTTGCATTGTATCCAGATTTCTTACATCTGCAATTGGCTAAATCAGAGTCCGATCGTTTAAACGGTCAGGAAGCATTTGCTATCAATGAATTAATTCAATTTGAAAATACACATATAACAAATAATAGCAATTTATTCTTTGCAATAGGCAACTGTCACTTGTCATTGTTTCAAATTAAGGAGGCCAAATTGTATTTTGAAAAAGCATTGACAAACTTTGAAAATCCATACGCATATAATGGTTTAAGTTGGGTTGAATTTTATGAATACAATTATGAAAGTGCACACATGTATTCACAAAAGGCCCTCGATATTATGCCTAATGAAGCAGATTTTTGTTGGAGACATGCGATAAATTTAAGTGTTGTGTTAGAACCAGAATTCGCCTTTATTTATTTCGAAAAGGCAATTTTAAATTCTAACGATAATACAAAAAGCGAACAGTACTTTATTAGCTATATAGACTGCCTTGTTTTAAATGGGGAATATGAAAAAGCATTTAAAAAACATGAAGAGTTTAAAGAACTTAATGATTCGAATTTTATTAAAACTAAATATGAAATTGTATTTTGTTATTTTTTAAATGATAATTTTAACAAAGCTGTTTCAAAATTAAATGCCTTTAAGACTGATTTTCCCGATCTGTATGATGAAATGAAACAAGTGCTATTTGAAATTGGAGTGGATTTAAGGTTGTAAAAATTTACATTTAAAAATTTGCTATTAGCAAGAACAAAATATTTCCTGCCGATTATGATTGCTTATAGAATCTCTAAATAACTATTATAAACAAAGCCCAAAACATTTCTCTAAAAAAACTTTAGATTTGCACATGAATTTATCAGAACTAATCAAATCAAATTCCGAAAGAAAATATTTTGCTGTTTATCCAGAAAATCCTAAAGCTTACGACGAAGCTGCACAAGCCGCCGGTCTTGCCGCTTTTCAATCTAAATTCAATACCAATTATTCTTTCATCGATGATAATGCTACCAACTTTATTGGCGAAGAAGTATCGCCTTACCTGCAAACAGGTATCGGTGTTAAATACGCGCAATACGATGTGCCAACTTTAGTGCATAACGCCTCTGCTGCTTTCAATATTTGGAAAAAGGCCGATCTCGATCTTAGAATTAAAGTCTTAGCCAATTCATTAGAACGCGTGAAAGAACGTTTCTTCGAAATGGCTTATGCCACCATGCATACCACAGGTCAAAGTTTCTTGATGAGCTTCCAAGCTTCTGGGCCGCATGCTTGCGACCGCGCTTTAGAGGTGTTGGCAACTGCTTATCAGCAAATGACTATGTATCCTAGCAATGTGGTGTGGACCAAAAACATGGGTAAGTTTGATTTAAGTCTTAACAAAAATTTCAAAGCCATTCCTAAAGGTGTGAGCTTGGCCATAGGTTGTTCTACTTTCCCAACTTGGAACTCTGTGCCAGGTATTTATGCAAGTCTTGTGACAGGTAATACAGTCATTGTTAAACCGCACCCTAAAGCAGTGTATCCAATCGCCATCTTTATTGATGAGTTGAAACAAGAATTAAAAGCCAATGGTTTACCTACCACCGTTATCCAATTGGCCATCGATAGCAGCGAACAACCATTGGCCAAAGTATTAGCAGAAAACGAACAAGTAAAAATGATTGATTATACGGGCGGTAATTTAATGGGCGATTACATTGAAACCTTAAATAAAACGTGCTTTACCGAAAAATCTGGTATCAACTCTGTAATACTCGAGAGTGTGAAAGCCATCGATCCAGTGGCCCAAAATATAGCCTTCTCTGCCTCACTTTACAGCGGTCAGATGTGCACCGCTCCGCAAAATATTTATATACCAGCCGATGGCGTCACTACCGAAGAAGGCACACTTACATTCGATGAGGTTAAAGATAAAATCATTGCTTCTGTATCTGGTTTATTATTAAATCCTAAAGCGGGTGCGCCGACACTTGGTGCTATCCAAAATGATGCAACCTCAAAACGCATAGAAGAGGTAAAAGATCAATACCCAAATTTAGTCCAACTGAATGATTTGAAAATCGACAACACAGAATTCGAAAATGCAAGAATCAAATCATTGAACGTATTAGTTTTAGATGCTAAGGATGAGTCCATTTACCTTAAAGAGTATTTTGGACCTTTGATTTGTATTGTTAAAACCGATAGCAAAGACCAATCCATCGCCATAGCGAAACACTCCGCCGAAAAAAATGGTGCCATTACATGTTTAGCATTTTGTATCGAACCTGTTCGCATGGCTTTAATAGAAGAGGAGATGAACAGTGCGTTTACACCCGTTTCATTTAACTTTACAGGCGCGGCATTTGTGAATCAACATGCGGCATGGAGCGACTTGCATGTAAGTGGAGGAAACCCTTCTGGGAACGCCACTTTTACTAATGCAGATTTTATAAATAAGCGGTATATTTGGATAGGCAATAGATACATGCTGTAACAATTATAGTAGGTATTTTTGCGAAACATGAAAAAAATAGTCTATCTATTCGTTAGTGCCGCAATGTTTGTGGCTTGTAACCCTCCACCTGCTGCTGAAGCAGTTGCTGAACAAATTGTTGCAATTGATTCTATAGGTACGACATATTTTATAGATACAGCTGGCTCTATTCTTAACTGGACAGGTGAGACTTTATCATACCAACATAGCGGAACCATGCGATTAAGCGAAGGAAATCTTACAGTAAAAGATGGCAATTTAACTGCTGGCAACTTTATACTCGATATCAAGTCTATAAAAGATTTAGACCTAACCAATCCTACAAAAAATGCTTACCTAGTTGGTCATTTAAATGATACCGATTTCTTTAATACTAAATTATACCCAACTGGCAAATTCGTGGTTACAGGTGTAACTGCTTTAATCAACGATACTACAGGTAATACCCATTTAATTGCAGGTAACTTAACCTTAAAAGGCATTACTAAAAACATAGTCATTCCTACTAAAGTTGCAATCAATGGAGATGCTGTTGAAGCAATAGGCAATGTAATAGTAAACCGTTTAGATTGGGGTGTTAAATTTGTTTCAACTACTGTCTTCCCAAATTTAAAAGCTCAATTGAAAGATAAAGCCATTAAAGATGAGTTCAAGGTGGTATTAGATATTAAAGCGAAGAAAGGATAATTATTCATTTATCAATTTTAAAAAAGTCCAAGCAAATTTATTTGCCAGGACTTTTTTGTATCTTTGAAATTACTGCCTTATGTTTGACTATAAAGAATCTCTGACTGTTACTTTTACACTCTTTGCCGTTATCGATATCATTGGGTCTATTCCTGTGATTATTTCTATGCGCAAGAAAATGGGCCATATCCAATCAGGCATGGCCACCTTGGTAGCAGGTTTATTAATGACCCTTTTCTTTTTAGTTGGCGAACAATTTTTGAATTTATTGGGCATCGATATTCACTCGTTTGCCTTAGCAGGTTCGGTTGTTATATTTATTATTGGTTTGGAGATGATACTCGGTCGTGATTTTTTTAAAACCGATCCCAATGCCAAAACGGGCAGTGTAGTGCCCATCGCTTTTCCTATTATAGCAGGAAGCGGAACCCTTACCACCATTATGTCTTTAAAGGCCGATTACCATGCCATTAATATTTTTATCGGCATTTTAGCCAATTTGCTGTTCATCTATATTGTTTTAAAATCGACCAATAGAATTGAAAAAATATTGGGAGAAGGTGGTTTGTTGGTGATCCGCAAATTCTTTGGCGTTATATTGATTGCCATTGCGGTGAAAATTTTCAAAAACAATTTCAACTTATAGTTTGAAACGCTTAATCATCATGAATCTTTTTTTGTAGTAATCCTCTTCGGAGTTAGAAACAATTACACCTGCTTGAACAGAGGCGTGAATGAAATAAATTTTACCCTCTTTTAATTCGGTAACTATGCCAACATGGCCAACAGTTTCTGAAGCATGGTCTCTGCCTGTAAAGAAAATTAAGTCGCCTTTGCGTGCATGTTCTTGACTCACAAATTTACCTAAGAAAGCAGTACTATGAGAAGAGTGAGGCAAGCTAACATTAAACTGACTGAAACAAAATTGCACAAAGCCACTGCAATCGAAACATTTGGGTGGTTTGCTGCCATAGCAATAAGGGCGATTCATATAGCGATTGGCAAACGCCAACAAAGAATCTATTTTCTCATGGTTCATTTCGGTATCATCGAAGGTCGCTTGAACCGAATATTTTAGAAAAGAAAAAACCTCCTGCTCTCTTTTAGTCATTGCCAATAAAGGCAATAAACAAATAAGGAACAGAAGGTTTTTAAAAAGCGAATTCATAGAAATGAATTGTGATTTGATTTTTAAATTAGTACTGAAGTAATCTTCTATACTGAACTTAAAACCTAATCGATTTAGTATCTGTAGGTGTCTTTTTTAAATGGACCTTCAACAGCTACGCCAATATAATCAGCTTGCTCTCTGTCGAGGGTTTCTAATTTAGCACCAATGTGCGCCAAGTGCAATTTAGCCACTTTCTCATCTAAGTGTTTAGGCAATACATACACTTCGTTTTTGTAATTAGCGCTGTTCGCCCATAACTCTAATTGTGCTAAAGTTTGGTTAGAGAAGGAATTACTCATAACGAAGGAAGGGTGACCCATTGCACAACCTAAATTTACCAAGCGGCCTTCAGCTAATATAATTACTTCTTTGCCTTCTACTTCGTAAACATCTACTTGAGGTTTAATGGTGTATTTGGTAGAACCACAAGCACTATTCAACCAGTTCATATCAATTTCATTGTCGAAGTGGCCGATGTTACAAACGATTGATTTATCGCGCATGCCTTTGAAATGTCTTTCTTTAATGATGTTAACGTTACCAGTAGCAGTTACGAAAATATTTGCTCTGCTAACAGCCTCGTCCATAGGAACTACTTCGAATCCATCCATCGCGGCTTGTAATGCGCAGATAGGATCGATTTCGGTAACCAATACGCGGCAACCTGCACCTCTTAATGATTCTGCAGAACCTTTGCCCACATCGCCATAACCAGCAACAACAGCTACTTTACCGGCCATCATAATATCGGTAGCTCTTCTAATAGCATCTACCAAACTTTCTTTGCAACCATATTTGTTATCGAATTTAGATTTGGTAACACTGTCGTTTACGTTGATAGCAGGCATTACCAAAGTTCCCTTTTTCATTCTTTCGTATAAACGGTGAACACCTGTTGTGGTTTCTTCGCTTAATCCTTTAATACCAGCAGACAATTCAGGATAAACATCGAACACCATGTTGGTTAAATCACCACCATCATCTAATATCATGTTCAATGGTTTTTTATCTTCACCAAAGAACAAGGTTTGTTCGATACACCAGTCGAATTCTTCAGCTGTCATACCTTTCCAAGCGTATACTGGAATACCAGCAGCAGCAATCGCCGCCGCCGCATGGTCTTGGGTTGAGAAAATGTTACATGACGACCAGGTAACCTCGGCACCTAGTGCAGTAAGTGTTTCGATAAGAACTGCAGTTTGAATGGTCATGTGTAAGCAACCAGCGATGCGAGCACCTGCCAGTGGTTTAGAAGCGCCATATTCGGATCTAAGGGCCATTAAGCCAGGCATTTCTGCTTCTGCCAATTTGATTTCTTTTCTACCCCATTCTGCAAGGCTGATGTCCTTAACTTTAAAAGGAACGTAAGAGCTTGTTTCTGTTGTCATTTTGATTTTTATATAAAGTGGTGCAAAGGTAAGGTCTTAAGATAGTTTATGCAATAATTATTCTATTTTATAAGACATAAATTCAACTATTTAGGTACCAATAATTTACTTTGTTTAAGATTTGCATCTGTTCATGTTCTTTTCTTAATCAAACGCGTGCATAGGTTGTCAACTGTTAAAGCATGCAGGGTAAATACTATTTCTATGGATATTCGCTTCACTTATAAGATCTGAAAATATTACTATTTTAATCATCAAATCTGTGTATTTTTGAAGGTATTAAAAATGGGTAAAGGAAGGAGGATAGATGTTGAAGGATAGTTTTGGCAGGGTTCATGATTACCTCAGGATCTCTTTGACGGATGTTTGTAATTTCAGGTGTGCCTACTGTATGCCTGATGAGGCTATCAGTTTTATGCCGGCAGCTCAACTTATGCAGGCGAATGAAATTGACAAAATAGCCGAAAAATTTGTAAAAATGGGCGTCAAAAAAATACGACTAACAGGGGGCGAACCGCTTGTAAGGAAAGATGTTGCAGAGATCATACATTTGCTTTCAAAATATCCTGTTGAATTGACGCTTACGACCAATGGGTCCAGATTGGATGATTTTATAGAAGTTTTTGAAAAAGCAGGCATCAAATCTGTTAATGTTAGTTTGGATACGTTGGATAAAGAAAAGTTCAGCCTGATTACACGTCGGAATGTGTTCGACAAAGTCATCGGTAATATAAACTTACTAATCAACCGAGGTTTTCATGTAAAAGTGAATGCAGTAGTAATGCGTGGTATTAATGACAATGAAATATTGAATTTTATTGCGTGGACTAAAGAACTACCGATTCATGTTCGTTTTATAGAATTCATGCCATTTGCCGGTAATCAATGGGATAACGAAAAAGTATTTTCTTATCAGGAAATTTTGGATCTCGTGGCGGCTCAATACAGTTATGTTAGACTAAAGGATGATAAAAATGGCACAGCCAAGAAATTCAAATTGCTGAACCATGCTGGCTCATTTGCGGTGATTAGTACCATGAGTGCACCCTTCTGCAGTAACTGCAACAGGATGCGCTTAACAGCGGATGGAAAAATGAAGAATTGTCTTTTTTCTAAAGGAGAAACAGATATTTTAAGTGCCTATAGAAACAATGAAGATATTACACCGCTGGTTGAACAATGCGTGATTGAAAAGAAGGAGGCATTGGGTGGTCAGTTTACCACCGACAAAATAGATGCAACCACTATAGAGAACCGCAGCATGATTAGTATTGGCGGATAGTTTTTAAGGATAATTTATGATAAACGTTCAAGAGGCCCATCAATTAATACGCTCCCAATGCAATGCCCACCGCATAGTTGAAATGGATTTGCTCGAAGCCAATTTGCAGATATTGGCCGAGCCAGTAGTTGCGGCCATGGATACACCGCCCTTCGACCAGTCTGCCATGGATGGCTATGCTTTTGCATTTGATAAAACAGGCGATCCTAATGCACTCAAATTAACAGGTGAAATTCAAGCAGGGGCTTTTTCAACTGCTTTGCTTTCGAATGGTGAAACAGTGCGTATTTATACTGGTGCCCCTTTGCCCGCAGGCACCGACACAGTAGTTGTACAGGAAAATGTTGAACTTGTCGGTGAACATGTAAAGATAGTTGATACTCTCTTAGTAAGGGGTGGCAATGTGCGCAAGCAAGGGTCGCAGGGTAAAAAAGGCGATGTTATTTTAGATAAAGGACAGATATTGACACCTGCAGGTATTTCATTGCTAGCGGGTAATGGCTTAACGCAGGTTAAAATTTATGGAAATCCAGTGGTGCACATCATCAATACTGGCAAGGAACTAGTCAAACCTGGAGAAACAATAAGACCCGGAGAAATATACGAATCCAATTCGTTCGGACTGGCGGCTGCTTTAGATCAATTGGGAATTAAAACTGGCCAAATAAGTGTGGTAGATGATGAAGAAGACATTATATTGGGTTGCATACATAAAAATTTAAAGGCCGATATTTTAATACTCACTGGTGGCGTATCGGTTGGCGATTATGATTTGGTTGTACCCGCGTTAGAAAGGGCTGGCGTAAAAAAGATATTTCACAAGGTTAAACAAAAGCCAGGTAAACCTTTTTATTTCGGGGTGTTCAATCAAACATTGGTGTTTGGACTGCCGGGCAATCCTGCGGCGGTGCTCACTTGCTTTTATACATACATCGTGCCGGCCATCGAAGCTTTTACAAAGAAAACATATTTCAGAAAAATACAATTGTCTTTAGCCTCAGATTATAAAAAGAAAGCAGGCCTTACCCATTTTTTGAAAGGGAAAATTGTGGGTGATGAAGTGATAATACTCAACGGTCAGGAATCATACCTAATGAATTCCTTTGCACTGGCCGATTGCATTCTTGAACTCGAAGAACAAAAAGAAATTTTCTTAAAAGGCGAGTTAATGACTTTGAGACTGATTATTTAAGAAGGGAATAATGGAAGTACTATTTTATATATTGTTAGTGGTAATTGCTTTTCTTTATGCTTCGGTCGGGCATGGCGGTGCAAGTGGTTATCTTGCGTTGATGGCTTTTTTTTCATTTACACCAGAGACCATGCGACCAGTTGGATTGCTGTTGAATATTTTTGTTTCCCTTGTGGCATTTCTACAATTTTACAGAGGTGGGTATTTCAGGTGGAACCTTTTCTGGCCATTTGCTGTGGTTTCTATTCCTGCAGCCTATTTGGGTGGTTTTATGGTGATTGATCCTGGTATTTATAAAAAAATACTGGGGGTATTGTTAATATTCTCAATAATCCGATTGATAGGCTTTGATTATAAAAACAATACTTCACAGAAACCCTTGAATTTGACAGGCGCCCTGATGGCAGGTGCGCTAATTGGCTTATTTTCAGGGATGATAGGGATTGGTGGAGGGATTATTCTTAGCCCCATCATTTTATTATTAAACTGGGCCAATATGAAACAAACGGCGGCGGTTTCTGCCTTGTTCATTTTTGTAAATTCTTTAGCGGGACTTGGTGGATTGTTAGCGCAAGGTTTTGTTTATGAAAGCAGGATGACGACTATGCTGTTAGTCGCCTTTGCAGGAGGCTTGGCCGGCGCGTATTTTGGTGTTAAAAAGTTCGATACACTTGTTCTAAAAAGACTATTGGCTTTGGTTTTGGCAATAGCTTCCATAAAATTATTGACGACCTAAATGGAGAAGCAAAGTATACAATATTACAATGGCTATATATTAGCAGGTGGTAAAAGTTCGCGCATGGGAGAGGACAAAGGCCTGATGCTGTTCAATGGAAAATCAGTGGTGCAGTATGTTATCGATGCCCTCGCTCCTGTGGTAAATGAAGTCGTAATTGTATCCAATAATACGGCCTACGAAATCTTCGGTTTAAAAGTAATTGCAGATGAAATAAAGGATGTTGGACCGGCAGGTGGAATTTGCGCCGCGTTGCAACACAGTTTTGTCGAAAATAATGTAATGATTGGATGCGATATGCCGTTTGTGAGTATTGCAGCGATTGAGGAATTAATTAAAAATTCAGAAGGGGCGCAAATTACTTTGCCTATTCACGATGGATTATTGGAGCCCCTTTTCGGGGTTTATAGAACAGAGTGCAAACACGAGTGGCGGCGTTTGGTGTTAGGGGGTAATGTAAAATTGAACGAACTGGTGAAGCATTTCAAATTGCAACAATTCAATGTAAATAATAGTCCTATTTTTACAGAAAAAATATTCATGAATATCAATACAAGGCAGGAGTTTGAATCGGCATTAAATCAATTATAAAATGGCAATAAAATTACTGACCTTCGGGCAGATAACAGAGATCATAGGGCAGTCGGAAAGTGCTGTAAACGCTTTGGATTCAGACGCATTGAAAGCACAGTTGATTAGGCAGTTTCCGGGCTTGAAGGATCTGCATTTTGCCATTGCGGTCAATAAAAAACTGATCAGTAAAAATACAGATTTGAAGGATGGGGATACGGTGGCTTTGTTGCCACCTTTTTCCGGAGGATAGCATGGACCATTATGACCCTAAATATCTCTGGCCTCTGTCAATAAATCGCCATACAAATAAAAGTATAAGATGAGTAAAGAAGAAAAATATAATCGCTACCAACGGCAAGTCATACTGAATGAATTTGGTACTGTCAGTCAGGATAAACTATTCTCTGCCAAAGTACTGGTGATTGGTGCGGGTGGACTAGGTTGTCCTGCGCTGCAATACTTGGCTGCAGCCGGTGTAGGTCAGATTGGAATTGTAGATTTCGATATAATATCACTTACGAATTTACAAAGACAAGTTTTGTATGCGACAGAAGAAGTAGGGAGAGGTAAGGCGGAAACGGCTGCGAAAAAAATACGGGCATTGAATCCTGAAATTAAAGTTGAGGTGTTCAATACAAGAATCCAAAACAGCAATGCATTGGAACTAATTTCTCCTTATGATATTGTATTGGACGGTTCAGATAATTTTGCAACACGGTATTTGTTGAACGACGCTTGTGTTTTGCTGAATAAACCGCTGATTTATGGCGCAGTATTTCAATTTGAAGGGCAGGTAGGCGTGTTCAATCTTGAAGATAAGTTAACACAGATAAAAGCGAATTACAGGGATTTATTTCCTTTTCCACCGCTCGAGAAATTGTCCTGCAATGAAATTGGTGTCATTGGGGTATTGCCTGGCATTATTGGCGTTATGCAGGCAGCAGAAACCATAAAGATTGTGACAGATGTTGGTATGCCATCAACCAATAAGATTATTTCTTACAATGTATTAAATAATAGGCTCTATGAAGTCGAAATTGTGCCCAATGAAAACATGGGTTCTGTTATGCCAAAGAGCAAAGCGGAATTCTTGAAATTTGATTATCAATGGTTTTGCAATGCACCACCCATCAATGAACAAATTACACCAGAAGATTTTCATGAACTCCTAAAGAATGAAAAAATAACAGTGATTGATGTGAGGGAAAAGGATGAATTGCCTTTGATAACTTGGATTGAAAATATTCATCTGCCTATGAGTGAATTTGGACGAGGAATTAAAAATATTTCACCTACGGGTAAAATTGTTTTAATTTGCCAATCAGGTAAGCGCAGTTTAGCAGCTTTACAGATTTTAAAGTCAAAGAATCCAGGTTGTGAAGTTTTCAGTTTAATAGGCGGACTTGATTCGTGGGAAAAGAAAAGTAAAAGTTCAGTTTAATGATGGAAGAAAAAAAAGCAAAAAAGGTATTTGTGAAAGGCCCGATATCTCCACTTTTTGTTGGGGAATCGATTGCAAAACATAGCACGAAGCAAGACATAGGGGCGCATAGCATTTTTCTTGGACAAGTGCGCAATGATATTATAGATGGCAATGCAGTTGTAGCCATTGATTATTCAGCATATAATGAAATGGCGGAAGAAAAGTTCCATGAGATACGCGAGGATGCATTTCAAAAATATTCTTTAACTTGCATGCATATTTACCACAGTTTGGGACGAGTAGAGGCAGGGGAAATAAGCCTATTTGTTTTTACCTCATCCATACACAGGAAAGACGCAATGGAAGCATGTACGTATATTGTTGAACGTATTAAGGAGCAAGCGCCTGTATGGGGCCGAGAAGTTTTTGATGATGGAAGGCATGTTTGGAAACAGAACAATTTTAATGAGACTCAATAGTGGAGATGTTAAGCAATATTTCAAAATACGACGGCAAATTTTATCATGCGCGCAAGTTTACAAATGTCGAAGATATATTGGCCATTGAAGTGGCTTTGAGCATTGCTTTGAATAGTACGCCTTATACTATAACCATGCAGACACCGGGTAATGAAAAGGAACTTGTACGGGGATTATTATTTTCCGAAAACGTTATAAGAAGTCCAATCGAAGATTCGCTCATGGAAATTACAGGAATGGATGAAAAAGGTTTCATCAATTCAATCAATGTTAAGTTAGCGCCGCATTTAATATTAAGGGATTTTGCAGGGACGCGCAATGTTATCTCTGCGTCTTCATGTGGTATATGCGGTAAAACATCGCTTGATGAACTGGAAAGCACGAAGGTTGTAAATACAGATATATTGGATCCAATACTGGTTGGGCAAATGTTTGATAAGGTGGGTGCTATTCAAAAGACTTTCCAACAGTCAGGTGGTACACATGCTGCTGGAGCATTTACAATTGATGGCGAATTAATTGCCATGCAGGAAGATATCGGCAGGCATAATGCAGTTGATAAGGTAATTGGCGATCTAATTAATAACAATAGTTTGGATAAGGCAAAGTGTCTGACTGTGAGCGGTCGTATTTCTTATGAAATAGTAAGCAAGGTAAAGGCTGCGGGAATCCCCTTTTTAGCAGCCGTGTCAGCGCCTTCATCGTTAGCGGTGGATTATGCAGAAACATCGGGGATATCATTGATGGCCTTCTGCAGAAATAATAAATTAACAGTGTATTCAAATTTTCAACAAGTATTTGATGCAACACAAGATATAAAAGAAAATAACAAGGAAATTAGCTATGTCAGAAAATAAACCGAATCCCGAAAATCCCGAAGTATTATTAGACTTGAAACTAACCAAGGTTTCGGATAAGGCTGCGGGCTTAACTGCAGTTGCTGTTGGCGTAAGCCATATGCTAAAGGAAATGGATGTCTTAAGGGGGTTAAAGGTATCTTTGGCTTTAAACCAAAAGAAGGGGTTCGATTGCCCTGGCTGTGCATGGCCCGATCCTGACGATGAGCGTTCGGGTTTTGCTGAGTATTGCGAGAATGGATTAAAAGCCATCGCAGAGGAAGCCACTACAAAAAAACTGACCACTGAATTCTTTGTCCAAAACTCTGTTGGCGCTTTAGCTGATTTAAATGATTATGAAATAGGAAAAAAAGGAAGGATTGCCCAATCCATGTATTTGCCGCAAGGCGCAACGCATTATCAACCAATTTCATGGGATGAGGCTTTTAGTAAGATCGCAGGGCATTTAAACCAACTGGCTTCTCCCAATGAGGCTGTTTTTTACACTTCTGGCAGGACAAGTAACGAAGCTGCCTTTTTATACCAATTGTTCGTTCGCGAATACGGTACGAATAACTTACCCGACTGTTCCAATATGTGCCATGAATCAAGTGGAGTTGCGTTAACTGAATCGTTAGGCATAGGAAAAGGTTCTGTTAAATTGGAAGACTTTTATGAAGCCGAAGTGATTATAATACTTGGCCAAAATCCGGGCACCAATCATCCACGTATGTTGTCTGCATTGCAAAAAGCAAAGGATAATGGCGCTACCATCATTTCAGTCAATCCATTAATGGAAGCAGGGCTAGTAGGCTTCAATAATCCACAAAAAGTGCGCGGGGTATTGGGCCTTAAATCCAAATTGACAGACATTTATTTACAGGTAAAGATCAATGGGGATATGGCGTTGTTGAAAGCGATAGAATTGCTGTTGCTGGAAGAGGATGAAAAGAATCCGGGCTCTGTTTTCGACCATGATTTTATTGCTAGACATACTGAAAATTATACGCCTTTCGTTGAGTGTTTAAAACAAAATAAATTGGAAGATTTTTCAGAAGCTTGTGGTATTCCAATTGAAAAAATAAAAGAAACTGCAGAGGTGCTCAAACATAAAAAGAAAATTATTGCATGTTGGGCAATGGGCTTGACCCAGCACAAAAATGCAGTTGATTCCATAAAGGAAGTAGTTAATTTGCTGTTGTTGAAAGGTAGTATTGGTAAACCAGGCGCTGGTACTTGCCCTGTGCGCGGACATAGTAATGTACAAGGTGATCGCACCATGGGTATTTACGAAAAACCTTCAAAATTGTTTTTGGATAATATTGAGAAGGTATTTGATTTTACCCCTCCACAAGCCCATGGTTATGACACAGTGGAAGCCATTCATGCCATGCATAAGGGCGATGCGAAGGTCTTCATTGCCATGGGTGGTAATTTTCTTTCTGCCACTCCTGATACCAATTATACGGCCGAAGCGTTGAGGAATTGTGACCTAACAGTGCACGTTTCAACAAAGTTAAATCGAAGCCATCTTGTGCATGGAAAAGAAGCATTGATATTGCCGTGTTTAGGTCGGAGCGACAAAGATGAAATGAACGGGGAACTCCAATTTGTAACCTGCGAAAATTCAATGGGTGTTGTGCAGATGTCTAAAGGGATGTTGAAACCGGTGTCTAACCATTTAGTCAGCGAATCTGCCATTGTTTGCGGAATAGCAAAGGCAACGTTAGGCAGCAATGCCAAGGCTAATTGGAGCCAGTATGAAAAGCACAATGATTTCATCAGGAATGATATTGAAAAAGTAATTAGGGGTTTTGATAATTACAATGAAAAGGTCAGGAAGCCGGGTGGTTTCTACTTGCCGAACGCCAACCGCGAAGGGTGGTTCAGTACAATGAACGGCAAGGCGAAATTCAATATTTCAATTATAACCAGCCAGGTATTGGCCGGTGATGAATTAATGATGATGACCATCAGGAGTCACGACCAATTCAATACAACAATTTATGGTAACGATGACCGCTACAGGGGGATTGAAAATGAAAGGCGTGTTATTTTAATGAATGATAAGGATATTGAGAAATTGGGTATGAAAGCTTCAGATATAGTTGATATCTTCAATTATTCGGATGGCGTTGAACGTGTTGCAAGGAGATTTATTATTGTAAGCTATAATATCCCTGAGCAATGCGCCGCCACTTATTTCCCCGAAACCAATGTTTTGGTGCCTATCAACAGCACTGCGGACAAGAGCAATACACCAACATCGAAAATGGTGATCATAAAGTTAAAGAAACACGGGGGCTAATTTTGATGATTTGACAATGTATTAATTTGATGAGGGTTGATTAATCTAAGCATGATAAACATAACAAACAAAATAAAAACAAACCGCACTGCAATTGCACAAGCTATTGTAAGAGTTAGCAAACAGGAAACGATAGATGCGGTTCAGAATAAAAATGTACCTAAAGGTGATGTGATGGAAGCAGGCCGTGTCGCAGGTTTGTTTGGCATAAAAAGGACCAGTGACATGATACCCGATTGCCACCCAATGCCTATTGAATATTCAGCAATAAGTTATCGGATAGAAGGTTTGGATATTATTATAGAAACAGAAGTAAAAACCATTTATAAAACCGGGGTTGAAGTGGAGGCCATGCATGGTGCATCTGTGGTGGCTTTAACGATCTATGATATGCTAAAACCTATTGATAAAGGCATAGAGATTTTGAATATTAAACTGCTAAAGAAAAGTGGAGGCAAGTCGCAGTATAATGATATTTTAAAACGCAGCATTCGCAGTGCAGTCATTGTTTGTTCTGATAGCATTTCAGCAGGAAAGAAACAGGACCTAGCAGGGAAAGCCATTATTGCAAAGCTCGAAAAATTCAATGTGACCATTGAAGATTATAGCATTGTTCCCGATGAGGTAAAGGATATTCAGGAAAAGGTGCAAACCTTATACGACAGCAAAATAGAATTGATTATCTTGACAGGCGGTACAGGTCTTTCAAAAAGGGATGTAACCCCTGAAGCCATTAGGCCAATGCTCGACCGTGAAATTCCCGGCATTGCTGAAGCTGCCCGCACTTATGGGCAGGAGCATATGCCTTATGCCATGCTATCCAGAAGTTTGGCAGGATTAAAAGGCAACACATTGATTCTTGCATTGCCAGGCTCAGTCCGTGGCGCGCAAGAAAGTATGGATGCATTGTTCCCTTATTTGTTGCATATTTTTAAAGTGGCAGAGGGTGCGGGGCATGAGTGATATCCTGCCATTGTTGGAGGCTTCTCCAAAAATTTACCTGGTTTACCCCTCCATACCTTGCTTCTCCAACATATACACCACTTTTTGGTGCTTGCCCATATTGGTGCAAAGGATTTGTTGGATGTCGCGGTTATGCGGATATTTTTTTACGGCTTCGCGCATGGTGTTTACATCAGGTTCGGCAACCGATAAATCAACAAAGCCAAAGCCTTTGTACTGACCGCGTTCGATGCACACCACCGATTTTTCCTCGTGATGACGGCCCTTTCCAACGAGCAAGAAACTCTCGCTTTGAAAACTGTATTTACGGATGGCTTCGTAGGCTCTTTGGTTGTAAGCATCTGCATCTTCTTTGCTAATGCAAGCGCCTTTGCATTTGTGCAATTGATAGTCGAAACAAGGGCCACCCAATTGATGCAAATCACATTTGGTTAAACATAAATTATAGCGCTCTATCATTCTATACAACTGCTCCCGAGCCGATGCTAGATTATCGGCCGTGCTAATAGGCTCCGATCCTTCTTTTAATTTTTCGATGTTTAAAGTCACATACCCATAAGCATCGTACTGCGAAAAAATGCCGTAATAAGGAATGGCCCTGCTGCGTTTTTGCATTATATTGTACAAAGGTTTGATGCGTTTAATTTCATCCGATTCTAATAGCAAAGCCACCAACTCACTACCAGTTGATTCGTAACTAATGTCGGCAATTTCGCTTTTCAATTGTATGGAACTTCTGCTACCTTTAGCCGTAAGCGCAAAATGTTGTAAGATTCTTTTTTTGATATCGATGGCTTTGCCAACATAAATGACATTACCCAATTGGTCGTGAAAATAATAAACCCCTGTGATGCCTTCAGAAATATTGTTAAGTGTTGCTTCAGGTAACAGCGGAGGGATGCTGGTTTTCTTGGTTTCTTTCTGCATCCAATCGGTCTCATCGACTTGTTTGTGTTCGAATATTTTGCCCAATAAAATAGCAGTGGCTTCGGCATCGCCCATGGCACGGTGGCGGTTGTTGAGTTGTATGCCCAAACTATCGCACAAACGGCCCAAACTATAAGAAGGCAAGCCTTTAAAAGTATCACGACTTAATCTTACGGTGCACAGTGTTTTTCTTTGATAGTTATAGCCAAGGTCGGCAAAGGCCGCTTTGATAAAGCCGTAATCGAAACGCACATTGTGTGCAACGAACACAGCATCTTGTGTGAGTTCAATAATCTCTTTGGCCACTTCGTAAAAGTAAGGGGCATCGCGCACCATGTCGTCCGAAATGCCGGTGAGTTGTGTAATCTGAGAGGGGATTTTGCAACGCGGATTAATGAGTTTACAATAGCGTTGAACTACCCTTTCGCCATCGTGCAAAAGAATGGCAATCTCTGTGATTTTATCGCGCTCGGGGCGCCCACCAGTGGTTTCTATATCGATAACTGCAAACACGAATTTGAAAGCCGAAATTTAAGACAATAAAATCGAATTTCGGCAACTATTTTCTCGCCAAGCATCAAATATTAGACGTTTTAAAATTGTCGTTTTTATGTAATAATTATGTCAACAGATGGTCCTTCTTTAACGATGCTATTTTAAATAAATAATTCTAAGTTAATTATGATTACTTGGTTGTTTTGAAATATTTTATTTAATTAAAAAATCCTTTCATTTGTTTATCAACTTAAAAGTATTAGCAGTCCTATACACGCAATTTAAACTTCAACCTACGGATTGGAGTTTTACGTTTAATATGTATAATCTGTTCTTGTTGATGAATTTTAAAACGACTTAAGTAATTTTATTGTAGTTATTTATTCCGTCATTGTTATGTCATAAAAAATTAAGGTTGTTGAAATAATTTCCAATACGCTTATTTTTGGCCCACTATAATTTAATATGATATGAATAAATACTACACATTTTTAAAAATCATTTGCTTTGTTGCTTTTACTTTTGGTATAGGCACAATTGCTAAATCTCAAACAGATACCATTCCGCCAAAAATATTTGGATGTGGTGATACCATTAAAATTAAGACAGGTTCAGTCTTTGTGTTAAAATTGCCGAAGGTTACCGATAACATGACCGATAGTGCCAATTTAATGGTGAGTTCTAAATGGGGTTCTAGTGGTGCAGTGAATACATTAGTTAATGGTTTGTATACACTCATCATTACTGCCTTCGATACCAGTGGAAATGTTGTCAGATGTAACCGTTATTACTTAGTTGGCAATTTTCCATCATCCATTCATTCCTATACTCCCCAATTTAAATTCAATGCCTATCCTAATCCAGCCAATTCAGAATTAAACATTCAAATAAATGATGCCACCAATGGTGCTGCATTCAGTTTGTTTTCTGCCAATGGTCAGTTGGTGTATGAAACCATTTTAAATCAAAATATATTAATTGATACCCGCGCTTTTGAGAACGGTATTTACAATTTGTTGCTCAGAAAAAATGGGGAAGTGTTTAATCAGTCCCTCATTATTCAACACTAAAAAAAATTAAGGAATTTGAACAGGAGCATTGGTGATTTTACTAAGCTCCTTTTTCAATTTCAGCTCGTAAAAATTTTGCCAATATTTGCCAGTAACCAATAAGGTTCTTTTGCTTTTATTCCAAGCAATACCATTCAGCACATCGATATACTCTGTTTGTTTTTTCTCTCTGTCAACTAGTATTCCCAAATCCAATTTACTCACTACATCGCCTGTTTGAGGATCGATAATATAAATAAAATTGGTTTGCCAAATATTCGCATACATGTAACCTTCAATCCATTCCAATTCGTTGATGTATTGAACGGGTCCATTTTCATCTTGTACGTTTATCGTGCGCGCTATTTTCGCAAAATTACCACTAAGGTCTAATACATTAATTTGGCTGGTGCCATTGCTTGCATATAAATTGGCGCCATTGGTGCATAAGCCCCATCCTTCGCTTTCGTAACCCATGTTGCGAATGAATTGGTGATTGCTGGTATTGTATATTTTAAGGTATTTATTTTTCCATAACAATTGAATGAGTTGGTTGTTAAAAATACTGACACCTTCTCCAAATTCGTTACTAGAATTAAGGATTGAATCTTTTACTTTATAGCCCGCAGCGTAGTTGCTGTAAAATAATATTTTTGAATTATTGTCTAAGCCAGTCGATTCAATGAGGTTGCCTTCATTGTCGAAAAATAAGCCTTCTGTAAAGTAAGTAGGGTTGTGAGAAAATTCATTGGTCACTACAAAGTCGATATTCACTAAATTGAAATACGATTTTTTAATTGAGTCGGTTTTATTCTCTTTGGAATATATAAACACGAACTCATTTTTACCTAATAATAAAGTACCATTTTTGATTAGTAATAAATCATCATTGCCCAATTGGTATTTTACTGATTTATGGTTGAGGAAAATGGCTTCCACTTTAAGGTCGTTGATGCGGCCATTGTAAAATTGTAAATTAATAACCGAGTCGTTATTTGAAATAGTATAATCTATTTCGCTGTTTTCGACAGTTTCTGAATTTGAATTTTTATTTAAAAAATTGCAATTAGAAAACAAGCATAAAGCAAATAGTAAAAAGGTGTAGATTTGATTTCTGTTTTTCATTGATGGAGTGAGCGCGCTAAAATCAGTTGCAAAAGTAAAGCAAAATTACCTTTGAGAAATCACGTTTGTCAAAATAATCGCAACCCCATCGAATGTTCATAAAAGAAATTTGAATTCCAATTCCACACAATCCTCACTATTCTGAAAACAATTCTTTAACTTCGCCCGTTAGTTTAAAATACAGTGGCAAAGCAAAGAAATATAGTAATAAAGGGCGCAAGGGTTCATAATCTTAAAAATATAAATGTTGAAATTCCACAGGGTAGTTTTACCGTTGTAACAGGCGTTTCGGGCAGTGGAAAAAGTAGTTTGGTTTTCGACACACTGTTTGCCGAAGGGCAGCGAAGATATGTAGAAAGTTTGAGCAGTTATGCCCGACAGTTTTTGGGTAGAATGAATAAGCCCGAAGTTGATTTTATTGAAGGTTTAGCGCCAGCGATTGCCATCGAACAAAAAGTCAACACGCGCAATCCGAGAAGTACGGTTAGTACAAGTACCGAAATTTACGATTATTTAAAATTATTGTTTTCGAGAATTGGCACGACTATTTCGCCTATTAGTGGCAAAGAAGTGAAACGCCATACAGTTGGGGATGTAGTAAAGACAGTGCAATCCACAGAAAATGATAAACCTGTTTTAGTTTTAGCGCTTTTAAAATTCACCAAGGGCAAAGAGAAGGAAACGCTAGAAAAATATATTCAACAAGGTTTCGCTCGCGTGATGCTAGAACACGAGGTAAAAAAAATAAGTGAGGTCGATATTAAACTTGATTTAAAAGGCAAGAAAGTTTATTTGGTAGTCGATCGTTTGGTAACCGATAGCAATGATGAAGAGTTATTAAGTCGTGCGGCCGACTCTATAGAGAGTGCATTTTGGGAAGGCGAAGGTACGTGTTATTTAAAGATAGGCGATGAGATGAGCAACTATTCGAATAAGTTCGAATTAGATGGCATAACATTCGAAATTCCGACCCAAGATTTTTTAAGTTTTAACAATCCAATTGGTGCCTGTAAAACATGTGAAGGTTATGGGATGGTAGTTGGAATAGACGAAGATTTAGTGATTCCTGATAAGAGTTTATCGGTATTCGAAGGGTGCGTTCAACCTTGGAAAGGCGAGGCCATGAGCGAATGGAAAGATGCCTTTGTAAAACAAGCCATTCATTTTGATTTTCCAGTCCATCGGTCGTATTACGATTTAAATGAAGCAGAAAAAGATTTGATTTGGCAAGGTAATGCAAAGTTGCAAGGCCTCAATGATTTTTTCAAATACATAGAAACCCAGTCGTACAAAATTCAATACCGTGTAATGTTGAGTCGCTACAGAGGACGAACTGTTTGTCCAGATTGTAAAGGTACCAAATTAAGAAAAGATGCATCGTATGTTAAATTGATTTCAGACAATAAAGTGGCGGGCATTCCCGAAATGATAGCATTGCAAGAAGTGATTTTGATGAGTGTTGAACAAGCCAATTATTATTTTAGCAATGTGCAATTGAGCACTGCGAATACAAAAGTAGCGGGTCGTATTTTTACAGAAATTAAAAACCGCCTAAACTTTTTGCAAAATGTAGGTTTGGGTTATTTAGGTCTTAACCGTTTGAGCAATTCATTGAGTGGGGGCGAGTCGCAACGAATTAACTTGGCCACCTCATTGGGCAGTAGTTTAACAGGAAGTATGTATATTTTGGATGAACCAAGCATTGGTTTGCATCCACGCGACACCCAAAAATTGGTTGAAGTTTTAAAAACATTGCAAGCCATTGGTAATACGGTAATCGTCGTAGAACACGAAGATGAAATGATGAAGGCAGCCAATCAATTAATTGATATTGGTCCGGGTGCTGGAACCAATGGTGGTCATTTAGTTTTCAGTGGCACTTATAAAGAGATATTAAAAGACAATGAAAGCATTACAGGCTTTTATCTAAGTGGCAAAGAATCTATAGCTGTGCCAAGCAATCGCAGGGCTTGGAAGAATAGCATTGAGGTAACAGGCGCACGAGAAAATAATTTGAAGAATTTTCAAGTTAAGTTTCCATTGCAAGTAATGACTTGTATCACAGGGGTGAGCGGCAGTGGTAAAACCACCTTGGTTAAAAATATTTTCTATCCAGCTTTACAAAAAGTAATAGGCAGTTATACCGGCTCAAAAACGGGCAAGCACGAAAAGATTACAGGCGATTTGCATTTGGTGAAGCAAGTAGAAATGGTGGATCAAAATCCAATTGGTAAGTCGAGCCGAAGCAATCCGATTACCTATTTAAAAGCGTATGATAGCATCCGCGATTTGTATTCTGAGTTGCCGGCTTCTAAAGTCAAGAAATTAAAACCATCGCATTTTTCCTTTAACGTAGATGGTGGCAGATGCGAACATTGTAAAGGCGAAGGCGAAGTAACCATCGAAATGCAGTTCATGGCCGATTTAATATTGCCATGCGAATTTTGTAAAGGCAAACGTTTTAAAGAAGAGATTTTAGAGATTACTTATAAAGATAAAAGCATTTCTGATATATTAGATTTAACGGTAGATGAGGCCATGGAATTTTTTGCAGATAATGCTACCATTGCCAATAAGATTGAGCCATTGCAAAAAGTGGGTTTAGGTTATGTGGCCTTGGGGCAAAGTAGCAATACTTTAAGTGGAGGAGAAGCACAAAGGATTAAGTTGGCCACCTTCCTTGGTAAAGGCAATAGCAAAGAAACCCATACAGTATTTATCTTTGATGAACCGACGACAGGCTTGCATTTTCAGGACATTAAAAAATTGTTGTATTGCTTCAATGCTTTAATTGAAAAAGGGCATACCGTTATTATTATAGAGCACAACATGGATGTGATAAAATGTGCAGACTGGGTGATTGATTTGGGTGCCGAGGGTGGCGACAAAGGCGGTCACTTGGTATTCGAAGGCACACCAGAAGGCTTGTCCAAATGCAAGGAAAGTTATACAGGGCAATTTTTGATAGAGAAACTCTCACAAGGTGCAGCGAAAGCAAGCAAATAATAGTCAACTGTGTTGACTGACTTTTTAAATTGCTAACTACTTATTTATTCGTAACGCAAGGCTTCTATAGGGTCGAGTTTTGCAGCTTTTGAAGCAGGGTAATACCCCGCTAAAATGCCCACCACAAAGCATACAATGACGGCAATGCTAATCCAAAACCAAGGAATAATAAAACCAGATTGCATGACCAATGAAACTAAGTTGCCAAGTAAGATTCCAAGGATTATACCACCCAGTCCACCAATTTGACAGATAACGGCCGACTCGGTTAAGAATTGCTGTTTAATAAGGGCCGGGGTTGCCCCAAGCGCTTTTCTTGTACCTATTTCTTTGGTCCGTTCGGTAACACTTACCAACATTATATTCATTAAGCCAATGGCGGCACCTAATAAGGTAATGGCCGCAATAAAGATGGCTGCAAATTTTAATGAACTTAAATTTTCCTTTAATTTTTCGGTAACCGATTCACTTTTGGTAACCGAGAAATTATTGTCGGCTCCTGCCTTTAACCTGCGAATATTGCGCATGGTGCCTTCGGCCTCACTAACGGCCATTTCTAGTTGTTTTACATCGTTCACAGCAACAGAAATATTAAAGGAATTATCGGAAGTCAGAAAACGGCCTTTGGCTTCGGTGGTGGTAATGTATACGATGCGATCTTCGCCTCCCATGCCCATGCTACTGCCTTTGCTTTTCAGCACACCGATAACAGTGTATTGTGCATTGGCAATGTTAATGGTTTTATCGATGACATTTTCTTTGTTGAACAATTGGGTGGCAATGTCTTTGCCGATGACGGCCTGCTTGCTGCCACTTGCCGCTTCGCTTGGCGAAAAATTCCGACCATAGGCCAATTCTGTGCCGCTTACTGTAAAATAGTTTTCGTCTATGGCCAATATGCGGCAGTTGGGATTTGTTTTTTTGCTGCCACTTTTAATGGTGGCATTAAAACTTATAGAGGTACTGAAAGAAACCGTTGAGGGTACTTTGAAATTTTGTTTAAACTGTTTGGCTTGAAAATAATCGATAGGGGTATAGTCTATTCTTTTTTGTGGGCCACCTGAAAAACGGATATTGCCGTCTCGGTTGCGAATGTTAAAAGTATTGCTACCCATTTTCTGAAATGTTTTAGAAAGTCCAGTTTCAATGCCATCGACAGCTGTTAACATGCCTACCAAAGCCGAAATGCCAATGGTTATAATCAGGCAAGTTATAAAAGTTCGCAGTTTATTGCCGCGAATTGAGCTGAGCGCAATTTTTATGTTTTGGGTGGTATTCAAAATTGATTATAACAAATCAATTGATAAAACAATCAACTGCCAATTCTGTTCTATGAACAAATGGTATTTGGAGATGAATGATGTCTTTTAATAATATTTACACATTTTATTCTTTTATTGAGGAAAATAATTGTACAATGGATAATTAATTTATACATTCGCAACAATATTTAAAACGAACGAAAAATATTTTTATGTCAGACATCAAATTGCCAGAATCACAAACTCAAAACTGCACCATTTCCCTTGAGGGAAAAACTTATGAATTCCCTGTAATAATAGGTTCTGAAGGCGAAAAAGCCATTGATATTTCCAAGTTAAGAGACACCACTGGTTATGTGACCCTCGATGTGGGTTATAAAAACACGGGTGCTACCAAATCCAGTATTACTTTTTTAGATGGTGAGTTGGGTATACTTAGACACCGTGGTTACAATATTGAGGATTTAGCTGAAAAAGCGAATTTCTTAGAAGTGGCTTATTTGCTTTTAAAAGGCGAATTGCCCAACAAAGAGGAGTTCGAAGATTTTGACGATTCTATTCGTCACCATACTTTGGTAAACGAAGACTTACAAAACATTTTCAAAACTTTCCCTACAGGTTCACACCCAATGGGCCAGTTGATCGCAATGTTGTCTTCATTGTCTGCTTACTATCCGAAGACATTGGATCCTAACCGCAGTCAGGAGTCTAAGAACAGAACTATTTTGCGCTTAATGGCTAAAATGCCAACCATTTGCGCGATGATTTATAAAAAGAGTTTAGGTCATCCAATTGTATATCCAAACAATAACTTGGATTATGTGAGTAATTTCTTAAACATGAATTTCAGACACGTCAGTGATAGTGACTACCAATTAGATCCAGTAATTGTAGATGCGATGAATAAATTATTAATCTTACATGCCGACCATGAGCAAAACTGTTCAGCAAGTACTGTTAGATTAGTTGGTTCATCTCAGTCCAACTTATATGCTACTATTGCTGCAGGTATAGCAGCCCTTTGGGGTCCATTGCATGGTGGCGCCAACCAAGAAGTTTTACAAATGTTAGAAGCCATTCGCAACGATGGTGGTAATGTTCAAAAATGGGTTGACAAAGCCAAAGATAAAAATGATAATTTCAGATTGATGGGCTTCGGTCACCGTGTATACAAAAACTTTGATCCACGTGCGAAAATTATTAAAAAGACTTGCGATGATGTTTTGAATAAATTAGGCATCAATGATCCTGTGTTAGAGATTGCTAAAAAATTAGAAGAAGCAGCATTGACTGATTCTTATTTCATCGAAAGAAAATTATATCCAAATGTAGATTTCTATTCTGGTATCATGTACAGAGCAATGGGTTTCCCAACAGAAATGTTTACCGTAATGTTTGCCTTAGGTCGCTTACCAGGTTGGATTTCACAATGGCAAGAGATGACCCAGGAGAACCAGCCAATTGGTCGGCCTCGTCAGATCTATACTGGCCATGCAACAAGAGCATTTGTTCCTAGAGGAGAAAGACAATAATTAATAAGAAACTTTTATATAAAGCCCTGAATCATCGGGGCTTTATTATTGGCCATAGTTTTCTTAACAATAAAGATTAGCCTACGCCAATAGAAAGCACTATTTTTGCGGCACAGTATGAATATTCTTTCGGTCGATCAGTTATCCAAGGCTTTCACTGAGCGTTGGTTGTTTAAAAGTATCAGTTTTGGAGTGAGTAAAGGTGATAAATTGGCCTTGGTTGGCAGCAATGGAACAGGGAAATCTACCCTTTTAAAAATATTAGCAGATTTAGTAAGTGCAGATAGTGGTGAAAAAACATTTGCTACTGGCACTACCTTTGGTTATTTGCCGCAAGAGCCAGAATTAAATTCGGCCCATACCATCCGTCAAACTATTTTTTCTGATGATAACCCTGTTGTAAAATTGGTAAAATCATATGAGGCAGCTATACTCGATGAAAATTTTTCGGCCGATAAAATGCAAACCATACTCGAAGCCATGGAAGATAAAAATGCATGGGACTTTGAAAAAAAAGCAGAACAAATCTTAGCTAAATTGGGCATCGAAAATTTAGATGTTTCGAATAGTACTTTAAGCGGTGGTCAACGCAAAAGAGTAGCCTTGGCACAATTGCTTTTAAAGCAACCCGATTTGTTAATCATGGATGAGCCTACGAATCACTTGGATTTAGAAGCCATCGAGTGGTTAGAGAATTTATTGACTGCGCACAATACCTCTTTAATAATGGTGACGCACGATCGGTATTTCTTAGATGGGGTGGCGACACAAATTTTAGAATTAGAGCGAGGTGTATTGTATACACACCATGGCAACTATGCGTATTTCTTAGAGAAAAAAGCACAACGCGAAACTATACAACATGCCGAAATAAGTAAGGCGCGTAATTTAATGGCCAAAGAATTGGAGTGGATGCGCAGAATGCCTAAAGCGCGTGGGACAAAATCGAAAAGTAGAATCGAAGCTTTTTATGATTTAAAAGAAAAGGCTACCCAGAATTTAGATAAAAATGAATTAGAAATTTCGGTCCAAACAACACGTCTAGGTAATAAAATTATTGAGGCTGATAATGTATCGTTACAATATGGCGACCGTGTTTTAATCAAAGACTTTACTTACATATTTAAGAAGAAAGATAGAATAGGCGTGGTTGGGAAAAATGGTATTGGCAAGTCGACCTTGCTCGATATTTTAACCCAAACCATAACCCCTACGCAAGGAACCATTGTTTTAGGGCCTACTTTAAAAATCGGCTATTATACCCAACATACCAATAATCTCAACAACGATAATCGCATTATCGATGAGGTTAAACAAATTGCAGAGTATGTCACTTTAGGAACGGGTGAGCAAGTTTCTGTTTCGAAATTATTGGACATGTTTTTATTTCCGCCAGCTGTTCAATATACCCCAGTTCAAAAATTAAGTGGTGGTGAGCGCAGAAGACTGCAACTTTTAAAAGTATTGGTAAGCAATCCTAATTTTTTAATTTTGGATGAGCCTACCAACGATTTGGATATTGATACCTTAAATGTATTGGAAGATTTTTTAAGTGAGTTTAATGGTTGTTTATTATTGGTGTCGCACGACAGGTATTTTATGGACCATTTGGTAGACCATTTATTTGTATTCGAAGGCGAAGGCAGTGTGCGCGATTTCCATGGCAACTATACCGATTACAAAGAATTTGCTGAGCAAATGGAGAAGCAACCCTTAGCGGCAAAAGCTGCCCCAGTGAATACTGCGAATACATTAGCCGTAACTGAAAGCAGCACCAATAAAAAAAGAAAGTTGAGTTTTAAAGAGCAAACCGAATTCGATGGCTTAGAAAAAGAGATTGCGGTTTTAGAAACTAAAAAAACAGAATTGGAAGCAAAATTAAGTTCTGGAAGTAACAGTCATACTGAATTAACGGAATGGGCTGCGGAGCTCGAAAAAATAAATGCAGCGATCGATGAGAAAACTTTAAAATGGTTGGCATACTCTGAATTAGTGAATTAAAAAAACAAACATATAACCATGCGATTCCTATTAGAACTTTCGTATAATGGTACCAATTATCAAGGCTGGCAAGTTCAGCCCAATGGACAGACGGTGCAGGGTGTGTTGAACAATGCACTCAGTGTTTTGATGCGTCAAGGTATAGAAACTTTGGGTTGTGGTAGAACCGATGCGGGGGTGCATGCCCGTCAGTATTTTGCGCAGTTCGATACCGATTACGATTTACCAGAAACATTTCTAAGAAGTTTGAATGGCATATTGCCATATGATATAGCCGTCCATGCGGTGCGTTTGGTGGCTCCTGATTTTAATGTGCGTTTTTCTGCCATTGCACGTACATATGAATATTGCATTACATTCGAAAAGAATCCATTTTATCAAAACTTTGCGACCCGTTGGTATATACCTTTAGATATTGGTGCAATGAATGAAGCATGTGCATTGATGTTGGGCGATCGCGACTTTAGTTGCTTTAGTAAAGTAAGTGCAGAGGTGGCACATTTTAGATGCAACTTAATGTCTGCTAGGTGGTATTATAGAAACGATTTATTGATATTTGAAGTAACGGCCAATCGGTTTTTGCGCAGTATGGTAAGAGCCATGGTAGGCACCCTTACTTTGGTTGGTGAGGGTAAAATTGACCTTGCGAAATTTACAGAGATTTTAGAGAGCAACGATCGCAAATTAGCGGGCACTTCGGTACCAGCGGCAGGCCTTTATTTAGTAGGCATAGAATATTAACAATTCAACGCATAGAGATGCGGACATTACGAGTTGCCGAAATGCCCGATTACTATTAAATTACCATTGAAAACAAGGTAGAAGTAAAAAATAAATATTACTTTTGCCGCAATGAAATTTGGCGTAGTAATATTCCCGGGCAGTAATTGCGATAGAGATTTAATAGAAACCATCAGTGCTGTTTCAAGCGGACAGGTAGAAGAATTGTGGCACAAGGACACCGATTTAAAGGGTGTTGATTTCGTGTTTTTACCAGGTGGGTTTAGTTATGGTGATTATTTGCGCAGCGGTGCCATTGCTAAATTAAGTCCGGTGATGCAAAGCATAGGCGAGCATGCAAAGGCAGGAGGCTACGTTATGGGGATCTGCAATGGTTTTCAAATTTTATGCGAAAGTGGATTGTTGCCAGGCGCATTATTAAGAAATACGAACAGACAATTTATATGCAAGAATGTATTTTTAAAGCCTGAGAATACACAATTAAAAATCACGAATTTATTGTCGGCCGGGCGTGCTTATAAAATTCCAATTGCCCATGGCGAAGGAAGATATTATGCCGATGAAAATACCTTAAAAGAGATGGAAGCCAATCAACAAATTATTTTTAGATATGTAGATGAAAATGGTTTGGTTAATGAAGTTGGTAATCCAAACGGATCTTTGAATAATATTGCAGGTATTTGCAATGCAGGTAAAAATGTTTTTGGCATGATGCCACATCCTGAAAGGAGCGCAAATGATTTACTTTTGAATACAGATGGCCGAGCCATTTTTGAAAGTATTTTAGTGTCTTAGTTTTCTTTTTTCTTTGTTAAATTTTATGAAGGGTTACTCCTTTTTTTGCGTTGAATAATGTGTAAAAAAACATATTAAATTGACATAAAAACAATCATCGCAAAATAAAAAATAATAATATTTTTTCCTGATTTTTATTTTTATTGTTTATAATCTGATTGAATTTCAAGCATTGAGTTGAATTAAACTATAAAAAAAGTTTCGTCAATCAAAAAATATAGTAAACTAAGTTTACTATATTTGAAATCAATTTTTTGATAAGTTGTTAATACATATTTAACAATAGAGATAATAGTTTCAAGCTATTCTCTATTTTTGAATCGGATTAATAAAATAGAATTGAAAATAGATAAGATTGTTAACGGAGATATTTTTGTAGCGAATGCTGGACATAAAGGAAGGGGGGTGTTTACATCTAAAGTTTTAAATAAAGGAGATGTTATTGAAATTTGTCCTGTTATCGAAATAAATTATAAAGAACATCAGATGCTAAGCGGACATATTTTGGAGAATTATACTTTTGTATGGAACACCAGAAAAAGAAGTGCAGGTATATTACTTGGCTTTGGTTCTTTGTATAATCATGCAAAAAAACCGAATGCAGATTATGTAAAAAATATGAAGGAAGGTGTGATGGAATTTAAGGCAATAAAAAAAATAATGGCCGGTGAAGAAATTACCATAGACTATGGTGATATGCATTCCGATCTCAACAACTAGACCCAATTTTAAATTTTAAATAAATATGGCAACAACAAAAAAACCAGCTGCAACTAAAGCAAAAGCTACAAAGGCAGCACCAAAAGCAAAAGCGAAAGCAAAAGCAGCTCCAAAAGCAAAAGCGAAAGCAGCACCAAAAGCAAAAGCAGCTCCGAAAGCGAAAGCAAAAGCGGCTCCTAAAGCTAAGGCAGCCCCTAAAGCAAAAGCGAAAGCAAAAGCAGCTCCTAAAGCAAAAGCAAAGGCAGCTCCTAAAGCTAAAGCGGCTCCAAAAGCGAAAGCAAAAGCAGCTCCTAAAGCAAAAGCTAAAGCAGCTCCAAAAGCTAAAGCAAAAGCAAAAAAATCTGCCAAAGCTCCAGCTAAAAAAGCGCCTGCTAAAAAAGCAGTTGCAAAAAAAGGTAAAAAATAATTTTACGCTTAACCTCTATGACTCAACCCGTATCTTACCTGATGCGGGTTTTGTTTTTTATAAGGGGTTGTGAATTTCATTAGCAAGTCTTAGGGTCACTGCCTACCTACATCAATTGCAGTTGTGTGCACACCATACATGGTCTGCTGCAAAGGGAAAGAAGCATTCAGTAACAACCATCACATTCTGAAATCATCAATCATTTTTGTAGGCTCCCATTGGTTGATGTTAAGCTTGAATCCAATGGAATTCATAAATGAACGATTAAATTGGTTCCATAAAAAAGTTTTTGAAAATTGGGTCGACTGATAAAGCGGCACAAAAATTTCGAGGGTTTCTTTGAAGCAAGACAATGATAATCCTAAGGTCGTAAATATAGAGGGTTTAGGTACTGTCTGCTTGCCATAAGTATAAGGGTAAATACCCATGTCTATATAAAATTTAAACGGTATCGCCCCAGGTAGATTGATGTCATTGGCAGAGGCTAGCATCCAATTGTCAGATCCAGTTATTAAAGGCAATACATTTCGCATATTCCCGTTTTCGCTGATGAGTTGATGTCCTAATAATCCATTATTAAAGATATATTCTTTTCGACCTAATAGTGCTTCGTTGTATAAATAATCGTTGTTGCCTGAATTGCCGCTTAAGAAAAATTTACGTGAACCAATGGCACCTTTACTATTTAAAAATACACCGGCGAAAAAATACGATTTAAAAAATTTACCCTTCGCATATTGGTATTTATATTCGGCATTTACCCATGCTTTCAAATATCGATTGCTCATAGGATTAAATTTATAATTGTAGCCATATTCTGAATTGACAATTACTTTTATTCTGTTGATTGGATTTTTATCCGAAAATAAATAAGATGCTTTGATATAATTGCTGAAATACGCATTGGAATAATTGGCTACAATGGTGTCCTTGTTTCTAATGTAAGGATCGGTTAAACCCGTATGGTATAAATTAATTAAGAGTTGTTTTGAATAGCGGTTGTCCGCATTGTTTTTATGCCTAAAAAATACTTTTAAATAAGGGTTGACTCTGTAGTATTGATTGGCGTAGGATTGTAATGAATTCTGACCAAATGATTGTCCTTGCACCCCTGTTTCTATTCTGTAAATCGAAGGAGAATGCGGTAAAATGACACCATTAATTTTGCCGTAGCCCACCATTTTTTTACTGCCAAAGGCATACGCTGGCATTAAAATATATTCTAATTTTTTTCTGAAAATAGAACGGTTGAAAATCGCAGCACCAGCATATAATTGGTCGTAATAATTATACCCTAGGATTGGACTTAAATTAATTGGTAGTATTGTATTTTGTGTAGGTAAATGAAAAGGAATATTGATAGCTATAAATTTTTTCTTTTGTCCATTGTTTAAGTAATTGGTTTCGGGCAAAAAGCCATAAGGATTCGCATTTAAATACTGTTTCGTTTTTAAAATCGAATCGAGCGCAGCTGAACCAATTAATGCTTTGTGGTGTTTTTTATTGATAAAGTCGATGCTGTTGTTTTCATTTAATAAATCATTGAAAAACCAATTTAAATGCATGCCAGTGGTTTGTTCAAAACTCGCTTGCATATCGGCTGGCAATGGGTGTTTGTATCGCCAAGTTTTAAAATAATTTTTAAAGCATCGTTCAAATAAACTATCGCCCAATTGTTGTTCTAAATAGGCAAACAATAAAGGGCCTTTTGCATAGACGATGGCGCCGTAATTTAAATCGGTGAAGTCTTCGGAAGGTAAATTTAAAGGCTGGCTGATGCCTTGATGTGCAGAGAATAAATAGGCCAGCATGGTCTCATAGTTTTTACTCCATTCTTTGCCCGAAAATTGTTTAAAAAAATCAGTATTGCCTTGCAATTTTCCGCTGAATTTCTGTTCGAAAAAAGTATTGATACTTTCATCCATCCATGGATACTTTCGTTCGTTGTTGCCTAACATGCCATAAAACCAGTTGTGCCCAACTTCGTGCATGGTGATTTCTTCTTCGCTACTTTCGCATACGGTAATAGTTGGGTATTCCATGCCGCCACCGGCATAAATATTGCCCACCACCAAGGTACAGTTTTTGTAGGGGTAATTGCCAATCTTATCGCTGTAAGCTTTCACCGCTTTGCTTACAGGGGTAGCAGTTACATTGTTTTTAGCTGGCCATGTGATTGTTTTTTTACTAGCGAATGCCCAAGTCGTTACCAAGTCGCCATTGCCTAATTTTACACTGTCTTTGTTGATGCGAAAAGTAGTATCGGCAAACCATGCAAAATCGTGGATATGGTCTTCGTGGTATTGTAAGGTTTTTAATTTATTGGAGTGGTTGTTGCTAAGCCCTTCTTGGTTTTGGATGATTTGGTTATGGGCATCCAATTCCGTTTGGGTTAATAAATTGCCTGTTGCTGCTACCAAGTATTTTTCTGGCAGTGTAATACTCACATCAAAGGAGCCGTAGTCGCTATAAAATTCACACTGCTCTAAATAGGGCATGGTGTTCCATCCATTCACATCATAAACTGCAGGCTTTGGATACCATTGGGTGATGGCGAAAAAGCTATTGTTCACGCCACCACGCGAAAATAATTTTGGAAGTTTTTCTACAAAAGGGGTCGAGATGGTAATGTTTTGTTTTGGTAGCAGTGGAGCGTTTAATTGAACTTCTAAAATATCTATATGTTCACTGTCATATAACCAATTCAATGGCGTGCCATTGCCAGTAAATGCAAAGCTATCAATCCAACCTTTGTCTTTTGGGTCCGAAAATTGAAAGTCAACTTTGTTGTTTGCTAGCTGTTGGAGCGCATAAGCTGTTTGTGTATTTTTATAGGCGTTGGGCCAAATATGAAGCCATATTTTTTGTAAAGTATCGGGTGAGTTGTTGGTGTAGTTAATGCTAATAAATCCTCTTAAAAGCTGCTCTTGGGGGTAAAGGGTAACCTTGATTGTATAGTCGTTTTGTTGTTGCCATTTTGCCTGTGTTTGTGCAACAGCATTGATGCAAAAACATAGATTAATAAAGAAGATTGCAAAGTATTTCACTATACAAAAATAAGGAGATTCAATTTGCATGCAATGGACTGCATTGTTTTAGTTTGATAGCAGCTGTTTTTGATTGTTGATAGATGTAAAAATTGTTGGTAAGCCAAGCATTTAAGCCTATATTTGTAGGTGTATAATTTATTGATAAAGTTGGCTATTGGTTTAGTACGTTTGCCTATCAATAACATAACATACACTATATGCTGGATAATTTCGGAAATGAAGACAATGAGGAGTTCGATGATTTTTTCGATGCTGAAGAAATAGAATCGGCCCTCGAAAAATACCAGCAATGGAAAGAAACGGGTTCTTATTATTTTAAGGAGGAAGAGATAGAGGCTTTATCGTATCACTTTTTCATTGAGGGCAAACGTGCAGAGCAACTCGAAATCCTTCAACACGGATTATTGCTTTATCCAACCAACATCGAAATCATGATAGAGATGGCCAATTACCACTCTATGAAAAACGAGAATGAACAAGCCCTCGATATTTTATTAAATGCAAAAAATATTGCACCTTATGATGCTTCAATTGCTAATTTAGAAGGGGTAGTGCTAACCGAACTTAAGCAATACGACGAAGCCGAATACGCATTTGATAGGGCCTTGGAAAACATGGAAGATGAAGATGATGATTTAGAAATTGAAGTCTACATTAACTATGCACAATCCTTATCAATGGCCGGGCACCGCACCAAAGCCGTTCGCATAATAGAACAAGGGATAAAAAAATATCCTGAAAGCGAGATGCTTTATAATCAACTGGGACTTAATTTTATTGAAGGCAACGATTTTACAAATGCCATTAATTATTTTAAACGCAAGGTAGACGATGAACCTTTTAATGATAACTATTGGCACCAATTGGGCAAATACCACGAAATTTCTGGTCATGATTCAGATGCTTTAACGGCCTATGATTATGCAGGCCTCATCAACGATAAAGCCGACAATGCTTTTTTTAGCAAAGCGGGTATTTTAGAAAGTCGATTAGAGCACACCAAAGCAATAGAGAGTTACAAAGCTTGTATTCGCAGCGATGGCGATGTCTATCCGTATATTTGTATTGCGCGTTGTTACTTGGCACTTAACGATGCTAAATTGGCGCGTTTTTATTTAAAGAAGGCCCAATTCTATGGTGATTTTATTCCTGAGTACCAATACCTTTTGGGGTATTCTTATCTTATAGAAAGAGAACCACTGATTGCCTTGCCTTATTTTAAACGCTTAATAAGATCAGATGATAAGGACTTTGCCTCCTATAAAGCACTCATGGCCTGCTACGCCGAACTTGATAAGAAAAAGGATTTAGAGGCAGTCGTAAAAAAATTGAAGAAAAGTCAGCGCGACTTGTACTATGAAAATTGGAGGGGGATTGCGAGTATTTTTTACCTTTCAGAATTTGTAGATTTATTTGCTGAAATTTTAGGTGAAGTAAGGGCCTTGAAAATTTATGACCAAGAGTTGGAAATTGTGATGAAGGTGATTCGTTACGATCAGCAACCAAGCAACCAAAACAAAGAAGCCATCATGAAATACATGATTGATCATTTTGATGATACCGTAGAAAGCATCAGAACATTTTGTCCTGAACTTTTTATTAACGATGAAGATTTTAAATTAAATTACAACCTATATAAAAGCGATAACAACGATGAACAGTGAAATTTTTAAATTGACACAATTACCTGAACGCCCAACTCAACCTAGAGAAAGCGGATTGACAATGGTAATGGATAAAGGATTGAGTATACGTGAAGCATTAGATTTCATTGAGCATGGCAGTCATTTAACAGATTTATTGAAACTTGGTTTCGGTACAAGTTACGTCACCCCTAAATTGAAAGAGAAAATTGGCCATTATAAAAAGGCCGGCTTCAAAGTTTATTTTGGTGGCACCTTATTCGAAGCTTATGCCATACGCAATCAGTTTGATGATTACAGAAGAGTGATGGACTATTATGGAATTGAGCATGTTGAAGTGAGCGATGGTTCAATGGATATTCCACATGATGTGAAGTGTGAATACATTCGCACATTGGCCAAAGATTATACCGTAATTTCTGAAGTCGGTTCGAAAGATGCAGAGAAAATTATTCCGCCATACGAGTGGATAGATATGATGGAAAAAGAATTAGAGGCTGGTGTTTGGAAAGTGATTGCTGAGGCGCGCGAGAGTGGCACCGTAGGTGTTTTTAGAGGCGATGGCGAAGTGCGCTCTGGTTTGGTTGCCGAAATAGTGCGCAAAATACCAATCGAAAAAGTGATATGGGAAGCCCCACAAAAAGCACAACAGGTGTGGTTCATTAAATTATACGGCGCTAATATTAATCTTGGCAACATTGCTCCTAATGAAATTATCCCACTCGAAACTTTGCGCTTAGGCCTTAGAGGTGATAGCTTCGATTTTTTCTTGAACAAAGATTTAACATCTAAATAAAATGAACAAGCCACTGAATGCAATTTATGGCTTTACTTTTTCCTTTGCTCCTGCCTGCTCCCACAATGCTACACCTAAATTGAGAATAACCTTTATTGATTCAACTGTTGGCGATAAATTGATTGTTAAGGATAAATTGTCATGATTCAAATTCATAAGGTAAAAAAAACAATCTTGTATAATATATGTATAACATCAATCTAGCCAAGGATCGTAAAATCATCAAATCATTAAAATCATCAAATTAAACATGTCATTCGTTAATCAAATTAACCAAGACCTTATCGCAGCCATGAAAGCAAAAGATGAGGCCAAATTAAGAGCTATTCGCGCTATAAAATCTGCTTTTTTATTGGCAGGTACTGAAACCGGATCAAAAGATATATCAGATGAAATTGCAATGAAAGCCATGATGAAAATGGCCAAGCAAAGAAAAGATAGCATAGAGATATTTAAAAAAGAAAACAGAAATGATCTTGTTCAAAAGGAGGAAGAGGAGTTGGTAGTCATTTCTACTTACTTGCCAACTGCCATGACCGTCGAAGAATTGACTTCAGAGTTGAAGAAAATAATTTCAGAAACAGGTGCCACTAGTATGAAGGAAGTTGGTAAGGTAATGCCCATAGCTATGAAAACTTTAGCAGGCAAAACCGATGGTAAGGCCATTCAGGAAGTGTTGAAGACACTTTTAAATAACTGATGATGAATATCATGCGTTTTTTTTGGGGTATACCCAAACTTTTATACTTATTTTTGTTTTGCAAAATAGAATAATTAAATGAAAACGAAAATCACAAGCCTGGCAATTGCCGTCTTTTCATCTGTTCTCTTTATGGGCGGATGTTTAGAAAAAATTACTGCAGTAGATTTTAACTACACCACTACTGTTCAATTAAAATCTGATTCTTTAAAAACAGTTGGTTATCAATCCATCGATACAGTGGTATTGAAATCTGATTTAGAAAGTGAATTGAAAAAGAATGGTACAACACTGGATTTACTGGATGAACTTACCTTAAAGTCAGCTTCTGTCAGCTATACCACTCCGGTGGCTGGCGAAAACTTCGACAAAGTAGATGCTGTTGAACTTTGGGTATTTACAGCAACTTTGCCGCCATTGAAATTAGCTTCTAAATTACCTATCGGAAAAGGTTCAACCAAAGTTGATTTAGATGTCGCAAGTTCTGCTAATCTTGAAGAATATTTGAAGTCTGAATCTTATACCATAGAGTCCAAAGGTACTAACAATTCGCCATTAGGTCCAATGGATTTAACCGTGAGTGCTACATGGAATATCAAAGCAAGCGCTAAGTAATTCCATTAAAAAATATTCAGAAAGTCTCACCCAAATAAGTGAGACTTTTTTTTATGCTTTAAATTCACACATTCATAATACCTTTACAGCTTATATTATAGTAATAGAATGGAAGACATAGACAATGGAAAATTTTTTAGAATGAAGAAGGGCTTTTGCCACCTGATGTCCGATCGCATCGTATTTAGTACCAGAGGGAACATTGAAGGTGTCACAAACGAAAATGCCAGCGCCAATCGTTCAACGACGAGACTATTTTTACTCTTGGTAAGTGCCTTGTATTTTTATATGTGTTATTCTAGTTTCAGAGATGGAAAATATTATTTCACTGCTTTTTTCACCGTCTTTTTTGTTTTGAATCTTATTAGCATCATTCAAAGTTTTAAATACACTTTAATCAATATTATCGCCAAATCAAGTATTAAAGGAATAAAATTCACCAAAGGTATTCAGTATTTAACCCGTTCGCGGTTTGATATTACCTACACCGATGAACAAGGACAAGAAAAGCATCGCCTGATATTGTTGCCCGGTTCACTCACTGGCGGTCCCCAAGCCACAGACAAGGCCCTCGAATTGATGATAGAAGAGGGGCTGATAGAAGCGAAACAATATTGATTGATAGAAAGTCTTAAATACAAAAAATCCCGAATTTATTTCGGGATTTTTTGTATTTAATTTTTTACACTGTAGCGTAAAACCCTCCTAAATTATAACAAAAAACCCTGAAGTTTATTCAGGGTTTTTCTGCTTAAAGGCTATTCATCAGACTTTACTTTCTTCGTTTTCTTAGGTGCGCCACTACTACCACCATAGCTCACTTTTAAAACACCGTTCTCTTTGTCGAGTTCAACACTTACCTCGCTGCCCTCTGGCATATCGCCTTTTAATATTTCTTCTGCTAGTGGGTCTTCCAAGTATTTCTGTATCGCACGTTGTAATGGTCTTGCGCCAAAATTACTATCGAAACCTTTATCGGCTAAGAATTCTTTAGCCTCATCGCTTAGTTTAATGTTATAGCCCAATTCCTTGATGCGTTTTAACATGATATCAATTTGTATGTCTAATATTTTTACAATTTCTGGTTTTTCAAGACTGTTGAATACAATCACATCGTCAATACGGTTTAAGAATTCAGGAGAGAAATATTTTTTCAATGCACTTTCAATTACCTGTTTGCTTTCCGATTCTTGGTTCGAAATTTTGTTTGCTGTGCCAAAGCCCATGCCTGTTCCAAATTCTTTTAACTGACGGGATCCAATATTAGAAGTCATAATGATGACAGTATTTCTAAAATCCACTTTTCTTCCTAAGCTATCGGTGATATGTCCCTCATCTAAAATTTGTAACATGATATTGAAGACATCGGGGTGTGCTTTTTCAACCTCATCGAACAAAATCACCGCATAAGGTTTTCTTCTTACTTTCTCGGTTAAGATACCACCTTCTTCGTAACCAACATAGCCTGGAGGCGCGCCTACCAAGCGACTTACAGCAAATTTCTCCATGTACTCACTCATGTCAATTCTAATTAAAGACTCGTTGTTGTCGAACATGTATTCACTTAATGCTTTCGCTAATTCTGTTTTACCTACACCTGTTGGTCCTAAGAAAATAAACGAACCGATGGGTTTGTTTGGATCTTTTAAACCAGCACGTGTTCTTTGAATAGCACGCGATAATTTGGCAATTGCTTTTTCTTGACCAATCACGCGTTTCTTCAAGTCATCTTCCATGGTCAATAATTTTTTGCCTTCACTCTGACCTATGCGTTTTACTGGTATGCCAGTCATCATAGCAATGACTTCTGCTACATTTTCTTCGGTGACTACAAAACGGTTCTTACCGGTTTCCTCTTCCCATTTCAATTTAGCTGCATCCAATTGGTTGATAAGATTTTTTTCATTGTCTCTTAGCTTAGCAGCCTCTTCGTATTTCTGACTTTTCACTACCGCGATTTTTTCTGATTTAATGGCTTCAATTTGGGCCTCTAACTCTACGATTTCTTGTGGTACATTGATGTTGGTGATGTGAACTCTTGCACCTACCTCGTCCATTACATCGATGGCCTTATCTGGCAAGTTTCTATCGGTGATATAGCGTGTGCTCATGCGAACACATGCCTCAATCGCTTCAGGCGTGTAGGTTACATTGTGGTGGTCTTCGTATTTGTCTTTGATGTTATGCAAAATTTCGATCGACTCTTCAGGCGATGCAGGTTCAATCATCACCATTTGGAAACGTCTTTCTAAGGCACCATCTTTTTCGATGTATTGTCTGTATTCATCTAGCGTTGTAGCACCAATACACTGCACTTCGCCGCGGGCCAAAGCGGGCTTAAACATATTGCTAGCATCTAGGCTGCCACTCGCGCCACCTGCTCCAACAATGGTATGTATTTCATCAATAAATAAAATGACATCATCTGCTTTTTCAAGTTCGGTCATAATAGCTTTCATACGCTCTTCGAACTGACCGCGGTATTTGGTACCTGCAACTAAAGAAGCAAGATCTAAGGTAACTACGCGTTTATTAAACAATACACGCGATACTTTTCTTTGAATAATTCTAAGGGCCAAACCTTCGGCAATAGCTGTTTTACCTACACCTGGTTCGCCTATTAAAATAGGATTGTTCTTTTTTCTTCTTGAAAGAATTTGTGACACCCTTTCGATTTCTTTTTCGCGACCAACGATAGGATCCAATTTGCCTTCATCGCCAAGCTTGGTTAAATCTCTTCCGAAATTATCCAATACGGGCGTGTTAGATTTTGGATTCTTCTTTTTCATCTCTTCAATTTTACGGTCTTCAGATGGTTCTGCATTCTCGTCATCTAAAGCGTTTGAAGGATTGTTCTTGGTTCTGAAGCCACTGCTACCTCCATCTAAAAGGGTTTGTTTGAAGAAGTCGTAGGTTATACCGTATTGGGCTAAAATTTGAGAAGCAATATTGTCTTCATCTCTTAAAATGGAGAGCAATAAATGTTCGGTACCGATGGTTTCGGTTTTAAATATTTTAGCTTCGAGGTAAGTAATTTTAAGTGCTTTTTCAGCTTGTTTGGTCAATGGAATATTGCCAAGATTGCTGATGGTAGTTGCCGTCCCTTTAATAGTATCTTCTATAGATTTTTTTAGTCGAATGACATCGATGTCTAAACTCTTAAGGTTAGATAGCGCAGTACCTTCGCCTTCGCGAATAATACCTAATAATAAATGTTCGGTGCCAATATAATCATGTCCAAGGCGAATGGCCTCTTCTCGACTGAATTGGATAACCTCTTTTACGCGTGGTGAAAATTTAGCTTCCATTGTTCTAACAAATTTACAAAATTGATTTTATTTTTTTCAAACTTAATAATAATATACCCCTAACAGATGCAGGCTTCAAAATGATTCAGAATTCATAGCTGCTATAAGGTTAATAAGTATACCTATTTGCTAAGTTTGTGCCAATTGTTAAAAGCTTGAGAATGTTAAATAAAAAGGGTGTCTTCGTGTCAGATTGGCAATAATCAAGTACTTGAATACGGCAACGTGAAATTCTTCAATGACAAAGTGACTATGCACAAATACTTAACACCTCAAAAAATTTTGTTGATAAGTCATTTGCTACTTTTGAAAGAAATTTTATCCGATGTGATAGCAATATACCAAACGCGCTTTTACAGTAGATAATATTAAAAGATAATGGTTGTGTTTTGCGCGAAATGGTAATAGATTCGCAGTATGATAGAAAGACCAAGTGTGCGCAAAACCAAACGACTCGATTATACCGCACTTGATGCAGGAGGAAAATTGCCACCACAGGCGCCAGAATTTGAAGAGGCTATTCTAGGGGCCATCATGTTAGAAAAAGAGGCATTGAAAGATGCCATGGAAACATTACAAGCCAAGCATTTTTATGTCGATGCACATCAATATGTATTCGAATGCATGATTGATATTTACAATGACAACCATCCCGTAGATATTTTAACGGTTACTGAAAAACTAAAATCCAAAGGCCATTTAGAAATTGTTGGTGGTCCTTATTTTATAGCTAAGTTAACCAGTCGTGTTTCATCGGCTGCCAATTTGCAATACCATGCCCACATTGTTATTCAAAAATTTATTCAACGCGAATTGATTCGTATTTCAGGTCAAACATTAACCGATGCGTTCGATGATACAGCCGATGCATTTAAATTATTGGATGCAACTGAAAAAGATTTGTATGAAGTAAAAAATGATGGCATGAAACGCTCTTACCAAGAGATTTCTGACGTTATGGAAATTGCCATCAAACAAATTGAAGCCAACGTTGAAAAGAAAGATGGTTTAACAGGCGTGCCGAGTGGCTTAAAAACCCTCGACCATATTACAGCAGGTTGGCAAAAATCAGATTTAATTATTTTGGCTGCACGTCCGGGTATGGGTAAAACAGCTTTAGCACTTTCGATGTTGAGAAACGCAGCGGTAGATTTTCACAAAGCAGTTGCTATCTTTTCATTAGAGATGAGTGCACCGCAATTGGTAACACGTTTGATTGCATCTGAGAGTGGCTTGTCATCAGAGAAGTTAAAAAAGGGACAGTTAGAAGACCACGAGTGGGCGCAGTTGCACAGCAAGATTCAACGCCTATCGAAAGCGAAGATTTTTATCGATGATACGCCTTCATTACCTGTATTTGAATTGAAAGCCAAGTGCAGAAGATTGCATAGTAAACATAATATTGAACTCGTAGTAATTGACTACTTGCAATTGATGCGCGGTGAAGACAGTGGCAATAAAAATGGTAACCGTGAGCAGGAGATTTCATACATCTCGCGTTCATTAAAAGCATTGGCCAAAGAATTGAATATTCCGATTATTGCCTTAGCGCAGTTGAGCAGGGATGTTGAGAAAAGGGGTGGCGATAAAAAACCACAACTAAGCGATTTGAGGGAATCAGGTAGTATCGAGCAGGATGCCGATATGGTTGGCTTTATTTGGCGCCCAGATTATTATAAATTCTCTGATAGCGGTTACGAAGCTGATCCATACATGGCAGAAATTATCATTGCTAAACATAGAAATGGTCCGACAGATACCGCCAAAGTGAAATACATAAATACCTTGGCAAGGTTTGATAATTACGATGAGAACGAAGCGTACAATAACATTGATGATGATGGTCCGAAGACCGTAACCTTTAGTTCGAAAGTAAACACCGATGGCGATGATGGCGTTTCGAAAACCGATATGTATGCCTTTGGTAAATCGAAGTTAAACGAAAGCAGTGAGCCAAGTGCACCACCACTGCCACCAGATGAGGATTGGAACACAGATACTGGTGCCAACATCACAGAGGATAATCCATGGGAGTAGGCTGACGGTTGTGCTTTTTTTACCACACAGCGTAGCTGCTTTGATGCCATTGAAAAACATTTATAAAATCAAAATAAGTGTGATAAGTTTTTTATTAACTTATTTGTTCCTTTAATATTTGTTTTATTTTTAAGGTTGTTGGTTTCTCCGATGCTTTTTTAAGTACAGATAAGTTATTTATTGCTATGCAATAAATGGGTGTGTCGACACTTGGTGGACTGCGGGCAAGGGTGTTTTAAAATCTAAAAGCAGGTGCCATGATGTTTCTTTCTGACCTTGGGATGCCAATTTCTATGGCTATTTTTTCCCAATGTTTGACACTGTTTTTTACTTCTTTTAGAATGTTGTTCATCTCGTGTGATTGAAGTTTAAAGTATTCACCCACCTGTAGGGCCAATTCAAAATCGAGTGCATTATTATCCATTGTAATATTAAGTGCCAATCCATTTTTGTCAATCGATGGGTTGAGATCATAAGCAGGAGAAAGTTGCCAGCCTGCCTTGATTAATGTAAAGCCATGGTTGCGCAAATGGTCATCGGTGTTTGAGATGGCAATATTAAAAACAATGCGCCTCCATAATTGATGAAGATCTGCAGTAATTTGTGAGCCTGAATATTGTATGAATTCAGCAATTTCTAAATAAGATACACCTTCGTCTTTGATTGTTTCTTCATTATAGCCAGTCATGGTCATGGCCGAAGCAAAATGAATTCTTTTATTGTAGTCTCTATCAAATCTTTTAGTGAAAAAAGTGTGGTATTTACCACTTACTTTTTCAATTTTACACGCTGCCATATTTATCTTGGCTTTAATTGCAAGTTGATAAGCTAAATATTCCCATGCTGCTTTGTCAATCGTGTCATTTTTTGAGGGAAACTTTGCAATCCATAATTGCCCGTTTTGGTCAAGTATATTGGCTTTTGGTCGGGCGCCTCCTAATGAAGAGCCGGGGGCAATGAGCATTGCCAACCACTTTCTTACTTTTGCATTGTCTTTGTCTGACTCTAATAATTCAGCACTATATTGCAATTCTCTTATGCTCGTCCATGGTGGTGTTGGCATGGTTTGGTCGCTGTCAAGAAAGGCCCCATCTGCTTGCAATTTAAATCGAAGTGCCCCCATTCGTGTTTCATCATTGACACCTAATAGAAAATCGACCTCGCTTAAGGTTTGTGGTTTTGCAATACCTTCTTTTGAACGCTGAGCAGCCCGTCTGCGCATGAGTGTTCGCCCCCAAGTGTCAGGCATAGAATCGGCAAAGATGCCAAAATTATTTTTTGAATTGGGGTATTGAATCCCTGGGAACCATTGGATATCTGGGTCTAATAACATGGCTTTTCCCGAATTGAGCCAATGAGGGTCATAAGTGAATCCAAAACTTGTTTTGCCTTTCATTGCTTGAGCTGTAAGCGTTCCTATCAAAATGGGTGCATCCATTTCTAGCCAATGGGCATATACTAATATATTAAGTTTGTTGACGGCCATTATTAATTCAATAATTCTAGATCCTGTAAGCGTCTTCCAAATTCATCATCGGCCGCGAGTTTAAGGAAATCGTCTTGTAGATTCAGAACCCTCAATACATTAAAATAAGCCCCCATTGAAACGCTTCCTGTACCCTTTTCTATTTGGTATAAGGTCGACCTATCAATACTGGCTCTTTCGGCCACTTGAATAGTGGTTAATTTTCTTCTTTTGCGGGCCAATTTAATTTGAGTACCCACTATTTCCATAATTTTTTGATGTTTAGGGAATAGGATATGCTTCTTAGATTTCATATAAATGATGGATAATATCAACAAAAATATAGTAAATGATGATAATATACAACAAAAAAGTATTTTTTTAAGAGTCACATTGTTTTAAATAACCACCAAACGTCCCGATATGCCTTCTGTACTGATAGTACTCGCAATAAATTAAAACAATACAGATAGTAATTATTCGCAGCTAAAAAAAGTAGATTGCTTACACTTCGTCCAATAGCTATCGGACAAGCTCAGTGTGACGATTGAAAAATTAACCTAACGCATCCGTAAGCCCTTTTTTTTACATGGTAAAAAAAAACTTATGTGAACTTAAAAAAAACTGTAGTTAGAAACTCAAAGTATTTCTCTCAAAGCCTAGTATTCATCTTCGCTCAAACAAAAAAAACTTCTGTGACTTATTTTGATTTTATAATTGTTTTTTATAGGCATCAAATCTGCTTCGCGGTGTGTTAAAAAAAACGTGTGGTTTCCCTCAGTATTGGATTGTAGTCTCCACCATTTTGTGGTCGCTTTGCAACTCGTGCGATTTGTAAGCAACGCCCTCAAAGTTTTTAGGATATAAGATATAATCTATCCTGAAATTGGGCATAGCACCAATATATGTTTTACCAAAGCCCGAGCCACGTTCAACAAAGGCATCTTTTAAATTTTTTGACAATGCTTGATAAGCATAAGAAACAGGTGGGTCGTTAAAATCACCAATCACAAAATACGGTATTTGCAATGCATCGAATTGTTCTTTTAGGTCATGCACCTGTTCAGCCCTTTTTGTGTAAGCCCTTTTCATACGCAAAATAATATTTTTCGATTGGGACAATTTTTCATTGTTGTCTTCTGGTAATTTTTCGGCAAACTGAAAATCTTTTTTCTTAAAACGAAACGATTGTAGATGCAGATTATAAATGCGATAAGTTGTTGAATTGATGGCGATATCAGCATAAATACACATGTTGCCAGTGCTGTGGTTAAACTTAACAATACCTTTGTTTTTTAATTCATAATTCGATAAGATAGCAATGCCATAGCGGCCTTTTTTTCTGCCGTCATTTAAATTTTCGAAGTAGGCGTATTTAAATGCACAAGCTTGTTTAATAGAATCGAGTGTGGTGTTACCCCGATCTCCCAAATTTAAAAATTCCTGCACACAAAAAATATCTGGTTTTAATTCATTGATTTCTTCTACCATTTCGGATACATACCATTTGGATTGGTAATAGCCAAAAAGCGCAGTATTGTATGACACTATTTTTAATTGTTGGTCCTTGTTTTCTTCACTGCTTCTTTCTAAATTAAATTGTACGGTGTGTTGTATATAGGAATACCCAATCAATAATGCTATCCCGCTGTACAAGGCTCTTCGATTGAACCTTAATCCCCATACAATCACGAAGACTAAATTAATAAGGATTAGAAATGGAAAGGCGAGACCTAAAAAAACAATGGGCCAAAAATCTTTGGGACTTATAACTGTAGAGGCATACGAACCCAATAGCAAAACAATGGCTATTACATTAAAAGAGAATACAATTTTTTTTAAAAATTTAATCACAATCATTTATTCCTCACTAGCCTTGAAAAGGATTTCTTTTTCTTGTTTACTTAATTTGTCGTAACCATTCTTAGAGATTTTATCGAGTATGGTATCAATATCTTCTTGTGATGGTTTATAATTTGCACTTTTTTTATTTGCACTCCTAATCTCTTGTTGGTGATAGGCTTTTACCTTCACTTTAAAGCGTGTCTCGTCGGGTGTTTTGTTATTGCCTAATTCTGGAAGATTGATTTTTAGTCGGCCTTGGCGATACCTTGCGAACAAGAAACCAAACAAAGCCCCGCCTATATGGGCAATATGACCACCCGCATTACCATTCGAAATGGAGATTAAATCCAATACTAGAAATAGCGCAGCCAACCACATCAGTTTAATTTGAATAACACCAAATAAGGCCATTCTGAGGTTGGGGGCATAGGTTGCCGAGGCAAATAATACGGCCATAATGCAACCACTTGCGCCAACCAAAGTTGATTCGATACCGCTGAAAACAGGGAATAAAAGATTACTGATTAAAAAAAGCACCCCGCCAATTAATCCGCCAAAAATATAGACATACCATGCATCTGTTTTCTTGAAAAAATCCATGAAAATATTGCCTGTAAAATACAACATCAACATGTTAAATAGCAGATGGAAAGGTCCACCGTGAATAAATTGGTAGGTGATTAAGGTCCATGGGGCATGCAACAAATGTTGTGGACTCGAATTGAGTGCTAGGTAAACACTTGTAAAATCGGATTTAATTTTGAATAAAAACAAAACCAACTCATAGAGTCCGATGGTTACAAAGGCAATAACATTCACAACGATAATCTTTATAAAAGGACTACCGTATTTAAATTGGAACTTAACTTCTTCAATTAGATTCATGATTAGTTTGTCTCTAATATAACACTTCTAGAAGCCTATTTGTTGTATGAGCAGCTAAATTTATTCAAATTTTACAAGTATAAGCTCAAATGATTTGAGCGCCATTCTTACTATCAATGGATTATTTTTATCATTTAAATACCATATGGTCTCCTTGCCATCGCTTATCTTGAGACAATCGACCAATAAAGGGAGATTTTTTTTATCAAAAATCTCTACTTGTTCATGTCCTGCATAACCAAATCGGCTGCTTGTAAAACCATCTGTAGCAATATAGGTCACAGAGTCTTTGGCCATTTCCGTAAATTGTTTTTTACTTAGCCATATGGTCGACTTAGAATTCAATACATCATAACCTTTGTTGTCAAAATAATTTTGTTGTGCGAAAGTAGAATCAAGCGCTGCTTTTGTTAATACGACCTTGCCTGAATCCATGACAGCAGGATTAATGCCGCGGTACCATGTGAATCTAATTTCATTGTTATAGTCGAACTGAGTTGGCGCCACAATAAATGTATTGCCTTTAATATCGTAGGTTAATTTTGAACCAGCACCCACTGGAATATTCTTCGTTAAATCAGAACAATATTCAGAAATGTCAAACGCAAAATCTTCTGAATTAAAACGAATTTCTTTGGCGACATCGCACAATGATTCTGTTTGACCAATGCCCTTCAAATATTTAATTTTTAATTTCTTAATACCAATATCCCCAGGGTAAATACTGGTCAATGAATCGATGTCGTCTTTCACATCATTCTGCCCCATTTCCATTTTGTAAGTAGCGCGCATATACATACAAGTGTAGCGGTCTTCGCCTTTCAATTGCCCCATTAAACCGCTAATGGTGTTAATGGCTTCTTGCTTTTGACCGAGCTCATATTGGCAACGGGCATAAGGCAGCTTCAAAATGGTACGCGAAGTGGTATCTTTCCAATATTTATTAAAGCCAATTTCGAAATAGTGAATGGCTTCATCATAATTGCCACCAACAGCAGCAACCAATCCTAATGATGCATAGCCTTCGCCAGCTCTGCTCGCCAGTAAAATAGATTTGCGACACAACACCCTTTTTAAGCTATCGCTAAAGAACATATAGGTGAGGTGGTTGACTGCAAACTGAGAATATATTTCTGGTTCTTTCGGATTGTATTTGTAAATTAAATCTAAGTTTTTCCAAATTTCTAAAGTGTTATCGGCAAACATGGCCATGTTGGCTCTTAGCATAAAAGCATCTTTGTTTTTTGGATCGAGTACTAATATTTTTTTGACAGTGGCTTCACATTCTTTGTCTTTGTTACCCTTGTATTGTTCGTAGGCTTGATCAACCAATTTAATAACCGCAGGGTTTGCTTTTTTTACTACAGGCGCTCCCAGTTTTGGTTTAGCGACAGGTGCAGTGGTTTTAGGCTTAGCTGCCGGTGCTTTTGGCTTGGGTGCCTGCGAAAATACTAAAGCAGGTAATAACAGAAGGCACAGTAAAGCGTTTTTGAATGGAAAACAAATCGTTTGCGTTAAGTTCATTTTAAATTATTGGATTGGATACTTGTTTAGGGTTTTGTACAATATTCTTTATTCAAACCTACAAATTTTTTTTACCAAAAAATAGGAAGTATTCGAAATATTTTATGAAATACTATAATTATTCGAGTAAAATTAAAAGCGTTAAAGGCTTGCTGTAATTAGGAAATAATGGTTTGCTCTCTGTCTGGTCCAACAGAAATAATATTGATAGGCATATCCAAAGCAGTTTCGATATAGGTAATATAGTCGTGGAAGTTCTTCGGCAATTCGCTCTTGGTGCGGCAAATGGTAAGGTCTTCGGTCCAGCCTTTGAACGATTCATAAATAGGCTCTACCGTTTCGTTGCACAAATCGAAAGGCACTTGCGTGGTAACTTCGCCATTCACTTTATAGCCTGTGCAAACTTTTACTTCTTCAAAGCCACTCAATACATCGCTCTTCATCATGATTAAATAATTCACACCGCTTAACATGATGGCGTATTTTAAAGCCACTAAATCTATCCAACCACAACGTCTTGGGCGACCCGTGGTAGCGCCAAATTCATTGCCTTTTTTTCTTAGGTTTTCGCCCACTTCGTCTTCCAATTCGGTAGGAAAAGGACCACTGCCTACACGGGTGCAATAAGCTTTGAAAATGCCATACACTTGACCGATTTTTTGAGGTGCAAAACCCAAGCCATTCGGAGCGCCACCACTAATGGTATTGCTAGAAGTAACATAGGGATAGCTACCAAAATCAATATCTAACATACTGCCTTGTGCACCTTCTGCTAATATTTTTTTGCTTGTTACCCAATCATTGATTAAGTATTCGGTATCAGCCATTTGAAATGTTTTAAGATACTCGCAAGCTTCAAAAAATTCGGCTTCTAAAACAGCTAAATCAAAATCGGCATAACCTAAAAATCCAATCAGACTTAAATGTTCTGTTTTGATTTTTTCGTATTTGGTTTTAAAATCTTTGGTGGTGATGTCCCCAATTCTCAAACCATTTCTACCAATCTTATCGCGGTAGGTAGGACCAATACCTCTAAGGGTTGAGCCAATTTTGCTATCGCCTTTTGAATGTTCGCTAGCGGCATCTAAGAGGCGGTGGGTTGGTAAAATCAAGTGGGCTTTTTTCGAGAAAATTAAATTCGCTCTCACATCGGCACCGGCCAATTCAACGCGTTCTATCTCTGCTTTAATTCTTACAGGATCTACCACAACGCCATTGCCAATTATATTTTTACATGCACTGTGAAAAATACCAGAGGGGATGGTATTCAATACATGGGTTTGACCATTAAATTTCAAGGAGTGGCCAGCGTTTGGTCCCCCTTGAAAGCGGGCTACAATATCGTATTGCGGGGTCAGAAAATCTGCAATCTTACCTTTCCCTTCGTCGCCCCATTGCAGTCCCAGCACTATATCTATTTTATTCATCTTTATGGATAACTTCTAAATTACAACTTTTACAAATATTATTTTCATCTACCATGGGATTGCCGTATAGGTGTAAAGAGTGATGCGAAACATTAAATCCAAGCAAGCCACCCATGGTATTGTTAATTTGCTGAATGCGTGGATCGCAAAATTCTAGTACTTTGTTACAGCTTAAACATATGAGGTGGTCGTGTTGACGGAATCCAAAACTTTGCTCATACATGGCAATGTTCTGGCCGAATTGATGGCGCTTTACCAGGTTACAATCCAAGAGTAAATCGAGGGTGTTGTAAACGGTAGCGCGACTCACATGATAGTTTCTATTTTTCATTTGGATGAAGAGGGTATCAACATCGAAATGGTTTTTATGGGTATAAATTTCATCGAGTATGGCGTAGCGTTCAGGGGTTTTACGTTGCTTTTTCTTTTCAAGATAAGCCGTAAATATTTTCCTGACTTCCATTTTAGTTTCCGATAATTTATCCTCTTTCATTACTTGTGGCAATAAATAAAGGGCAAATTTCGCTAAAAGAAAACGAATATACTAATGCGTTGGAAAGATTGTATTAACAAGTTAACAGATTATTTTTTATGTGCAAATTAATGCGCCACAAAAGGATCCGAAAACTTAGGGTTGGTGGTGAGGTTATAATCAGTTAATGTATTCAAGAAACTAATCAAGGCCATCTTTTCACCTTCGCTCATGTTCAATGGTTTGGCAACCCCATTGGCTTTGAATTTATCATCTAAGCTTGGGTGGTTTTTAATGCCATGGCTATAGTGGTTCAAAACATCATTCAAAGTTTTAAAACGACCATCGTGCATGTAAGGGCCAGTTAAAGCAATGTTTCTTAAACTTGGTATTTTGAATTTACCTTCGCCTCTGCCATTGTCTTTGTAAACAAAGTCGAGACCAATATTGGCAGTACCTCTTGGGTTACTAGGATCGTTGTTATTACCAAATCCACTACCACCATAGCCGCCACCCACAAAATCGGGGGCCGAAAAGTTGTCACCAGCATGGCATTCAGAACATTTAAAAGATTCGCTAAAAAATAATTTTTTACCTTCTAACTCAAGTGGAGAAAAATTGCTAGGGGTTTGATCTGCAGGATTGCCCAAAGTAAATGTCATGCCTTCATCGAATTTAGATTGTTTAGAGAACAAGCAATTTACGAAGTGGGTCATGGCCAAGGCGATTTTATTTTTGGTAATTTGTTTTGAACCAAACGCTTTTTCGAATAATTCAGGATAATATGTTGTAGCTGCTAATTTAGACTCTAACATCTGATCGGTCTCCATGCCCATTTCTAAGTGGTTAAATACGGGCATCATGGATAATTCCATAGGCGATTGCGCACGTGAATCCCAGAACATGTTGTTGTTGTGCACTGCATTTTGAATCGCCATCGAATTGCGTGGTGTCACCCTATCGCTAAAGCCTATACTCGCTGCTACATTATCGGCAAAGCCCAAAGCTTGCTTGTGGCAAGAGCCGCAAGAAATGGTATTGTTAATGCTGAGTTTGGTATCGTAAAAAAGCACACGGCCTAAAGTTACGCTTTCATTACTTACCATGGTGTTTGACTCATCGTGAATCAGGTTGGTAATGTCCATGGTGCGTCCACCTTCTTCAACGGCAAGATACTCATATGGAGTAGAAGGGAGGATAGGGGTTTCGGAGCGAGAAGTAGCAGTGGGTTGCGACTTTTTACAAGCAGAAAAAATCATCACGGCTGTAGCACAGAGGATGAATAATACTTTGACTGATAGGATGGTTGAATTTTTCATATTCAGGTTGCTTATTTCAAATATAGTTAATTTTTATTGGAAAGATTAAAATGGGCCATAATATTAATGGGCGGGTCAATTTTAAAGATAACTTCATCACTTCTTACATCTAAACCAAGGCGAAGACTCGATTCTATGGATAAAGAAAAAGTTGTATTGACGGCATATTCAACGCCATAGTGCCAGCCAAAGCCAAAGAAATATTCATCTTGAAAAGAGGCCGAGCGAAAGCGTTGAAACCCTGGGGATGAAATATTTATTTGCGCGCCAAAGCCTTGAAAATAGAGCCATTTATTGGAGATGGATTTTCTTCTGTCAGTTTCTATTGAAAGAAACAAGACTTGTTCGCTATTGCCACCACCGAGCGATAATCCAAAGCCTGCCCGGAAGCCACGGTTCTGCGGGTTGTACCAACGCGACAGAATGGAGGCATTGGTGGCAGTTATTTTATTTTGATTGAAGGGCACAAATTGCGATAATAACAAGTTGCTGTTAAAGCCTACATACCGCTTTTTTGTATTGTTGTTGCTGTGCAAACTGTCGTTGAGCGCATACATGGTGTTACCCATTGTTAAACCGATTGTAAGCAATAAAAAATAAAGTTGGCGCATACTTACAAGCGGATTAATAAAAAGATGGAAGATGGAGCAGTAGGACTAATGCTCGTTAAATTTCGGTTTTCGAAATAGGTGTAGTTTTCACCACCGTCATTAGAAAATTTACGTTGGATATTAATGAAGTTGACATAAAAATTGGCTTCAGTTAATAAGCTAATTCTGGACGAAAAATTATAGACAAATCCGCAAAAAGGACCAACGCCCCAACCTTTTTGGGTGTTGTTGAAAATAGTAGAAATATTTAGACTAGAAAAAAAGTTAGTCGTATTGGTTTCATTGATGTCGTAATAATAGCGGGCGTCTACACCGCCATAGAATTCAAATTTAGGACTCAGTTTTCTGCGCCATTCATAACCCACCAATGGTGCCCAAGAATTAAGGGTACTTATTTTAGATGTGCCATTTAAATCTTCGGTCGAGCGGTTCACATTAAAATTCACCCCGAGGCGAATGGCATGGGTTTTATTTTTATTGCTGAGTTTAAGACCAAATAGAAAAGGGTCTTCGAAAATGGTTTGGTTAATGCCATTGCCTGTAAAGCGACTGATGCTATTGGTAACATTCATGAGCACTTCTAAGCGGTTGTAAATAATCGAAGTGCTGTCGGCTTGTGCCTTCGGGATAAAAAAACAAAGCGTTAATAAGAGGATTAAACAAGGTTTGTATTTGGTGAGTAGGCTCATCGCGAAAAATTAATAAACTCAAAAATAGTTTTTTTATTGTTGAATAGAAAATTAATTTTTTGTTAAGGGGTGTGCTTGGTTGGAGCTTTGTATTTTGCCACAATCCCGATAGCTATCGGGACAGATGAGACCAATGTATAATCCACAGATGATTTAAGTAAGATTGGTAAAACATACTGGGTGGTATGTTTTTTTATTGAATGAAATTTGAGGCGTAGGGTGTTAAATTTTTGGTGAGCTTATCTTTGACTAAACGCAAACACTAACAATAACACAGAAATGCACAAATTAGTTTATGTTTGCTTATGCGAAAAAAGTTGAGGTCCATCTTCAAAGCAACGAATCAAAAAAGCAATCGTTGTGCCTTGGTTTATTTCTGCGTAATATGTTTTTTAACAGCCTGTCATAATAGTAGTGATAATGGAGATGCTAAAAAGGCAGTATTCGTTAAAGCAAGTATTGATAGCAGAGGGCGGTTTCGCAAAGCACATGTCCGTATGCCTGTTAGTACGAAGAAAAATGCCATCAAGAATCAGAACCGCTCGCGATATTATTATCAAACAAAAGGCAAATACAAGCGCAAGAAGAAAGGGTGAAAGGAAGGAAGCGAAGCGTGAAGGGGTATCCCAAATCGATGATGCAAATCCAAAACGGAAAGACGTTTGTACGCAAACCACTTGTTGAACCCCGCCACAGGCGGGTTGAAAAACGTTTGTTATAATTCTAAACATACCAATCGGTATGTTTTCTATACACTTTGTCCTACTGAGCTTGTCGAATGTATGGACGAAGTGTATCGAAGCCGATATTTAGTATTAAACCTAAAGCCTTCCTTGCAGTGATCTCTAATATGCTAGTGCTTCGACTCCCGATAATTATCGAGACAGCATGACTAAAAAGGGAATTTTTTTTAAAGTTAACTTCGATATATTGTTCAAATAGTTATTGGAAGTCGAAAGTGTCAACAAAGTGTATCGAAGCAACAAAGAATTGCGCCACCCTAAACTCTACTGCAAACTAGTCCCCTGAGCCTGTCGAAGAGCCGCCTATAGGTTTCTCAGACCGAGGCTTATCTTCTCCCAACTAAAATGCTTTTTAAACTCTGAAGCGTTTTTAGAAAAGGTTTCTTCTTTTTGATTGGTGTAAAAATCTACTAGTGCATCTGCAATTGCTTTTTCGTCTTTCTCTGTGACATAGCCCACCTCGCCATGTGGAACGGTTTCTGCTAAGCCTCCAACATTGGTAACTAGCATAGGTTTGTTAAAGTGATAAGCTATTTGTGTGACTCCACTTTGGGTAGCGCTATGATAGGTTTGCACCACCATGTCGCTGGCCGAAAAATAAGCCGATACCATGGGGTTGGGAATAAAATCGTTGTGCTCTACCACCCAATCTTCTAGCTTTAATTCTTTGATGAGTTGTTTGTAAGGTGCACTGTCTTCGTAATATTCACCTGCTATTAATAGCTTTACATTCAATTGGCGCAAGCGTGAATCGGCAAAGGCTTTTAATAATAAATCTAAGCCTTTGTAATGTCTGATAAAACCGAAGAACAATAAATAGTTGTACTGAGGGTCTAAGCCAATTTGTTTTTTAGCAGCTTGCTTTTCAATACTCGCACCGAAATTATCGTACATCGGATGCGGAATATACTGCGATGGTTTTTGTGGTGCTAGCTTTTTTAAATCGGCCAATACCGCTTGACTCATGGTGATAAAACCATGCATGGCTTTTACAAAATAATTGGTGCAAATGTTGTCGTAAAAATGTTTTTCATGCGGATAAATATTGTCGGCTATAGCCACCACTTTTGTTTTTTTATTGCTGCTAGCAATGCGCGCAATAGTGCCTAAACAAGGGGCCATAAAGGGCATCCAATAACGGAACACCATAATATCGGGCACCATTTTTTTATACTTCAGTCCCACGCGAATCCAATTGAATGGATTGATGGAATTCATTGCAGTATCGATGGTGATATGATCTGGTTCAGGATCGGAACTCAACTGCGTTTTACCTGGAAATAAAATAGAAGGGTACTGTAATTTAAAACTTAAAATAGAGGCTGCATGGCCTTCGTTTTGAAATTGTAAACACAAACGTTCGTTATAGGTGCTCAGTCCACCACGCAGGGGCCAAGCTGGACCAACAATCACAATTTTTAATGGAGCCGACATGCGCTTATTCCATGTTTAATTTTTCGGAAACGGCATAGCTGTTGCGGTCGCCACTGTTGCGACTTACCATCTCGCCTATAAACCCTGCTAAGAACAATTGGGTGCCAATGATCATACTCACTAAGCCTAAATAAAACAATGGTGAGTCGGCCACCAAAGGCGCCTTTACATGTTTGGCCAAGTGTATCATCTTGTCAATTAATAAATACATGGCAATAAAGAATCCTAATAGGAAACTCAATAAACCATACAATCCAAAAAAGTGCATTGGTTTTTTGCCAAATTTACCCATGAAAAAGATGGTCATTAAATCGAGCAAGCCATTCACAAAACGGTTCAAACCAAATTTGGTCGTACCATATTTACGGGCGCGGTGTTCTACTACTTGTTCGCCTATTTTGGCGAAGCCAGCCGATTTGGCAATCACCGGAATATAGCGGTGCATCTCACCGTATACTTCTATATTTTTAACAACTTCAGAACTATAAGCTTTCAAGCCGCAATTAAAATCGTGCAAATAAATACCACTCATTTTGCGGGTCGCCAAATTGAATAATTTGGTAGGCAAAGTTTTGCTAAACGGATCGTAGCGTTTCTTTTTCCAACCAGAAATAATATGATAATTTTCTTCCCTAATTCTGCGATACAAATCTGGTATTTCTTCAGGACTGTCTTGCAAGTCGGCATCCATGGTGATGATGACATCGCCTTTCGCTTCGGCAAAGCCGATGTTAAGCGCTGCTGATTTGCCGTAGTTTCTTCTGAACTTAATGCCTTTGATGTTGGCATTGTTTTTAACAAGGGTTTGTATCACCGACCAACTTTTATCAGTACTCCCATCGTCAATGAAAAGTACTTCATACGTATAGTTGTTGGCCTGCATTACTTTTGCAATCCACTGTTCCAATTCAGGCAGCGATTCGTCTTCGTTGTATAATGGTATTACTAAGGATAGGTTAAGCATTGTGGTTCTTTTTTGTGAATGTGTTAAAGTGGTTTCTCAAAAAAATATAAAATTAAATTGAACTGTAAATTTATTGGTTGAAATGGTAAAACGGTCCGTTAAAAGTAGCCTCAACAGCATACGGTAATGGCTTGTCTAAATAGTAAGTATTGCTTGACAAAGAACGGTTGTTAAAGCGCGACAAGATGGTTTGTTTGTGCGGATTTACAATGGTGATATGCGCTTGGTTGCCAATGGCAATTGAACTAATCGTTTGTCCTAAAATAGCAGCAGGATTGAAATTAAATTTTTCGAACAAAGTCGCATCGTCCATACTAGGGTGAAACCTGTTGCGCCCTTCAATGGCAAGGCTCAGAGCTATTTGAATACTGATAGCACCAAAGCTAGCATAATCAAATTCAACGGCTTTGTTTTCTATTTCTTGTGGATGGTGGTCGGAGCAAATGGCATCAATGGTGCCATCGGCAAGGCCTTCCCATAAAGCTTTTACATCGTTGGCCTGACGCAAAGGGGGCATTAATTTTAAATTGGTGTCGAAGTCCATTAAAGTTTCGTCGGTCAATACCAAATTCATAACAGCTATATCAGATGTAATAGCGGTACCTGCAGCTTTTGCTTGGCGAATTAATTCAACTGATTTTTCGGTGCTCACTTTGCTTATGTGAATGCGGGTTTGGTGGTAGTCGGCCAATTCAATTTCGCGTTGTACCATCAAGTATTCGGCCATGGGTGGTATGCCTTTTAAACCCAGGCTAACAGCAATAGGTCCTTCGGCCATTTGACCTTTACCCGTTAATGATTCATCGTTACAAAAACTATAAATAAGACCGTTAAAACTTTTGACATATTGCATGGCCCTGCTTTGTGTGCCTGAATTTTGTATGGCGTAGTTGGCGTTGGCATAGCCTATGGCACCACTGAGTTTCATGTCATACATTTCGGCCATGTCATTCTCTTTAAGATTATTTGTAATTGCGCCCAGTGGTAAGAATTCAATTGGGTTATCGGAATTCTGACGCATTACAAATTCAATGTCTGATTTGGTTTGTCGCACGGGATTTGAATTCGGCAACAACGCAATTTTATGGTAACCACCGGCAATGGCGGCTTGTGCTAATGAGTGAAAAGTTTCGCGGTGTTCAAGACCTGGGTCGCTACTGTTGCAGCGGGTATCGATAAAACATGGGGTTGCCAAACATTCGTTATAAGCCAATACTTTGCACCCTTCTGAAGGCTCAATAGTTGTCGCAATGGCTGTGATAAGGCCGTTCTCTACAGCAATGTCAACTGTCTGTCCGTTGTATGGTGAATGGCTATCGGAAACGACAACCTGTTTAAGCAGATAATTTTGCATGGGGCTTTAAAAATCTTATCAAAAGTATTTCAATCAGTAAAAAAAACAAAACAAAAATAATGCACCATTTCCAAAGCGGGGTGCCTTTGAGCGAGGCAGCATATTCGGCAGATAATTTTTCGGCACTGCCCGAAAATAATTGCGCGCCATTTTGTGTGGCCATATTTTCTAATTCCGATTCGCTGAAGGTTCGGGTATCACTCTCTTTGCGGTTCATGTTGAAAGAAAGGCCGAGCAAAGTTGAATCACTATTGTTAAGCATTGCTTGGTAGTCTCCTGCTTGTCCAATCTCACCATTGGTGTTTAAAAATAGTTCACCATCTATGTTTATAACTTCGGTCATGAAGCGGCTGTTGCCCAGTTGTAAAGTGATGCCCCGTTCTGAAATATAGGGTAATCCTGTGGCAATGCTTTCAATTTGTGCGCATTGGAAATACAAAGGCGCATCGTATTGCATCAACATAGCAGCCTTCAATAGAATAGGCACAAAGAATGCGTGGTTTTGAAAATTGCTATACTCGGCATTCAAAGGGCTGCTGCAAACATATACTTGACCTTTGCCCATTTTAAAATTCGAAAGGAAATGAGCGCCATTGTTTAACTTCATTATACCGATGTTCGATGGGGTAGTGGTGTTATAATAACGACTTACCAATGGCAAATCTGGCTGCTTAGGAACTTTCTCAAATAAGTTTTTAAAAATGGCATGTTCTAAATCAAAACTGCTCACTTTGCCATTTAATGTGATAGGATTCTCATCAATGCTGAAGCCCATAGCACTCGCCAAATTTTGCAAACCGCCATAAGGTAAATTGGCTTGCGGAAAAATAAATAAGTTGCCGCCATTGTTGCAATATTTTTTGAGTTCACCTGCCATGCCATTGCTTAAGTTATTGCTCCCTTCGATACAAATTAGTGAGGCTTTGTTAAACGCATTGAATTGCACAGCACCCGAGGCAAAACCTTGGTATTCGAAGCCTTGGGTTTGATCAAACACAGCATTGATATACTGTTCTTTTTTATCGAAAATATTAATGACTTGAAAATCGGTTTTTAAATTTAAAGAGAAAAACAATTGATCGTCGAAGGCCATGTTATCGCCTGTATGTTTCAAAACACAAGCGTGACTGCCACCAGCATCCAATACAAAATTAAAGACCTGTGTCGTTTTGGCATAGGGATTTATGTCGAATGATGCAACGCCTTTGGGTTTATTGTCGATTAGTAAATCAACTGTTAAATCTTGTATTTCGTTGGGAGAATAATTTGAAACTTCAACAGCTAGGTTGTTGGTTTCTG
>CANMBF010000015.1 GCA_947496065.1 Bacteroidota bacterium
ATGGCTTGTTTACTTTAGATTCGAAAGGTGGTGGCGCAGGTGTTGATTTAGGTTTAACTTACATTCACCGTTCCCGTCCTGGTAAATATGCAAAGAATAGATTTTGTAACGACAATGCCAATAAAAGCGATTATGATTTTAAATTAGCTGCTGCTTTTAATGATCTTGGTGGTATCCACTTTAACCAAGGGGCTGTAAAATATACCTATGCAAACACTTCGCCTATTACCGTAAACGCCAATTCAAATATTTTGAATGGCTTTAATCAACCTACACACAATGCATTCGATACAATCGGTAAAAATGTGTTTGGTCAGATGGGTGCTAGCAGAACCAATGGCTTTAACACTAGCTTACCAACCGCCTTTAACTTACAAATGGACTTCAGAATGTCTGAACACTTATATACTTCGGTGTATTGGAACCAAAGCATGAAGAGTGTAAATTCAACAGGCATGAGAAGTACCTCTATGGTTTCTGTTATCCCCCGCGTTGAATCAAGAGGTTTTGAATTTAGCATGCCTTTGACTCTTAGTGAAAACTATAAAAACTTCTATGTAGGTGCATATGCCCGTTTTGGTCCAGTGTTTATTGGTTCAGATAACTTAGGTGGTTTATTAAACGTAGCAAGTAATAGTCAATTCAGAGGTGCCGATATTTACGGTGGTGTGTCGTTTGGTATTGGTCATTGCCACAAATGGTGGTACGAAGAAAAAGTAGAACCTAACCACATTGATACCGTTAAACAACGTGATACCATTCTTAAAAAAGACACACTTAAAACAGTTAAACGCGATACCATTAGAATTATTAAACACGATACAATCAAAATAAAAGTACGCGATACTGTTATTATCAATAAAAAAGGTGAAGTGATTCAAAAAGTGGTACACGATACCATTATCATCGAAAAAACCATTCGCTCCAAAGCCGATATCGACAAAGAGATTGAATTGAAAAAGAAAGAAGACATTCTGAATGCCCGTCAAAAACAATTAGATCAAAAGGAAAGAGATTTACTCAATAGAGAAAAAGGGACTTATAATGAATCAGAAATTTTAAGGAACTGTAAAACCCAAACAGTTGTTTTAATTGATGAGAACACTTTTCTAAAAAATAAAGTAAATACACAAGCAGATGAGATTGCTAAATTGAAATTGCAAATTGAAACTTTAAATAAAAATAAAGCGAAAACAGATGCCGAAATACTAGCAATTAAAGGCTGTAGTGGTGTCATACAATATGATGAAGCCGGCAAACCTTTAACACCTTGCCAAATGTATGAAAATGAATTGAGCAAACGCAAAAGCATGGAAATCATTAATGCGTATAAAGACAAAGTGATTGATTCCTTGAATAGAAAAATTGCTTCGACTGATGCGGAAATCCTAGTATTGAGACGTCAATTGGGTTCTAAAACCGAACCTGTGCTAACTGGAACAGATGCCATTAAATTACAAAAAGTTCAAAAACAACTCGATTCATTGACCATTAAAATGGCAGTTTTACAAACCGAGTTAAGCAATTGTAGAAAAGCAAGTAGTGCAACTGATGCTGAAATCATAAAAGCAACTACTGCCAAATCGAAAGCCGATGCACAAGTGATTACTTCGAATAAAAGAGCCGATAGTTTACAAAACAAATTAACCTCTGTTGAAATCGATTTGACGAATTGCAGAAAGAATGCAGGTTCATCTTCAGATGCAGAAATTATAAAAGCAAAAACTGACAAAGCAATAGCTGAAGCCGATGCCAAAGCAGCCAATAGACGAGCAGATAGTTTACAAGTTAAAATTTCAGGTTTAATAGTTGAATTAACCGCTTGTAAAAAAGGTGCAAGTTCATCTACCGATGCCGAGATTATAAAAGCAAAATCAGAAAAAGCAAAAGCCGATGCAGAGGTAATTACTGCCAACAGAAAAATTGATAGCCTACAAGTTAAAATCACTGGTTTGGTTGCCGAGTTAACAAACTGCAAAAACAGCAATAGCAATTCAACAGATGCCACCATCATTAAATTGAAAAAATGCGAAGATGATGCTGCCCTTTACAAAGCTGAGCTAGCAGCTGCCAACAAAACCAATTTAGCTTTGAATGCTAAAGTCTACAAACGCGATGCAACCATCGATAGTTTATTAACTGAACTTTCAAAATGTGGTAATAACAATGGCAGCGATAACAATGCAGAATTACTTAAAAAATGTAACGATACCAAAGCAGAAATGAGTGCTGAAATAGTAAGTCTGAAAGCGAAAGTAAGCAACGCTGCTAAATCGCTAGATAGTGCAAATCTTGTAGCTTCTAATTTAAGAAAAAACCAAGCAACACTCGAAGCGCAAATAGTAGATTTAAAAGCACAGAACAAAGGCAGCGATTGCACTGACATTAAAAAACAATTGGATGAAAAAATAATATTGATTGCTGATTTGAATGCCCAAAATGCTGCATGTAAAACCAATGTTACCAACCTTACCAATCAGTTGAATGAGTTGAAACAAGAGTACCAATTTGTGAATGCACAAAACCAAAAATGCAGTAAAAAATTAGACAGCTGTATGCGCGGTTTATTCAACAACCAAGACAATGGTGGCATTGCGCCAGGCTCAGGCAATGGCGGACCAAGCGAAGGCAGTATTAAAAAATCAGATGATTCAAATTTCGGTGTCATAGAAAATAGCAATGATGCTTCAACAGGAAATTCGAAAGATAACAAAAATGATACAGCGATACCTTCGCAAACTGGAGGGACCAAAAACAATGACACTAGCAAAGAGGAAGAAGTAATTTTGCAAGAAACACCTAAAGAAAAACCATTGATTTTATTAAAAATCCTCGGAGCCATAGCGAAAGGCGTCATTGAGTCTGGTAGCTCAGGTAATTCAAATAACAGTGGTTCAAGTAGTACAGGTAACACTGGATCACGCCCAAGTAATAAACCAACATCTACTACGCCTCCCCCAGTAACTGGCACCACCGGCACAAGCAAACCAGCAAATAGCAATGGTTCTGGCACTTCTAACTCTGCACCTACTAGTCGACCAAATGTAGTAACACCTCCACCTGTAAGTGGCAATACTTCAACTAGCAAACCTGCTAACAATACTGGATCTTCAAACAATAACAGCAAACCAACTACACCTGGTGCTGTTAGTCCTGGACCAGTTATTCGATAATATTTACCCTCTATTGAGAAACACACCAACTAAGGGGGGCGCTATGACCCCCCTTTTTTATTATCTGTCAATTAGGTTTCATAAAATTTTTGAGATTTCAAACTTAAATGCTATATTTGCACTGTATTTAAAGTATTGTTAAGGGCCCCAAAAAGGCCCTTAATTGTTGTATATGAGTGTATCACAAACCCTAAACGAAATCCTAAAATCGGTGCTCCTAGAGCATCCGAATGTATTTTTGGTGGAAGCCAATCACCATCAACAGGCCCATGAATTTATTCTGGACGGTGATCTTCCCCTTGGTATTGGTGCTATCTCTGCTGTTAGTCGCTCATTGAACCATTTTGCAGAAGAGCAATTACCTGCCGAAGAAATTTACACCATTGATGTGTGCAGCCCGGGTGCGGATAGTCCACTTAAAATGTTGAGACAATTTCCCAAGCATATTGGAAGAGAATTTGAAATTATTTTAGCAGATGATACCACCATCAAAGGCCATTTAACCGCTATAAACAACGAAGATTTAACATTCGACTATTTTAAATCAGCCAAACCTAAAAAATCGGAACTGAAAGAGAGTATTTCAATTCCTTTTAATCAAATAAAAAAAGCAACCATTATATTATCATTTAAATGAAAGCAGCTTCACCACAAGTAATGACCGTTAGAGGATTGGTAGAATCCTTCAGCGAGTTCAAAGAGTTTAAAAACATCGACAGGCCCACCCTCATGCGTGTGCTTGAAGAGGTGTTCCGCAACATGCTCAAAAAACGTTATGGCGATGATACCAATTTTGATATCATTATCAATACCGAACAGGGCGATTTAGAGATTTACCGCAACCGTTTAATCGTTGATGATGGTGAGGTAGAAGATGAAAACCTTCAAATTAGTATCACCGATGCTAAAAACATAGAAGCCGATTACGTAATTGGTGAAGAGGCCATCGACCAAGTGCCAATGGATTTCTTTGGAAGAAGAAATATTTTAGCAGCCCGTCAAACTTTAATGACCAAAATTATGGAGTTAGAGAAAGACGAGTTGATGCGCAAATACACCGATAGAGTAGGCGAAATTGTAACAGGTGAGGTATACCAAATCTGGAAAAAAGAAATCATGGTATTAGATGATGATGGTAATGAATTACTATTGCCTAAAACCGAAATGATTGGTGCCGATTTCTACAAAAAAGGTGAGACTTTAAAAGCCATCGTTCACGAAGTGGCCATGCACAATGGTACACCTAAAATTATTTTGTCTAGAACCTCTCCAGTGTTCCTAGAAAAATTAATGGAATTAGAAGTACCTGAAATTTTAGATGGTTTAATCACTATTAAGAAAATTGTTAGAGAGCCAGGTGAAAGAGCCAAAATTGCAGTAGAAAGCTACGATGATAGAATCGATCCTGTTGGTGCTTGTGTGGGTATGAAAGGTAGCAGAATACATGGTATTGTGAGAGAATTGAGAAACGAAAACATTGACGTTATCAATTTTACAACCAACCCTACTTTGTTTGTACAACGTGCCTTGAACCCAGCAAAAATATCTTCTATCGCTTTAGACGAAGTGCATAAAAAAGCCAACGTATTCTTGCACCCTGACCAAGTTAGTTTGGCCATTGGTAAAGGCGGTTTCAATATCCGTTTGGCGAGCCGTTTGGTTGGTTACGATATTGAGGTATACAGAGAAGATGCAGAGTTTGATGATTCAGATATCGACTTAGAAGAATTCTCAGACGAGATAGATGGCTGGATAATCGATGAGCTAAAAGCCATCGGATTAGATACCGCTAAATCAGTATTAGATGCTACTACCGAAGATTTGGTAAGACGTACAGAATTAGAAGAAGAAACTGTTGTCGAAATCAAACGTATTCTAAAAACAGAATTCGAGAAGTAACACTTCGACTCCCGATAGCTATCGGGACAGTGTGACTTGCACATTGAGTTTAACTTATAATAGAAAGCAGCTTCATTTGGAGCTGCTTTTTTTATGGGTTTCTTTTCCGAAGCTATGTTGACTAGTGGGTGGCTTCGCCCTTTCTATGTCGCTCCTCTGGAGCTTCTTTGGGCTTTCTGGTTTTGTCTGTTACTAGGATATAGCTCCTACGGAGCTAAAAAACGCCTAGTTAATTTGACGTACCATTGCATTCTCCTTAGAAGATATAAATCCTAAGTAGCCTTAATTCTTGTTAGGACTATGGCGTTCTCCGTAGGAGAACAATCTTAGTAACATTAGGTATAACCACACACCTCTCAAGCTCCGTAGGAGCTATACCATCCCTCACTCTGAGAGAAAGTAAAAAGGTATCAACCTAAAAAAGACATAAAAAACGTTTGCCTTTTTAACCTACCATCGAATTCTCCGTAGGAGATTAATATCTGTAACACATAGCAACCCCCACCCATCTATAGCTCCGTAGGAGCTAAACCATCCCTCGCGTTGAGAGAAAGTAAAAAGGTATCAACCTAAAAAAGACATAAAAAACGTTTGCCTTTTTAACCTACCATCGAATTCTCCGTAGGAGATTAATATCTGTAACACATAGCAACCCCCTCCCCTCTATCGCTCCATAGGAGCGACACCATCCCTCACTCTGAGAGAAAGACACATAAAAGTATAAGCATAAAAAAAGGCAAGTAAGAATGTACTTACTTGCCTTTTAAAATTGTAGATGATTTGCTTACTACCAAGCAGATGATTTGAAAGTTCTATTACCTCCTGATCCTATCCATTCACATTCCATTTCTGTATCTGTATTCCAATTAAATTTCCATTTAACATATACATTCGTATTGTCATCATCAATTTCCATAGTATCTGAGGTATTTACCCATCTCCATTTTCCAACAGTACCATACGTGCCATTCGAATTTAATTTATGTATAATTGAACTCCCTTGATTGTACCATATTTTATTATTGGTAAGGGTGGCTTTATTTAAAGTTTTTGGTGTTTCTGCTGGGGTGGTGCTTTCTTTTTTGCAAGCGCCAAAGCTGATGGTTAATCCAGCTACTAAAGCCCATGCGAGCGATTTGAAGGTCATTTGTTTGGTCATTGATTTGATTTATTTTTTAGATAATTTAAAGGTTATGAGATAACACGTTACCTAACAAATATATAATTTATACTGATTCAATTCTATTTTGAGGTCAACTAAATCGTTGATATATATATATATATGATTTTCAAGCACTTATAGTTATACTTTTGATGGCCCTTTTAAGTTTTTTGTTGCGTATACAGTTACTTACTTCGCCCTTTCTATGTCGCTCCTCTGGAGCTTCTTTGGGCTTTCTGGTTTTATCTGATACTAGGATATAGCTCCTACGGAGCTAAAAAACGTTAGTGTAGTTTCAAAACATTGAATTTTCTAACAGAGATATCAATCCTAAAGAGCCTTAAAAAAAATTAATTCTTGTTAGGACTATGGCGTTCTCCGTAGGAGAACCATCTTAGTAAAATTAGATGTAACCACACACCTCTATCGCTCCGTAGGAGCGACACCATCCCTCGCGCTGAGAGAAAGGCACATAAAAGTATAAGCATAAAAAAGGTTCCAAGCCTTTGGTTACTTTACTCACTTTAGAATTCTCCGTAGGAGAATAATCTCAGTAACACAGCGCGCAACCCCTCCCCTCCATAGCTCCGTAGGAGCGACACCATCCCTCGCGCTGAGAGAAAGACACATAAAAGTATAAGCATAAAAAAGGTTCCAAGCCTTTGGTTACTTTACTCACTTTAGAATTCTCCGTAGGAGATTAATATCTGTAAAACATAGTAACCCCCACCCCTCTATAGCTCCGTAGGAGCTAAACCATCCCTCACTCTGAGAGAAAGAAAAAGTACCAACATAAAAAAAGGTAAGCCTTACAGCCTGCCTTCGATAGTATAGTTATAAGTTCTACTTCACGTTTATAGTAAGCGTTTTGCTCATAGCAGGGCCATACGACATGTGCACACTGTTGCCAAACTGCAATGTGATTGTATGCATACCAGGCGTTAACATCGGGTACTTTTTAAAACTCAAAGTATCTTGCAATTGCCCTTTGCCAAAATGGTAATACCCTTCGGTTTCTTTTTGCATAGGGAACATGGTATTGGCAGGAAGTGCTGCATGATCGATCATGATATGGTGGTGACCAACATTAGGCTCTACACCCATGGCTGGTTTTACTTCCATACCTTCGACACCAAACTTAAGAATAAAAGGTAACTTAATGTTTTGCCCTTCTTTTAAATTTGGAAAAAACACCTTTTGATTCGGCATTATGGCCGTAGTATCTTGTGCCACCGGCATGTCCATGTTTGCATCGTGTGCAGGTTCTACTGCGGTGGTTTCGGGAGCAGTTGTTGGTGCAGGTGCGTTATTGCATGCTGTAAATGCTGCAGCTGCAAATAGTGTTATTATTAGATTTTTCATATGTGATTGATTTAATCTCACGAAGGTAAATGTATTCCTAGCCTTACTTTTTAAAAATAATTTACATAATTATCAGATTTTACAGTCCTTTAACTTGGCAATTTGTATCTTAGAAATGTGACTATTTGTTCTAACTCTTCAGGAGATATAACAGTTTCCTTCATTGGATCTTCATGAGAAGGATATTGAAATCTGATTTCATAATCCATAATTTGTGGTAGCGAAAAGTTGGGTATCGTATTTTGACCACCCTCTGTTTTATTATGGCATTTTGCACAGTTGATACCGTATAAAACCTGTCCCTTGGTATAATTAGTGAGAAATAAAGGTTTTTCTGCTTCTTTAATGTCATCCGGATAGTTGAATGGCATTGGCACGATAGCAACTACTTTTTGTTTTGCTTTACATGCCATGAAAGCACATAAAAACAGTATTACAATGGTGTAAATTTTAAATTTGATTTTTTTCATATTAATAGGTTCCTCCTACTTTTCTATTGTTAAGTTGTGCATCACTTGAATGCGGTAATTTGTGGGGCGGTTTTTCGAATGTTATTGTTTCATTGAGCGATTGAATAAATTGTATCAAATGTTGTGCATCAGCATCGCTCAAGCCCAATGAATCGGCTGATAGTGTTTGATTAGGTACATTTAAGCCATGGCCTGCTCCGCCACCAGTATTGTAAAAATTAATGACTTCTTTTAAACTACTAAATACACCATTGTGCATATAAGGTTTGGTGTATTCTGCATTGCGAATGGTACCTGTTCTAAATGCATTTTTTGTTTCAAACGCTGGATTTACACCATACCTGCCAACATCGGCACTTAAGGCTTTGTAAGCCGTATCAGCTGGTACACCCAATACCTCAAACTCAGAACTTACATATGGTGGTTTTATGCCATTGAACTGCGGTACAAAATGACAGGTAGCACATTGCGAGCGACTCATAAATAAATTGAATCCAATCTTCACATCAGCACTTACTTCGCTTACCTTGTTCATGGCTTTATCGAAAGGCGCATTGAACTGACTGAATCGGTTGTAGTACAAGGTAATGGCCGAGGTGATGTGTTGAAAGGTAATAGTAGTCTCTTGGGGTGTATACTTTAACAATTTAGTAAACCCATCTCTGTACGTTTTGCAACTCAATATTTTCTCTAAAATCAATTTTTCATCACCACCCATTTCCATCGGATTTGTAATAACATCTTTGGTTTGATTCTGCAAAGAGATGTGCTTGCCATCTAGCATTATCAAATGGTTGTTGCCAGCATTTAATAATGAAGGTGAGTTACGCGTAAGCGCTGTAATACCATCGTACGCTATGGAAGTGCGGTGAACAGTATCTGTAAAAAAAGCTGTAGGCAGGTGGCATGAAGCACAGCTCCTTTGATTGTTGCCTGATAAGATGGGATCATAAAAAAGTAATCGGCCCAATTGGTCAATTTCATTCAATGCTTTGGCATCTGTTACACGTAGATAAATACCCTTTGCATTTTGACCGTTATACAATTCCTTATCAAAAATAGAACGGCTCTTATTATTGATTGAATAATCGACAAAACTTCTGCTTTTAATTTGATACAATTGTATGAAATTTTGATTCATCTCATACAATGGATTCACGTAAGTTTGAATAAAAGTAAAATGGTCGAAACTGCTGTAGTCCTTAGGTTGTGACGCTACAAAAGCAATGGTAGCATTGTATAATTTCATGTATTCAGAACTCAAAGGTGTAGTTTCGAAACCTTGATTAAAGACCTCATAGGTTTCATTCATATCTTTTAACATACTGTGCAATTCAGGAATAATTTGCGAAGTATCAGGACATTCAAATCCTGTTGTATAGATGGCTGCAAGATTCAATAAATGTAAGCGATTGCACAAGAAAAAATGATGGCAATCCTTTAAATTTTTTGTGATTGAATCAGCCTCAAAGGTAGGTATCGATTTTATTGATGAATTTATTAAATCTAATAGCGTATCTTTATTTATGCTTTCTTCATCTAGGTATAATGCGGCAAGTGTTAAACCTGCAGCTTCTCTTTTATAGGGTTTTTCAAATTTTTCAAATACCTCGGTCTCCCACTCAACAGGTAATGGGCCGTTTATTTTTTTATAGACCACTGGCTCTAGGTAACGAAGCCAAAAGTCGAGGCCCTTTAATTGTAATCGGGTCTTATTAATTGCTTGATGAATTAATTCAATATCACTAGCGTTATTTAAATTGCTATTCTTAATGGTAGTTAACAATGCAATTTGTTGTGCTTTTAATGCACTTATTCTTTGGAAATATAAATTCTGATAGGCGTTATCTCCCTCTCTATGCGTGAATGACAGGAGAATAAGCAATGTTAGCCCTATAGAGATTAGTAAACTTTTGATTTTCATTTTTTACGGTTTTCTTTAAAAAAGAGAAAGAGGTTTAACCGATTAAGATTAAACCTCTTTCTAAATTATTATTATTTGTATTAGTTATTCTTGATGATTTTGGTGGTAGACACCTTGCCATCAATCACGACTTTTACTAAATAGATACCAGTTGGATAATTGTTTTGATTGCTACCAAAACTGAAATTATACTGACCTGCAGAAAATGCTTCATTTACAACTAGTTCAACACGTTCTCCTAAAAGATTGAATACTTCAATGCTAACTTTTGCAGCACTTACTAAATCGATCTTAACATTTGAATTCAATGTGAATGGATTCGGAGCAATTACGTATGAATTGTTATAAACAACTTGTTTGATACTGCTTGTGTTGCCGTTACCTTGTAAAGCAATGGTATAATCAAATTCGTCAGCATCATCACTCGCAACATTTAAAGTTGCAGTTCTTACACCCGAAGCAGTTGGAGCAAATTGTACAGTAATGGTTTGAGAACCATTCGCAGCAATTACAAGTGGTAAAGTTGGTTTACCAACAAAAGTGAATTCGCTTGCGTTAGCACCAGTAAAGTATAAGTTATCTACTGTTAAGATTCCAGCACCAGTGTTCTGAATCACAAAACTCTTAGTTGCATTGCTACCTTTATTGACTGTACCAAAGTCGGTGTTGTTTCCTACATTTGGTGTTGTTGAGCCACTTGCAATACTTACACTGTTACCTTGAACATTAATTTCTGCTGAAACTGCAGTTCCTTGTAAAGCAAAATCATAACTGTTTTCATCAGCATCATTGTTATTGATAGTTAATGTTGCTTTTCTTAAGCCATCTGCCAAAGGCGCAAATTTAACTGTAACAATTAATGAATCACCAGCAATGATATCTTTAGGGAAAGTAGGAGCACTTACAAGTGAGAATTCAGCTGCATTGGTACCTGCAAATTTAATTGCACTGATTGTTAAAGCACCTGGACCAGCATTCTTCACAACAAATGTTTTATTAACAGATGTCTTTGTATTTAGTGTTCCAAAATCAGTATTGTCTGCAGTCGATGGTGTGATATCACCTTTTGCAATATTTACCTTGTTACCTTTAACACTTACTTCTGGATTTGAATTATAAGTATCAGGATTGTAAAGTGTCAATAATTGACCACCTTCTACTAAATCACCTGGTAATGAATAATGCGCTTGATCAGCATAAACAAACATACCTGGACCTAAGATATCTTGCATATCTACGATTCCTGATGACTCTTCATCTTGGGTTAAGTAACTTGAACCTCCTAAGACAAATCTGTTGGCATCGTGACGAGCTATTTCTTTCACTGCATCGGTTGCAATGGTATACTGCCAGATTTTAGCAACATAACTTTGATTGCCCGGATCTTCTTGTATCATGATATGACCGAATTTGTCTATCACCATATTGTCCATCATTTTAGGTCCTTCTGTACCATCTAATACTGCTGTGATTGTTCCTCCATTTTCTGGGTTTGCAATATCGGTAAAACGCAATCTCCATAAACGGCTTGGTGCTGTAAATGAATTGGTGGTTACAAAATAGAAATCATTTGGATTACTTGGATCCCATGCACCATCTTCTGGTCTTAAGAAGGCTGTTACACCTGCTGTATTACTCGCTGTATTCAATGCTGCACCTGTTGTGTTGTGTACTTGACCTAAATCAAATAATGTAAATGCAGTACCTGCTGATGGTATACTTAAACTGCTCTCAGCTGTTAAACCTGATACTTTTACACCAAATAATTTACCACCACTTAAACCAGCTTTGTCGATTTCTGATCCACTGTTGGTTTTTGTTCCAATATAGAAATAGACTTGACCTGGAGTCGCATCATCTGTTCCTGCTACAATTGTTTTGTTGCTTGTATATGGACTTGCGATTGCATTCTCCCAACTGAATTTTCCAAGGTATGGTAACTCATAAGTAGTACCTGCATTAGAACCTGTTACAATGTGACCGAAAGCTCTGCCTTCTGCACCTGCTTCTTCACCATTCATGAAGATACGCTCTGTTGTTCCTAAACCTGTAGCTGCATTGTAGAATGCACTTCCTAATGGCAAGTCACCTGCGCAAAAACGGTTGAACGCTGTAGTTGTATCTTTATAAGTACTTGTTCTCCACAATTTAACTTTTGTGATTAAATCGCTTCCACTTGCTACTGATAAGTTAGTTTTGTTAACTACCCATTTTGATACAAAAGCACCTTTTGATCCGTGGGCGTGAACTGCTCCTAATGTACTAGACATTTCATGGTTAGCTAGGAGAGTAAATGTACCATCATTGTTATCGTATGCACCTAAGCCATCTAGTAAACCAGCCAATCTATAGCCACCTTTTACTGAATCTCCAACTGTCATTAATGCATCGGTTTTTACACCTGAAGCTACACCTTCTAAATATGGAGTGTTAGAACTGCTTGGTAATGCACCTTTTGATGAATTATAAGTATCAGGATTGTAAAGTGTCAATAATTGACCACCTTCTACAATATCACCTGGTATTGAATAATGCGCTTGATCAGCATAAACAAACATACCTGCACCTAAGATATCCTGTACATCAATGATACCTGATGACTCTTCATCTTGGGTTAAGTAACTTGATCCACCTAATACAAATCTATTCGCATCGTGTTGTGCAATTAATTTTACTGCATCAGTAGCAATGGTATACTGCCATATTTTACCAATATGTGCTTGGTTACCAACATCTTCTTGCAACATGATATGACCAAATTTATCGATACCAATATTGTCTATCATCTTCGGTCCTTCTGTACCATCTAATACTGCTGTGATTGTTCCTCCATTTTCTGGATTTGCAATATCAGTGAAACGCAATCTCCATAAACGGCTTGGCGCTGTAAATGAATTGGTAGTTGCAAAATAGAAATCATTTGGATTGCTTGGATCCCATGCACCATCTTCTGGTCTTAAGAATGTTGTTACACCTGCTGTATTACTAGCAGTATTCAATGCTGCACCTGTTGTGTTGTGTACTTGACCTAAATCAAATAAGGTGAACGCTGTACCTGCTGATGGTATACTTGAACTGCTCTCAGCTGTTAAGCCTGATACTTTTACACCAAATAATTTACCACCATTCAAACCAGCTTTTTCTATCTCAGTACCACTGTTGGTTTTTGTTCCAATGTAGAAATATACTTGACCTGGAGTAGCATCATCTGTTCCTGCTACAACTGTTTTGTTGCTTGCGTATGGACTAGCGATTGAATTCTCCCAACTGAATTTACCAAGGTATGGTAACTCATAAGTAGTACCTGCATTAGTACCTGTTACAATGTGACCGAAAGCTCTACCTTCTGGACCTGACTCTTCGCCATTCATAAAGATACGCTCTTGGGTTCCTAAACCTGTAGCTGCATTGTAGAATGAGCTTACCGGTGGTAAATCTGATGAACAAAAACGGTTAAACGCTGTAGTCGTATCTTTATAAGCACTTGTTCTCCACAATTTAACTTTTGTAATTAAATCGCTTCCACTTGTTACTGCTAAATCTGATTTGTTAATATTCCATTTTGATACAAAGGCACCTTTTGATCCGTGGGCATGAACTGCTCCAAGGGTGTTGCCCATTTCATGGCTCACTAATACTGTAAAAGTTCCGTTGCCATTGTCGTATGCTCCTAAACCATCAGGTAAACCTGCCATTCTATAGCCACCTTTTACTGAATCGCCAGCGGTGATTAATGCATTGGTTTTTACACCTGAAGCTACACCCTCTAAATATGGAGTGTTAGAACTGCTTGGACCTGCACCGGTAGAAGGACCATTTCTAAAGCTTTTAAGCTTATTTGAGCCTTTTAATCCATAGGTATAAATGTGACAAAGTATTGATGTTGGCACAGGAATTCCATCCTGAGCAGTACATACTTGTCCAAAGTCATTGTCGTTACAAACTGCAATGGTACTATCATTAACAATGGCTAAACCTTCAGGTTTATCCAATGCTGCAGCCCAACCGTTTGCCAATAGATCTATAAATAATTTTTTCTTTACTGGTTTAACACCATTCGCTGCTAAGCCAGTAGAATCAACTAATGCTTCTAATGTTTTTCCGCCATATAAACCAGAGTTAACGGCAGTAGCGCCATTAATATTAATTAAGTAAACACTCTTTCTATCTGTTGTTCCTCTAACTGCGTGATCAATTAACAAAAATGTTGAATCATTCACAGCAGCCATATCACCTATTTTCCAATCTCTGAATCTAATTTGGTTTGAACCAACACCAACAGGACCATCATTTAGGTATACATACATTTTTGATGTATTTGTAATAGGATCAATTTCAATCATTCTGTGCACTCTTGTTGCTTCTCCAATTGTTGTTGTTGGATATAAAATTGGACTCTGAATAATGGCATAAATTTTACCATTAGGGGTAATAGACAAACCTTCAAAACCACGGTTATTTTTGCGATATGCAAAACATGAATCAATATAAATATCTTGTGCTTGTGCACCAACTTTTTTAGCATATGGAGTGAATCTTGAAATAACAACACCATTAGGATTTAATTTCCAAATGGTAGGACCACCCTCTTCACTTATCCAAAAGTTACCATCTTTGTCTACCACAATACCTTCGGCATCAATGCCCCAAATGTCTTTGGCAGCAATTTTTAAATTAAATTTAGAACAATTCAAAACTGTATCAGTAGAGGCTTGCTCTGTAGCAGTACTTCCAAACCCTGTTGGGTTCATGATACCTGTAGCGTCTGTACCACCTGGACGTTTAATTGAAATTGTTTTTAAAATTTGTACTGAATCACCATTCAACTTAACTCTGAAAATTTTTGGAGCGTAAGTAGGTAAACCAAACATTTTGTCATAAGTAGGACGACACGTTAATGGATTGGCATTGGCCGCATCTACATTCATTCCTCTGTCAGAAATTACCCAAAATTCCTTACCATTTGTGTTAGGAATTGGATACATACCTGAAAAACCACCTTCCTTGAATTTGATACCTTGGAAGGTGCCAATGGGCGCTGAATAATTGTTCTTGTAGTCTTGCAAAAGTGTGATTTGCGCATTCACACTCTTGTTGAGTATCGCTGCGAAAAAGAGCGATAAGACAAGCTTTAAAGTTGATTTTGATTTCATTTTAATATGATTGGTTGAATGCACAAAAATCCACTTATAGTGTTTCGCAAAACCTATATCAATATTAAAAAATGACTATGCTTACCTTAATTTTAGTAGAATTTAATGTGAATTTAGAGCTACTAATCATGTTAAAATACTGGTGCTTAAGGTTTTTTATTAGACCTTGTTTTTTTAACCTTTGAATAAGATAATATTGGTCGACCCTTCACCTCATTGGGGTCGTTCAAATTCGGTTGCTTATTGTTAAAATCCTCGTTGGTTCTTATACTGCCTTCTTTACCAGAATTGGGTTCTTTTGTAATCTTTATAGCGTTTTGTTTCATAATGTAATTTATTAATCTACAAATATGAATTAATGCTATTTAATAACTTTACAAGGTTCTTGATAGGATTTATATAATTGCTATCATCAATCATTGTCTATAATAAATCAATATCAAATAAATATTATCTATATGCTATTTTTAAAGCTACAAAATACAAAATTTTGAACAGTGTTAAAAGGTGTCAAATGGTCTACTGCTATGCATTTAATTTTATTGAAATACTTGCCAATTTTTAATGCCATACTTTCTTTAGAATATTGTTTTATTTCAATACCACTGCATTTCGTAGGACCGGTTTCTGAAAAAGTGCCTAAAACAAATAAACCGTTTTTAGCAATATGATTTTTAGCCTTAGCAATATAATGGTTGATTTCATCTTCATTGGTAAGAAAATGAAAAGCAGCCCTGTCATGCCAAAAATCATAGATTTCAGTTGGTTCAAAAGTAGTTATATCGGCTACAATCCATTTTACCAAAATTGCCTTATCTCCCAAGCGAATTTTCGCTTTTTCTATCGCAGCTTCAGAGATGTCTAACACAGTAATATTCTGATAACCCAAGTTCAATAGATGGTCAACCAAAAAACTATCACCACCGCCAATATCAATAATCTTGGCATCTAAGGGCACTGCAAATTCTTTAAAAAACGCTAAAGATGTTGTGGGTACATTTTGATACCAACTCACTTCTTGATGACCTTTGGTTTTATAGATGTTCTCCCAATGGTCTTTTCTTTCTACCTTATTCATATAATTTTTTAATACGCTTTTCTTAACATCTCAGCATAGGCATTTGGCAGTGGACTATCTTCCACAGCCTTCGCCGCTTTTTCTATGTCATATTCGAATCTTATAAATTCAATTTGTATACTTTCTCTTTCGAATTTATTACTGTTTTCATTAATGGTTAAAAGCACATAACAACCACGTGTATCGCCATCTTTTGGCTTACCTACCGAACCAATATTTATCGCATGTCGATAAGCTTTCTTACCATCCATTTCATATTCAAAAATACGGTGATAAGGTTTATGGGTATGACCACAAAACATGATATCTGCTTTAACCGTTTCCATGATGCGCAACATGCTTTTCTCATCTCTGTCTTCGAATAAATACTCGTTTATTTTTCGTGGACTCCCATGCACCATCAATACGAACAACTGATCATCGTTTAATTGATATTCCAATTGTAAATGGGCAGGCAAGGTTCTTAAATAGGCGCGCCCTTTATCATTTATCAATTGATTAGTTAGGGCAATTGATTGCGCACCCATGGCCTTGTCCTCCTCGGTTTTATAGGCACAACCGCAATCATCCGAATTTCTACCGACACCAAAATCATAGTTTCCTGCAATGGTCGGAATACCTCTTTTTCTAATTTCATTGATCACCTCGTTGGGCCAAATATTATAGCCAACCAAATCGCCAAGGCAATAGATGGCATCTGGCTTCGTAATTTCCATATTCTGAAACATTGCCTCAAGTGCGGGAAGATTCGCGTGTACATCGCTAAATAAAGCTATTCTTGTCATATTGTTGGTTACTTGTATTACGCTCTAATTTTGTGTTTTATAGTATTTTCTTCTGAACCAAAAAGCAACATTCACTAATCCAATTAGAGCAGGTACCTCTACCAATGGACCAATAACACCTGCAAAGGCTTCACCACTGTTGATTCCAAAAATACCTATGGCTACTGCTATGGCTAGCTCAAAATTATTGCCTGTAGCCGTAAACGATAAGGCTACATTGGTAGAATAATCGGCCCCTAATTTTCTCGAGATAATAAAGGTTACCACAAACATTACTGCAAAATAAATGACCAAAGGAATGGCCACCCTTACAACATCAAACGGAATTTGCACAATGAGTTGTCCCTTTAAACTGAACATAACGATAATGGTAAATAGCAAAGCGACCAATGTAATAGGTGAAATAGTTGGTATAAACTTTTCCTGATACCAAGCCTCCCCTTTTAATTTTATCAATGCATAACGACTTACTATCCCCGCTAAAAAGGGGATGCCTAAATAAATAAAAACAGATTGTGATATTTGTGCTATGGTAATCGAAATTTCAAACCCTTTCATGCCAAAAAGTTGGGGCATAACGGTTAAATAGAAATAGGCATAACCTGAATAAAGTAAAACTTGCAAAACGCTATTTAAACCGATGAGTCCTGCAATATACTCTCTATTACCTCCAGCCAATTCATTCCAAACAATCACCATGGCAATACACGGTGCTATGCCAATTAGTATGAGTCCTGTAAAATAATGGGGATAATCTTGCAGGAAGAAATAGGCCAATAAAAACATAAATAGAGGGGCAATAATCCACGTAATAAAAAAGGACATGGCCACCAATTTAAAGTTCTTAAAAATTTGAGGAATTTTCTCATAGCGAACCTTGGCCAATGGTGGGTACATCATTAAAATTAAGCCTATGGCAATTGGGATATTAGTGGTTCCACTCGACAAACTATCAATAAAGCCGGAAGTAGAAGGAATAAAATAACCGATACCTACACCAATTAACATAGCTGAAAAAATCCATACTGTTAAGTATCTATCCAAAAATCCTAACCTTTTGCGCTCAATTGTTGGCACATTATTTATTTCTGCCATAAACTAACAACAGCCTCCTCCTGGCGTGCAGCAATTTGCCTCTGGGGTTAATTCAACTAATTTAATTTTGCGCTTTTCAGCTGGTATACCACAACTATCAGAAGCCAAACAATCGGTTTGTTTATTCGTTAAAACAAAATCTGAACCATTAAAAGAGAGTCCAAATTTACCAATGGTATCCGCTTGGTATTCTACCTCAACCTCTAAGTCTTCGATACCCAAAACCTTTTCAGAAAGCGCAATAATATTCAGTAATTTTTGTGGTTTTAATCGGTGGTCAGTATCATTGGCATTCCACAATTGAAAATTGGCAACCTTTTCGTCTCTAACGGTGCCACCACAATCGATAAAATGTTTCGTAATAACACCTACTTCGGTGACGTGAAAATGATCAGGTACTTTTGTGCCATTTTCAAGTATAAAATTAACAGCTTCTGCTGTTGCTAAGGTTGATTTGATTTCAGAAAGTTTCATATAATTATTTATTTAAAGTTTAATTGGATTAGCAGCATTCTGCTTTAGATTTTTGTTGACTGATTTTATTGGACAATAGTCCAAAATAGGATTGTATATTGGCTATCGCTTTTTCTTCCAAACAATAACAAATGGTATTGCCTTCAATGCTACCTTTGATGATGCCCGCATTTTTCAATTCCTTTAAATGCTGAGAAACCGTTGGCTGGGCTAAGGGCAATTCATTCACAATATCACTACAAATACAGCCTTCAGTTTTTAATAAAAACTCAATAATGGCAATACGTGCAGGGTGGGCCATGGCCTTCAATTGATTGGCCAATTCGTTTTGTTTTTTTGTGAAATGATCTGTTTTAGAAGCGCCCATAGTTATATTTATATATTGCAATATTACGATATTAATTTGAAATAAAAAAATGCACAAAAAAAGGTGACTGGTTTCCCAGTCACCTTTTTAAAATAGTTTCTTATTATTGGTGACTAATTTGATAAGCTACCACGGTAGTTCCGTTGCTTACTCTCAACGTATAAATACCTGCTGAAAGATGACTCAAATCAATTGAAGCTATTGTATTTTCATCCTTCTTGCCTACCAACATAGACTTCCCGTTTAAATCAAATAATTCAAAGTCCAAACTTTCTAAGGCATCAATTACAAGGTAATTTTCTGCTGGATTTGGATACACTTTCAAACCTGGCATTTGCTTTAAGTTCTCAATTGAAGAACTTTGTAAAGAAACAGTAATTTGTTCATTGCTACTTACACACTGTGCACTTGCAGTTTCAATAACATTTACAAGTCCTGATGTAAATGAACCCCATTTAACACCTATTGCATTGGTGACACCACCAGAAACTTGTGAGCCATTTGTAACTGTCCAATTATAAACACTACCTGGATTATTCAGTACTGAATACGTTTGAACAGATTGCTGAGTAGCTGTGGTAGGACCAACAATTGTAGGTTTTGCAACAGTAACAGGATTAAAGTTCTCTTTACGTGCTACTACAATTAAATGACTCTTATTGAAAAGAACAGATGTTCCTTTAACATCCTTTTGTGAAGTAGTGGACGCTGCAGGTTCTTGAATTGACAAAAACATGTATTTAAAATCTGGTGTAAAAGTCATACCTGTTGGTTCAGATCCTGTAGGTGTAGTCATAAATAACTCAATCTTTGGTTCTGCCTGCGTGTGATCTGGTCTTACTAACCAAATATGATTTTTTCCGCCATCTTGCAATACCCATAAATTACCCTTATCGTCAAATGTTAGGTTATCATTTCCTCCACTCCAATCTTCAGCAATAACGCCTGTACCAAAATTAATTGGGTAGGTCTCTCCACCAACAAATGTTTTAAAATTAGAAACTGTAGTTCCATCATCTTTAAAACTATAAGTACGTCCTACGCCTTTTGCGGCAAAATAAATTTGACCATTAAGTGGACTAATTTCTACATCTTCTACACCATTAAATGCTGTTGCGCCTGCATTTTTAGCTAGTAACTTGGTGTTATTTCTATCCGATTTAGTTGTATTTGCTAGGACAACCCAAGTTCCTGTTGTACCAGTTGGATCGCCTTTACCATCTAAAAAATTGTTCAACTTCAATGCGTACAATGTTCCTGCTGATAAATTAGCCTTTTTAGAAGCAACAAATTTATAAACGTTACCATCTGGCTCGTCTTCACCGTAGTATGAAGTAATGCTATCTTGTTTGAAAACTATGTTTTCATGACTCATACGACCCATGGCCCATAATTTTTCTGGTTTGCCATTGCCATATTCTTTAACTTTTCTTGTCTTAGGATCTATTTCTATATTCCAACCAATGTCTTCATATCCATCGGCATTCACATCACCAATTGGTGCATCCTCTTCGCAAGTAACTGTTGTACCCCAAGGTGTAAGTCCGCCTGAGCAATTGCTTGCTGTTTTAACCAAGTCGCCACCAAAACTAACTGGCAATACTGAATCTACTACCCAAGTTCCACTTGTACAATTGTAGTGTACATCTAATATAGATACACCACCTGGATTCTTTTCGTGATTAAGCGCAACATACCCTTTTTTACTGCTGTTGTTAATTGGGCTGTATCCAGTAAAATCAAAATTACTTGGAACTATGCCTCCCTTACTATAAGCATCGCCTGTTTTTAAGATGGCTTGAAAACGGTGTGTTGTAGGAATACTAATGGTGTCATATTGTTCAATTGGTGTTACAGATGTAAAACATGAAATATGACTACTTCCGCCTATACAACCTAGAGCTGCTGCATTGGCTTTATATTTTCTATTGTTTAATGCAAGGTCGAATAATACATCAGAGCTTAGGCTATCATACTGGTGAATTTCAACAGCAATATAGTTGGTATCTGCTTTTAAAACAGTTTTTGGTAAATAATACAACCAATAAACTCTTTCTTGTGGGGCTTCAACTATTTTATTAGCTTTTGTTTTAGAAAGAACAGTTCCGGCACTTATATTTTTTCTTACTACTTCTGTTCCATTAATATAAACAACCGCTCCATCATCACACATTAATTGTAATTCAATTGTGTCTGTCAAGATAGATAAATTTGAAACGACAATTGGTTTGCGGAAATAATTTGTGATGAATCTATTGCTTGGGTTTCCTTGATTAATATCTGTACCTGTAAATCCTATTTCACCAAATCCTAATGGGCCTTTTCCAAAACTCCATGTTGAGTCATTTTTATAAATACTATTCTTCCAAGCAGTTCCTAAATTAAAACCACTGTCAGAATATAGCCAATTCGATTTCTTTACTACTGGATAAGTAGTTAAAGCAATTCTTGGTTTCATTACGGGTCCATTGTCACCCATTAAATAATCAATAACCAATAGCGGTGCTTTTGGTGCATCTCCATCGTAAGATTCAACTTCGCGTGTGCCAGTGCCATTTAAGAAAAAGGCCATCGAATTTCCACTTTTCCAACCTGCTCTGTTAACCAAATTTTCTATAATAGGTTTTAAATTACTTGTTCTTTGATCCGCTGTTGCTGAACCTACAGTTGACCAAGAGGTTCCAGAAACATTCCAAATAATTGAATCTTGTGTCTTTATTCTTTTAGTAATATTGTAGGCAGATGAAGGATTAAAAATTGATGGTGTATCATTGGCTTCACCTTTAATGGTAATAACACAAGGGTTTGCGTTTTTATTAATTGCATCTACTGTAAATTGGATGTATGCATTCTGAATGATCGCCCCTTGAGGTAAATTAATATTATTAAAACGGATACCTGCTGTTTGAGGATCATTGCCAGTTGATTCTGTTCCAAGTTCTAAATCTGAACTTCCAGGATCTAAACTTCCAACAGTCTTTGCTTGGGTTTGTCCAGCTTTAGCAGGTGTCCATTCTTCTTGATCGTCATCTGCGGCACTAACACGAATAGAAAGAGTACTTGTAGGGATGAATTCTATAACTAGTAATGGCGCTTTCGGTGCGTCTCCATCATAGGATTCTACTTCTCTGGTTCCTGTTCCATACATATAAAATGCCAACGGATTGCCCGATTTCCAACCATTTCTCATGATCAAGGATTGTACAATGGCTTTTAAATTTGATGTTCTTTGTTCTGTTGTTGCTGCACCAACAGTACTCCAAGAAGTTCCAGAAACTGCCCAACTTACTGAATCCGTTGTTTTTGTTCTTGAACTAATGTTGTAAGCACTTGCAGGATTATACATAACAGCACTATCACTAGCCTCTCCTTTAATAAGTATATTACAAGGACTATTATTCTTGCCAATGGCATCAACCGTAAATTGAATATAGGCATTGGTAATTAAAGACCCTTTAGGAATATTGATGTTGGTAAAACGCATTCCAACCATTTGGGGATCATTGCCGGTAGACTCAGCTCCAAATTCTAAATCTGAACTGCCTGGATCAAGACTTCCTACAGTTTTCGACTGCGTTTGACCTGACTTAGCAGGCAACCATTCCTCTTGATCATCATCGGCCGCATTAATTCTACTCATAATGGTTTTTGGTTCAATGTAATTGATTACCAACATCGCTGCTTTAGGGGCATCGCCATCAAATGATTCAACTTCGCGAGTACCTGAACCATACATTAAAAACGTTAGTGGATTTCCAGATTTCCAACCACCACGATTCATTATTTGTTCTAATAAGAGTTTGATATTAGGCGTCCTTTGTTCTGTAGATGCAGCTCCAACGGTAGCCCAACTTGAACCAGTAACAATCCATACAATTGAATCGCTCGTTTTTGAACGAGAAGAAATATTGTAAGAGACAGCAGGATTAAAGATTACTGAACTATCGCTCGCTTCTCCTTTAATGTATATCTTACAAGGATCATTATTTTTTCCAATGGCATCAACTGTAAATTGTATGTAGGCACTAAGAATGATTGACCCTTTTGGAATATTGATGTTGGTAAAACGCATTCCAACCATTTGAGGATCATTGCCAGAAGCTTCAGTTCCAAATTCTAGATCGGAGCTACCAGGATCAAGACTTCCGATGGTTTTCGATTGTGTTTGTCCTGACTTTGCTGGCAGCCACTCCTCTTGATCATCATCTGCAGTTCCTATTCGAACATTCAATGTTTTTTGACCAAATAGATTTGGTGTTACCAGAAATGCCATAGAAAAAATGGCCGTAAATAGTAAATTTTTAAACTTCATTTTGATTATATTTTAACATAACAAAATAAGGTTAGCAATGTGAAAACTATGTGAAATTGAGATTAAATTTGATTCTCAAATCAGTTAAATAAAAAACAATTTTATGTTACCTTAATATATGCAAAATAATAATCAACTAATTATTACCGCATTAATTAAAAATAAATTAATAATGGCAAATACAGCATTTAGCATGCTAAAAAGAATTATAACAATAAGAAAATCTAAAAAAAAGGAAAGTTGAGCTTTTAAAATTTGTTAAGTAAACGCTATACTTTTAAAGAAGGTCATCTTCGATTTGCTACTAATTTCTTATCTAACTTTATTATCTTCGCAGCCGCTTGGCTCTTTAGTTCAATGGATAGAATATCTGCAAAATGGTCTCGTAGTTCAACGGATAGAATAGATGTTTCCTAAACATTTGATAGCAGTTCGATTCTGCTCGAGACTACTACAAAAACTAACAATCCCGCTTTAGGCGGGATTTTTAGTTTTTGTTGCTCTGTGGCGTGTCCGCAACTTGTTGCGGACTCTGCCACAGGGCAGTTATGACATAACAATTCAGGGTTAACTTGTACCGTTAGACAATGAAGCCTTACTCTAACGCTAAACTATAATTTAAACTAAGAAATTATATTTAGGTAAGAAATGCGGGGCGCAGGGGAATGAAACATTCAACCAGGTATTTAAAGACCCTTCAATTGAGAAATATTGACTCGGAATTTTTAACCTATTTTGATTTATTCTTGCTTGGGCAATATCAATTAATCTAAAATTCTATCAATTATTTTGGTTATAATTTCTTGCGTATTCTGATCGTAATTTATCCGTTTCAATGCAAGGGCTTTATTGAAAATATCGATGCATATATTCATCCTTTCAAGGTACTCTGCAGTACTCATGTTCTGGATGTAATCAAGCAATTCATCCGTGTTTTTATATTGAACAGTATCTATAAAACTATTTTTGGGGAAGGTTTCATAGATAGTTGAGTTAAAGCTACTGTAAATAGGTAAACAATAAGCCTGAATTGCATGCCATATTTTCTCGGTGACGTAATAAGGCTCGGCAGTATTTTCCAAACACAGATTAAATTTATAGCCTTTGAGTATTTCCATTTTTTCAATCCACCATGGTCTTTGTTTTTCAAAACCAAATCCTGAATTATCAAGGGCATAATTTGCAGGCCACTTGTTCCCATAAAGATCAACTTGCTTTCTCAAATAACCTGCCATAGCAATTTCACATCTTTGCCTAGAGAGGTCTATGTTTATTCCTCCTTTCATCAATTTGGTCTTTTGTTCTAATGTATAAGTGAAAAGGGCGGCAATTTTATTCTTTTTGTTAAATGATTCTAATTGCTCTAAACTAATATTAGGAAGCTCAGAATTAATATCAATACCAAGATTATTAATATTGTCAAAGTGATAGGAGCCCAAAAAGTGCAAATTGTTCCAGAATACATCCTTGCTATAGACATTCATTATCTTAATCATTGGAAAACCTAATGGCAGCTTAATCTCATTCCTGAAGAAGGTGTCATATCGCGGCTCATTTGTCCAAACCAAGAATTTTTTTGTTGGATACCTAAATATGTATGGTAACAACTTTTTATAACTATGGGCCATAATCACATCTGATTCTGAGCTGAGCATGGTCAAAGAATAGCCCATTCCTTTCATTATTGCCAGAGAAATTTCATCCCTAAATATACTCATATCAGATTTAGCCAAATATATCTTCACAACAGTTACTGTCTAAAAATGTAATTATTATTCAAAACATTACCAACTTAATTTCTTTGATAAAAACGACCAATAGCAATACAAATTTTAAGTGATATTTTTCTAAAAAATATTTTACTTTTCGTGGCTACAGGAATTGGACCAGCCATAGAATTCCAGTATCCAATATCTACCTTCCTTGGAGGCATCCCTTTCAACATTTGTTTATATGGATTCCATTTCCAAGGCTTATCCGAGCCAATCGCGTGGTACATTAATACAAGTCCTCCAACGAATCCCATACCATCTTTCCCTAGAAAACTAATATTCTTGTCACAAGCTTCTAGTGCAGCATTAAGCGCATCTTGATCGGTTTTAACGAAAGGACTGAATGGACCTCCAACTTTATCAAGCATAGCCAAATCTTCATCGGTGAAAATAGAACGATTGAGTCCTCCAATCAGAGGAGCTATTGTTTCTTGCACTTTTTTCCATAAATCCAGAAAATTACGATCCTTTATGTTTAAGCCTAGAAAACCTGCATTTACATAGATACTGTCCTTGAATCGGAGTTCAATGCCCTTCTCGCTAAAGTATCTGCGCCACGCTACTCTCCGTGGATTGAATTCAGATAATGGAGAATTGATATCCTCAGATACTGCAATTCCGCAATTAGCCCATTCTTCAAATAATGCCCATGGGCGAACAACCACAATATCTGGATCGAAATAATATAAATTGTCTGTATTCTTCTCGGGACCATCCCACAACTGCATCATAAAATCGGGCTTGAAATTCGTTAAGTGGTAATCGGTGTTTAAGGCCATAAAATGGAGCATTAGTCCCTCTCCAAGCTTCATAGACTTACAATTTTCTATCGCCAAATCAGGATTATGCGTTGCCGAAGAAGCCCATGAAGGAAGTTCTCCCCTATATCCAGCATATAGATTTCCTCTGAAACCCTGCTCATACAATGAGTTTGTAAGTGCCGCTAAACCGAAATGATATTGGCCTTCAAATAAAGTGCAGATTGCTGATGACATGTTTTCTAATACTGTTTTTCTAATTTATAAAACTACTTTAAATTTATAAAACTTAATTTAAGTGCTTTAGAATTTGATAAAATGTAATTTTTTATTGAAAACAAATTGCTTAATTGTTGTTGATATATAATTCTCGAGTTAACTTTAGCATGTTGCTTTTGAAGTTTTATATTAGGTGTTTTCGACATTTTTAATAAGTTTGAAAGCACAAATATAGTACAATTTTTCTTACATTATTCATCAAATAAATCTATCCTATTTATTTGATTATCTGTTTTTTATACCTATTTGAATTAAACAGAAAAGGTACTTACAAAACATTTAATTTAGGTTCTACTACTAAATGGCTACTACAAAATCTTAAATCTTGTTGAAAGCGAGATTTTAAGTTTTTATTGCCCTGTTGTTAAAGAAGTCAAATTCACAATTTGATTCCTTTATTTTGGACATCTTGAATTTTGTCCTATTTCATTTCTATATAAAATCATATAATTTTGAAATAACTAATCAACATACAATATGAAAAAAATAATTTTATTTTGCTTGCTTGCAACAATTGTAAGCACATTAAATGCCCAAACACTTAAAGGCGATTGGCTGTTGGGTGCTAGTTTGGGAAACATTAGTTACACAAGTAGCAAAAGTAGCACGAGCTATTCTAACACACCCACTGTCTATGATAGCAAGGGAAATTCAACCTCTTTAAGCATTTACCCAACTATTGGGTATTTTATTAGAAAGAACCATGCTGTTGGTGCATACCTTAGTATCAGCCAATACAATAGTAAAAGTAACAGCAGTAACACTAGCTCCACTTCTACCTCTGAATCCAAATACAATCAACCAAGTTTTTACCTAGGACCATTTTGGAGAGCCTATTATGGGAGCAATGAAAAGACCTTGCCTTTTTTGCAACTAGGTGCTCAATTTGGTAACGCTGGTGGCAATTCTAAATCAAGCACAAATACAGGCTCAAGTAGCGAAACAACTACCAATCCTGTTAATGATTGGAATGTAGGTGGAATGTTTGGATTTGAATATTTTTTATCAAAAAATATTGGACTGATGATGTCTGCTGGTGTTAATTATAGCGATAGCAAAACCAAATATTTTTACCGACCAAGCACTGGCACTGGCTACGATTATACAAGTTCGTATAAAAGAACATATTTTAACTTTAGTATAGGTTTGCAAATACACCTTAGTTCAAAATCGAACCAAAAGCAGAATTGATATTAGATTAAATGTTGTAGAGTAATACTAAACTTCTATTTTTTTCACTCGAGCATATAATCAGAATGGCCTTCCATTGGCTTAACTTTGTATTCAATGACTAGGAAGGCTCGCTTAAAAATGAAATTCTTTTTTTGGATATTCCTATTTCTTATTAAGGGGCTGAATGCACAAGACAGCACCATACGCATTGAGGGCTACACCCAAGGCACCACTTATCATATTACTTATATTGATACGTTGGAGCGCGACTTTCAACCCGAAATAGAAACCATCTTACATAACTTTGATTTATCGGTTTCTACTTATAACCCCAACTCCATTATTTCAAAAATCAATAACAATGTTCCCAATGTTATCGTTGACCAATACTTTACCGAGTGTTTTAATAAGGCCAAAGAAGTATGGAAACACACCAATGGTGCTTTCGATCCAACTGTATTTCCTTTGGTTAATTTATGGGGGTTCGGACCATTGAGCAGCAAAACAATTGATAAGTCCAAAATCGATAGCATTAAGCAATTTGTTAGCTTTCAATTAATCGATTTAAAAGAGGGTAAAATCATTAAAAAAGACAAAAGAGTACGCCTAGATTTTAATGCTTTTGCACAAGGTTATTCTGTAGATGTTATAGCCGCATTTTTAAGGTCACGAAATGTGCAATCTTATGTCGTAGAAATTGGCGGTGAAGTGGCGGCCAATGGTCAAAAGCCCAATGGCAACTATTGGCAAATAGGCATAGAAAAACCCATTGATAACCACGACTCAACAAATCCTATAAAAGCCATTGCAACACTTCATAACATGGCATTAGCTACTTCGGGTAATTACAGAAAATTTTTTATTGAAAATGGTGAACGGTTTGCCCACCACATTGACCCCAAAACAGGTTACCCTGCAAAAAATAAACTATTGAGTGCCTCCGTTTTTGCTAAAGATTGTATTTCTTCTGATGCATATGCTACAGGAATACTTGTTATGGGTTTAGAGAAAGCCATTGCATTTTTGAGCCTACACCCAGAATTGCAAGCCTATCTTATTTATGCTGACAACAATTCAAGCGATGGGTACAAAGTCTATGAAACTCCTTTGATTAATTCCTATATAACTGAGATAAAATAAGTCTATTTTAAAAGCGCTATTTTAAAATTTGAAATCTGATTGCTGTTAGAAATTTGGAAGGTATACATGCCATTCTCAAATGCTGATAAATCAATCGATTTTGTGGCTTCTGAAGTTGTTTCTAATAACTCTTCATACACCAATTTTCCTGTTGCGTCTAAAACTTTTAATGTTCCTGTTTGGTTGTAATCAACATTAAAAACACCAGTGCTAGGATTAGGATAAACATTCAGTTGAAAACTCGCATTAAATGCATCAACACTAGCTGTGCCACCAGGCATCCAATCAATTTTTATATTTTTAAAATCTGCATCAGCAGCAGGCGTTTGGTGGTCTTCATTTGGACCTTTGGTGAAAGTATAAGATCGAATGGTAGTAGCATTTGTACCATGGTTCCATGTTTCTTGAATTGTAACTTTATAAGTGCCATCTGCTACAGTTGTACCATTTGAAGTTCCATTGACATTTTTACCATCCCATGTGAAGCTTTTGATCGTAAAACCATTTAAAGTTGCACCAGTGGTTGCATCTGTTTTATTACAAGCGGTTGACATGCAATTAAAAGCCGATCCACCAGAATTAACCGCCCAATCAGGCAGGTGATCGGATGTACTATTGCCTGCATATCTCAACTTTGTTTTTACAAAACCGCCTGTGCTTGTTTGTATCCAAGCAGCCAAAACATTCTTAGTACCTTGGTAACATGGTGAATGTGAAACAGGTGTAAAGGTTACCGTTAAAACGCCGGCTGTCTGAGCGCTTAAATTAAGTGCGAGAAATAACAAAACTATAGATGAAAAGGGTTTCATTGGGCCAAAATTAATTTTAATAAAAGGGTAAAATAAATGAATATGTTTCATATCACAAAATAAATAGAGGCCAAGCAGCATTCTTTATAGCTAAATAGAATTTGAGCCACAAAACAAGTTGCGTTTCAAGGTTTTAAATCATATATCAGCAAGTACTTTTTATGACACAACTCATATGAATACATTTTTATTCTTTATTCCTTTGTAAAAAATAAAACAAACACCATGCGCTTAAGACTAACCGCCAATCGGAAATATCTTTACTATCTCAACCATTTTGCAACCCCTAAAAAATTACTCAATATCCTAGAAAACAGAAAGGAAAATAAAAACGTAAAAACAACCCTCAAAACTTACCCTTATAAAAAAACTTTCGATCCTGGCAATATATGCAATTTGCGCTGCCCTGGCTGTCATACGGGTATTAAACACCCCGAAATGTTAAGACCGGCTTTTATGAAATTAGACAATTATAAAACCATGTTCGATCAGGTAAAAGACCATGCCCTAAGTGTGGCCTTGTACAATTGGGGTGAGCCTTTTCTAAATAAACAAATCTTCGATATTATTGACTATACCCGTTCTCAGAAAGTTGGCACTACCATTCATTCAAACTTAAACCATTTTAATGAAACCATGGCCGATGATATCGTAAAATCGGGCCTTACCCACTTATACCTTTCAATAGATGGTGCCTCACAAGATGTTTATGCTCAGTACCGTGTTAAAGGCCATCTTGAACAAGTCATACACAATCTAAAATTATTAATTGCCGCACGCAAAAAAGCCAATTCGAAATTACCCTTTATCACTTGGAAATACCTTGTCTTTCCATTCAATAAACACGAAGTAGAAAAAGCGCGTTCACTAGCAAAAGAAATTGGAGTCGATAATTTTGAAGTCTTTGATGCCGTAATTAAACTCACTGATATTTATGATGAGGCTGAGAACTACAAACAACAACCTGAACTATTCAAAACACTTACCAATCCCTGTAAAAGTTTGTGGGCCAGTATCTATTTAGAACCCAATGGTACCGTGTTCCCTTGTTCCTTATCATTTAGAGAAAACGAAGGATTTGGCAACTTAGTTCAATCCGATTTTAAATCTGTTTGGAACAATACCAACTACAGTGCAGCAAGAGGCCTTTTTAAGAATCCAAGCAACACAGAAAACATACCTATGCCTTGCAAAGGCTGTAAGTATTTCCTAAAATGTTCTATGAGCTACAACTAGTCTTTAGTAAGCCCTGGCTGTATTTTTTTCCATGAAATAAATAAAGGCCCTATTGGCAATTTTTACCCCACCTTGTGTCGGGAAATTACCTGTAAAATACCAATCACCACTGTGATTAGGAATGGCCTTGTGCATATTCTCTACAGTTTGATAGATGATTTCTACTTTAGGTTTAAAATCCTCAGGCGTTACAATTTCGGCAATCTTGTCTGAAATTTGCTCTTGGGTGAACATATTGTACAATTGGTTGACTTGGTTCACCATGTCTTCTACAGGCTTTTGCATTTCCAATTTACACAACTCGTAAACCTCTGTCAACTTGTGTTCTTGCTTGGTATCTTTCAATAACTCTAACAAAGCTCTGAAGGCCACGAAATCTTTCAAACGGCTCATATCAATGCCATAACAATCTGGATACAAGATTTGGGGTGCACTCGATACCACGATGATTTTCTTTGGTTCCAAACGGCCCAATATTTTAAGAATACTTGTTTTTAAAGTAGTGCCTCTTACTATTGAATCATCGATGATGACGAGTGTATCAATGTTTGGTTTAATTATACCATAGGTAACATCATAGGCATGGCCTACTAAATCTTCTCTATCCGCATCATTGGTAATAAAAGTGCGCATCTTTGCATCCTTTACCAATATTTTTTCGTGTCTTATTCTGTAGGTTAAAATCTCCTTAATGCGCTCTGGCGTAAGGGTGCCATTCTCAGACATCAACTGCTCGGTTCTTCTTGTTTTTAACCAATCATTCACCCCTTCTAATATACCATAAAACGAAGTAGAAGCCGTGTTAGGAATATAAGAGAATACAGTATTATCAATATCATTTTCAAGTTTTTCAATGACAGTAGGTGCTAACAACTGACCTAAGGCTTTACGCTCATTATAAATATCAGCATCATTGCCTCTCGAAAAATAAATGCGTTCAAATGAACATGAACGTTTCTCTTTTTGCTCTAATATTCTAGTTTCATTATAACTACCATCTTTATTAATAATCAAAGCACAACCTGGTGTTACTTCGTTTATTTTTTGATAAGGCACATTGAACGTAGTTGCAATGGCTGGTCTTTCACTCGCCACTATGAGCATCTCATCATTGGCATACCAGAAAGATGGGCGAATACCATTGGGATCGCGCATTACAAAGGCCGCACCATGTCCAATCATCCCTGCCATGTTATATCCACCATCTGTGCGTTTAAAGGCATTCTTTAATATATTTTCTACCGATAAGTTTTCTTTTATTTTTTCAGTAATATCAAAATTACTGTAGCCTTGATCTTTGAAAATTTTGAATAAGCGTTCATTCTCTTCATCCAAAAAATGACCGATCTTTTCAAGCATGGTAACGTTATCACTGATTTCTTTAGGCTGTTGTCCCAATTCAATTAGTTGGGTAAACAATTCATCTACATTTGTAAGATTGTAATTGCCCGCTAATACTAAATTACGGCACATCCAATTATTCTGTCTTAAAAATGGATGCAAGTTTTCTAAACTATTGCCACCATGTGTACCATATCTCAAGTGTCCTAACATTAACTCGCCTGCGTAAGGAAAATGTTCTTTCAAATAAAGGGCATTGTTAAGGTTCGATTTGTCAAGCGATTTCAAATCCTTGTTCACTTCATCAAAAATATCTGCAATCGCGTTTTTTGAGTTGGACCGTTTGCGTGCTAAATAACGCTGGCCAAATTGAGGATCGAGTTTAATAACGCCCATTCCTGCACCATCCTGACCCCTATTAATCTGCTTGGCCATTAGCAATTGTAACTTTTTAAGGCCGTAAAGCGGAGTTCCGTATTTTTCTGTAAAGTATTCTAAAGGTTTTAAAAGCCTTATGAAAGCTACACCACATTCATGTTTTATTGGGTCGCTCATGCGTTAATATTAGGCTGCAAAGTTACCGATAATAAATTAATAATCGTAACGCATTTAATGATAGGCGAATAAAATGCAACAATAGTCTTGGGGATTGTTTGATTCAATACTAAAAATTTAATGTATTCATTTCCCTACTTTTGTAAAAGTAAAAATGAATATTCTACTCATTCATGGACCTAATCTAAATCTTTTGGGCACACGCGAACCCAATCAATACGGCAACGCTAGTTCTGAAACAATTGTGACAGATTTAAGAACGCAATTTACTGAATACACCATTACCTATTTTCAATCCAATGATGAAGGTGAATTGGTGAATGCTATTCAAAATGCAAAACAAAATGTCCAAGGCATTCTCATCAATGCTGGTGGATTATCGCATACTTCAATAAGCATTGCCGACGCAATTCGCAGTGTTGGTCTACCATGTATTAGCATTCATATTACCAATATCTACCAAAGGGAATCTTACAGACACCATGATATAGTTGGCGAAGCATGTAAGGGTGCCATTGTAGGCTTGGGCACCGATGGCTATAAGCTGGCCATGGAATGCTTGTTAGATTAAATTCAAAAATAGTTATTTACCGCTGCCACAAGCAATGGTCTCTTTGTTCACATTGGTTTGTTTGATGGCTGCATACCCTCCAGCAACATCTACTAAATTTTCAAAGCCTCTGGCCTTCAAAATAGAAGCGTAAATCATACTGCGATAACCGCCCGCACAATGCACATAATAGGTGGCTGATTTATCGAGTTGAGACATTTGTTGATTGATATGATCCAATGGCATATTTTTAGCGTCAGCAACGTGTTCAGGATTGTATTCTCCCGGTTTTCTCACGTCTAATATCGTGATACCTGTAGCGGCTACTTCTGCAAATTGTGTTGCAGGAATTGAAGTTATTGAATCTACTTCTTTACCAGCATTCTGCCAAGTTGCAAACCCGCCCTCTAAGAATCCGATGGTGTTATCATAACCCACCCTAGCCAAACGTTGCACAACCTCTGTTTCACGGCCTTTATCTGCAACTAGTAAAAGGGTTTGGTTGATATCTGTAATCAATGCCCCTACCCATGGTGCAAAGCCACCATCTATCCCAATATAAATACTATTCGGAATAAAGCCTTTCGCAAATTCATCTTGTTTTCTTGTGTCCAAAATCAATGCGCCAGTGGCATTGGCGCGCATCTCAAATTCAACTGCACTTAATGGCACAATTCCTCTCTCTAAAACCACCTCTAAATCTGCATAACCTTGTTTGTTCATTCTTACATTTTCTCCAAAATAAGCTGGTGGTGCAGGAATACCATCTGTTAATTCTTTGATAAATTCATCTTTGCTCATATTGGCTCTCAATGCATAATTGTTCTGCTTTTGGTTGCCTAATAAGTCAAAGGTTTCTTTGCTCATGTTTTTGCCACAGGCACTGCCCGCGCCGTGCGCTGGATAAACAACCAGACTATCTGGTAAAGGCATTACCTTGTTTCTTAAAGAATCAAATAAATAGCCCGCCAAATCCTCGGTGGTTAACTCACCATTTTTTTGTGCTAAATCGGGGCGACCAACATCGCCTATAAACAAAGTATCACCGGTATAAATACTGTGCGGTAAATTGTTATCATCCATCAATAAATAACAGGTACTTTCCATGGTATGACCAGGCGTATGCAACACCTTAAAACTTACATTGCCTAATTTTATTACTTCGCCATCAGTCGCAATTTTTGCTTCATAACTTGGATTGGCATTCGGACCGAATACGATGGTTGCACCTGTTTTCTTTGCTAGGTCAACATGCCCACTCACAAAATCAGCATGAAAGTGCGTTTCAAAAATATATTTAATGGTAACGTTCTCAGCTTTTGCTTTGTCAATATAGGGTTGTGGATCTCTTAATGGATCAATTACTACCGCTTCTCCATTACTAGAAATGAAATAGGCACCTTGTGCCAAACAACCTGTGTAAATCTGTTCAATTTTCATATTACAAAGGTAATTAATATTTTAAAGTTTGTGAATTGCAACTACTTATAATAATATAGAGAGGTGAGGAATAAAAACAATAAGGGCTATAATAAACACTGCAATGCTTGCTACCAATACAGCCGCAGCCGCTAAGTCTTTAATTCTACCAGCTTTCAAATGGTACTCGGGCGAAATAAAGTTAACAATTTCCTCTATAGCCGTATTGACTAACTCCATACTTAAAACCAAACCTATGCAGAACAGTACAATTATCCATTCGAAAGAAGAAATATTGAAAACAAAACCCATGAGAATAGCGACAAATGCCGAAATCAGGTGAAGTTTAAAATTCCTTTCCTTCAACACCTCCTGAATGCCTTTAAAAGCAAAACCGAAGGAACTAAATAGCGCGTTGCCTTTTTTATTCATTAATTAAGTACTGTTCAAAAGTACTAATATTCATACTGAAATACCCTTCCTTTAAAAATTTAATTGCGCCTGAAGTCTAAGCAAACTTCCCTTCTGTGTATTTGATTTTGATTTTTTATCTTCAAATCTGCGTTCAGAAAACGTATACATTGCAACCAATTCAAAGTTTTTGAAAGGTTGCCATTCGATTCCATACTCCATTTCATTCACTGTATAGCTCCGTGCATCAAGTTCGTGTTTTTTGCCTCCATCATAATATTGGGCCCTCACAAATGGAATTAATATCTGTTTCTTTATCTTAAGCATATAGGAAAGAGTGATGTACCCTCCTTCAAGTTTCTGTGTTTCTATAGAATCCTTTGAAGGATTATACTCTGGTCCTTCTCCTATATTATACTCTGCCTGAATGCCAAAAGGCTGCGGAAATAGTATAAAGCTGGCAGCTACCCTTTGATCATTAAATGAAAAACTTTTTACCGCTTTGACTCCGGTGCTCCTTAAATCAGCAGGTAGTACATATTTTCCCTTATAAGCCTGAAGGCTTCCTTCAATAATCTGACCATTCTTGAATTGATGAGGATATGAAATTCTGGCCACTGCATGCATCTCATTATTTGCCTCAGGTTTGTTTGCTGTTTGACCGTTATATAAACCAAACCCTATTACACCATAATCGCCACTTCCTTTTAAGCCTTCATTCACCAACTTTGCAAACAATTGCCTTTTTTTATCTGGTGCCCAATAGAAAAACATACCCAAATCTCTTTCATTAGATACAGAACTGTTCAGAGCATCATTTCTATCTAGTGCAAGCCTGTTCTGACTGGATTGAAGGTTTTCGAAACCAAATGGCACTTTACTCTGACCAATTCTCAAGCGAAACGTTTTTTTTGCATCCAATGCTAAATCAAAGTAAGCATCACGCAGTTGTGCAAAGTGCAGCCCTGTAGATGAAGCCGAGGATGCAAAATCGGGTTGTATATAAATATATACTCTTTCATGCACGTTTCCACTTATTATCACACGCATTCTTCGAATAAATGCACCTCCGTTTTCTCCCCAGGATTTATCGCATTGTTCGCATTTCAACTGCTCATTTGTCTCAAAAAGCCTGTTATAACGAACCTGCATATATCCTCTTATGGCTATCGTTTCGAACCATTGTTTATTTACTTTCTTTTCGACTTTAGAGATTGAATCTCGGCTTACCTGACCAAAACTAATGTTACCTAATAGTATCATTATAATCATCAGGTGATATTTATTTAATGTTTTCATGGCTATTTATTAAGAATTTATTAATATAAGATTTAAAAAAAACACCTCTTTTTCAAGAGATGTTCTTAAATTATTTTTTTTACGATTATTTAATAAACAATTGTAAAATGTAGTAGATCAAACCAGCTAAAATGATAGTGACAGGCAGGGTTAACACCCAAGCTATTGCTATACTTCTAATGGTACCTGGTTGTAAATTTTTCACGCCTTTACTCGCTGTCATAGCACCTGCTACACCCGAAGACAATACGTGGGTGGTGGATACAGGTAATCCAAATGCTGTGCTTACACCAATGGTTGCTGCGGCCGTTAATTCGGCAGTTGCACCCTCTGCATAAGTCATATGGCGTTTACCAATCTTTTCACCGATTGTTACTGCAATACGCTTCCAGCCTATCATGGTACCTAATCCTAAACATAAGGCAATCATAATGGTTACCCACCATGGCACCGATTCAGTTGAGGTTTTAAAATGCTTTATCTCTGCCTTTATTATCTTGGCATTTTCAGGATTCTCTACAAATGTTACACTCTTCAATTCTGCATCAAACTTTTTGGTTATCTTATTGAGCTGTGTTCTTACTTTGATAGTGCTCTCTTTGTTTTCTTTCTCGCTAATCGTAGGATTTGCTTTTGCTAATTTATAATTTTCTAAAGCAGTTTTAAGCTCCTTTGTTTTAATCAACAAGTCGGCTTTGTACTCTGCAGTTAGGGCTACTTCTATCTTGTTTAATGATGCCAAGGACTGGTCAACATCAAAATTCTCATTCAGTGCGAAACGCAATGGCATGAAGGTAATAAGTATTATTAACATCAAACCTACGCCTTTTTGACCATCATTACTGCCATGGAAAAAACTTACCAATGAACAAGTACTAATTAATATAACTCTGATCCATGTGGGTGGCTTGCTTCCAGCTTCAGGTTCTTTAAAAATATTTTTTCTCTCCTTAACAACGCGTCTTAAAATGTACATGAGCAAAATGGTCAAAGAAAAACCAAACAACGGTGATATCAATAACGAAAGCCCAATATCAGCTGCCTTTCCCCAATTCACCCCATCGCCACCATGTAAATAAAAAAATACTAAACCAACACCTAATATAGAACCTATCATCGTGTGCGAACTGCTACAAGGAATTCCTAAATACCAAGTTCCTAAGTTCCACAAAATCCCTGAAAGCATCATGCCTAATACCAAACTTACACTCTCTCCTGTCGAGAGCATTACCATATCTGAGAGTGGCAGTAGGTTGATTATGCCCATGGCCACTTTATAGCCAATGACACTGCTGTACATCAAACCTGCAAAATTGAGGAAACCTGACCAAACAACCGCGTAAGTAGGTTTTAATGACCCAGTATAGATAACAGTGGCTACAGCATTAGCTGTATCATGGAATCCATTGGCGAATTCAAATATACATACTGTTAGTATGCACAAGATGAATAAAACGGCTAGGGAGGTTTCTAATCCGAACATGGTGCAAAGGTGAATTCCCTATGTTAAGGAATTGTTAACTCAATGCAATCAAATAATTAAATTCCAGTGTAATTACTTGGAGAGATGTTTTTTAACCTATTCTTTAACGCCTCATTTACTGATAATGAGTCGATAAATTCAGCAATTTCTTTTTCTCCAATATGTGTATTAGTACGGGTTAATCCTTTGAGTGCCTCATAAGGATTTGGATAGTTTGTGGTTCTCAAAATCGTTTGAATGGCCTCGGCTACTACTGCCCAATTATTATTTAAATCTTTGTTAATGGCGGCTTCATTTAGAATTAATTTACCAAGCCCCTTTTGCAAACTACCATAGGCAATTAAATTATGTGCAAATGGATTACCCAAATTCCTTAAAACGGTCGAGTCTGTTAAATCTCTTTGTAATCTTGAAATTGGCAACTTGGCCGAAAGATGCTCAAACATCGCATTGGCAAGTCCCAAATTACCTTCTGCATTTTCAAAATCAATTGGATTGACTTTATGTGGCATCGCACTACTGCCAATCTCACCCTCCTTTAATTTTTGTTTGAAATAATCCATCGAAATGTATTTCCAAACATCCCTGGATAAATCAATCAAAATGGTATTAATTCTTTTGAAGCAATCGCAAAGCGCTGCTAAATGATCGTAATGTTCAATTTGGGTGGTAGGAAAACTTCTGTACAAGCCCAATACTTCTTTCACAAACTGATGTCCAAATTGTTGCCAATTAATTTCTGGAAACGCGACATGGTGTGCATTGAAATTACCCGTTGCACCACCAAACTTTGCAGCATATGGCACATTATTTAATTGCTTAATTTGTTCATTGATTCGACTCACAAACACCATTAACTCCTTACCCAGTCGCGTAGGACTGGCTGCTTGACCATGGGTCTTAGCCAACATTGGTATGTCTTTAAATTCAATCGCCAATTTCTCAATAGTATCTCTAACAGCCTCCAAATCGGGCAATATTACGATCTGTATTGCATCTTTTAAACTCAACGGAATGGCAGTGTTATTAATATCTTGACTCGTTAAACCAAAATGCACCCACTCTTTTGAAGTACCCAAATTAAGCACCTCCAATTGTTCTTTAATAAAATATTCAACAGCCTTTACATCATGGTTAGTTGTTTTTTCAATCTCCTTTATCTTCAATGCATCGGCTTCGTTAAAATTCGTATAAATGCTTCTTAAACTTGCAAGCTCTGCCTCGCTAAATTTTTGATTAAAACTTTCTAATCCTTGTGAATTCAGGAATATTAGATATTCAATTTCGATTTTAATTCTATAATAAATCAACCCCCATTCCGAAAAATAGGTCGCAATGTTTTTGGTTTTACTTCTATAGCGCCCATCAATAGGGCTAATGGCGGTTAATTCACTTAAAATCATGACTGCAAAACTAAACTTTTTATGGCTTATGGCGAAAAAAAGTGATTTAATCCCTACATTTCGCCATTTATCGAAAAACCATATGACTAAGTATTATAACAACTTAATTTGTGGTCCTCTTAACAGCAAATAATATGAAGCAGTTTTTAAAATATACTTTGGCGACAATAGTAGGTGTCTTTATCACCTTTATTTTTCTTGGCCTTCTACTGTTTTTTACCTTTCTTGGATTAGCAAGTTCATCGGGCAAAAAAGGCATTTCCATGAAAAATAATTCTGTACTTGAGCTGAATATCAATTACGATGTTCCTGAAAGAACCCCACAAAGCTTCATGAACTTGTTCATGAGCGATGAACAAGATGCACTTTTGGGACTAAATGATATTTTAACAATTGTTAACAATGCCAGTAGTGACCCAAAAATAAAAGGCATATACCTTAAAACAAATTTGAATAACACCGGTTATGCCACCTCTTTGGAAATCAGAAATGCCCTCGATAAATTTAAAAAGTCAGGCAAATTTATTTATGCCTATGCCCCTTATTACGATGAAAAAAATTATTACCTAGCCAGTGTCGCAGATTCTATTTTTATTGAAAAAGCTGGTAGCGTATTGTTGAATGGCTTGTCTGCAAACCTTATGTTTTACAAAGGCGCACTTGATAAATTAGGGGTCGAAATGCAAGTGATTAAAGTAGGTGCATACAAAGGTGCTGTCGAAACATTTTCAAGAAATGATTTAAGTACAGAGAACAGAGAACAAATTGGGGTATACCTCAATAATATTTATTCTACGTTTATCAATGCTGTAAGCGCTAGCCGCAAGATAGATACGAGCACACTAAGAAAATCCTTCAATGATTTCAGTATACAAACACCATCCCAAGCAGTTGCCTTTGGATTAATCGACCGCACGGTCTATAGTGATGAAGTATTGAAAAGCTTTAGAAAGAAATTGGGATTAAAAGACAAAGAAGAGTTGCCCATTGTTAAAGCTGGGCAATATGCTGGCAACATGAATGGCGAAGAAGATAAGGCCGGCGATAAAATTGCTGTCATTTATGCCGTAGGTGAAATCATGGAAGGCGAAGGCGACGACCAAACCATCGGCTCCGTTACACTTTCCAAATCCATTGCCAATGCACGTGAAGATAAGCACATTAAAGCCATTGTTTTAAGAGTTAATTCTCCAGGTGGAAGTTCTTTAGCAAGTGATATTATCATGCGAGAAATAAAACTCTGCAAAGGCATTAAACCAGTCGTAGTATCAATGAATGATGTGGCTGCGAGTGGCGGTTACTATATCAGTGCCATGGCCGATTCTATTATAGCAATGCCTAATACCATTACCGGTTCAATTGGCGTATTTGGTTTATTTCCGAACATGCAATCCTTGCTCAATGATAAAATGGGTTTAACATTCGAAAGTGTTAAAACTGGTCAATATGCTGATTTTGGCAGAGTAGATAAACCGCTTTCTGAAGTTGACAGAATGTACCTTCAAAATATGGTGAATAGAATTTATGACGATTTTACGGGTGTGGTTGAAGCTGGCCGTGGTCTTGATAGCATGACAGTAGAAGCCCTTGCTCAAGGCAGAGTATGGACCGCCAATGATGCTTTGTCAAGAAAATTAATTGATAGCTATGGTGGTGTCGATGATGCCATTAAGATTGCGGCTTATATGTCGAAAACCAAAACCTATTCAGTGGCAAGCTTTCCAAAACAAGACGATCCATTCAAAAAATTATTTGGCGGAAAAGCAAACGCCATGATGGAAACAAAAATGTCGAATGATTTGGGTGTTTTTTATAACTACTACAAAACCTTACAAACTGCTGTTAAGTCACAAGGATTTCAAATGAGAATGCCTTTTAATTTAAATATACAATAGTGTATATTTGCGTCCCTAATTTTCTCTTTGAACTCAAATTTACATAAGCATTATCTTATTGGCGAATGCTGTATTTACAACAACTGTCGGTATTTCTTTTATTCAATTTAACATTATTTTCTACACATAAACCATGCACGCTATTAAATATTTTTTTACAGCACTTCTATTTTTAATCCTCGTTTCAGTATCAGCCCAACATCCAAAAAAAGATTGGTACCAACAATATTCAGTGAATGATACAGCCCTTGGAATTGATTTGGTAAATGCCCTCAATACCACGCCTCAACCCGCCAATGCCAAACCTGTTATTGTAGCGGTAATTGATGGTGGAACCGATATTCTTCATGAAGACCTGCAATCCAATATTTGGGTAAATACCAGAGAGATACCAAGTAATGGCGTTGATGACGACCAAAATGGCTATGTTGATGATATCAATGGTTGGGATTTTATAGGTGGTAAAAATGGTGAAGTCCATTACGATAATCTTGAAATGACCCGCTTATTAAGAGATTATAAAGCAAAATTTGGTACCAAGACCAGCAAAGAAATAGCAAAAGCAGAGAGGGCTGACTACAAAAAATTTAAAGTATTAGAGGCCATTCATGCCAAACAGTTAAATACCGCCAAAATAGAATTAGCAGCCACTGCCGACCTAAAGAAAACCATGGATGCCTTAATAAATGAAATTGGTAATAGCGACTTTAGTTTAGAAACGTTACTAGAATATACCCCCAATAGAAATGAAGCAAAAATTGGCAAGGCCAACATGATTAATTATTGTGGCTATTTAAATATGACCCCAACCGAATTAATCAAAGCCATTCAAAACGATTACGAACAATTAAATGCCAGTGTTAATTTTCAATTGGATCCTAGTTATGACCCGAGAGATATTGTTGGCGACAATTATTTAAATACCACCATCAGAAACTATGGTAACAATGAAGTAAAAGGTCCAGATGCCTTGCATGGTAGCCATGTGGCCGGTATTATTGGTGCTGCTAGAAACAATGGAATAGGTGTCAATGGTATTGCCACCATGGTGCAAATTATGGTGTTACGCGTCGTGCCTGCTGGTGATGAACGCGACAAAGATGTTGCAAATGCGATTCGTTATGCAGTTGATAATGGTGCAAAAGTCATTAATATGAGTTTCGGTAAAAGCTACTCATTTAATAAAGCCATCGTTGACGAAGCAGTTAAATACGCAGCAAGCAAAGATGTTTTAATCATCCACGCGGCCGGCAATGATGGTTTAAATACCGATGAACACAATAATTTTCCTACACCAAGTTATGAAAATGGCGACCGTTGCGCAACTTGGATTGAAGTGGGCGCGAGCAATAGGGACCAAAGTCCCGCAAGCTTTTCTAACTATGGTAAATCAACTGTCAATGTATTTGCTCCAGGTTCAGAAATTTATAATACAGTTACCGATTCTAAATACGATTGGTTGCAAGGCACAAGCATGGCAAGTCCTGTAGTTGCTGGTGTTGCAGCGCTAATCAGATCATACTACCCAAATTTAACCGCTGTTCAAGTTAAGTCTGTGATTGAAAGTACAGTAATAAAACCTGTGGTTAAATTTAAAAAGCCTGGCTCCAAAAGAAAGAAAACATATTACAAAAAACTATGCACTAGCCATGGAATTGTGAATGTGAATGCAGCATTGAAAGCCGCTGCGCAAATAAGATAAGTAGTTTTAAGGCTGCTCCACTTTCCATAATTCTGCACCGTGTTCTTCATCATCGACCACAAAATAAAGTGTTCGATTTATCACAATCAATGAACTTGGTGGCTGAATATTGGTAGCCGAATAATTGGCTCTAATGATCTCTGTTGATTTTGATTTGCCGCCTGTTCGCCATAATTCTACACCGTTACTACCATCATCGGCAATGAAGTATAAAACGCCATTCAAATTGGCAAAATTATTCAAATTCGAACTTATAGGTCCGCTGCGAATGTCTTTTACAATATCGGTACCCTTCGAAGTACCATTGCTTACCCATAGCTCTAATCCATTTTTACCATCATCGGCCATCAAATACAATATGCCATTGACATTGATAAGATGACTTGCATTTGATCCTTCAAAATGTACCTTGTCGTTAATATCTTTCACCAAAACTGTGCCTGCAGCAGTGCCATCACTTTTCCATAATTCAGGGCCATTCAATCCATTGTTGGCAATAAAATAGATTACACCATTCATTGCCGCTAAATCTTCAGGTTCCGATCCTTCTTCTCCTTCAAAAATATCTTTTATCATGACAGTTCCGGCCGCAGTACCATCGCTTTTCCATAACTCATGGCCATGTATACCATCGTTGGCGGCAAAATAAAGCATGCCATTCACATTAATTAAATTATCAGGATAAGAACCTATGCCTTTTAATAGAACATCTTTTATCATCACTGTACCAGCTGCAGTGCCATCGCTTCTCCATAACTCATTTCCTTTTCTCCCATCGCTTGCGGTAAAATATAAGATGCCATTTACATTGGTGAGATGTTGTGGCTCTGATGAGGCTTCCCTTGGATTAATATTCTTTACCATTAAGGTACCAGCGACAGTGCCATCACTTTTCCATAATTCATGTCCATTAGCCTTATCGCTTGCATTAAAAAAAAGTAGCCCATTTACGGCTGTTAAATACTGAGGCAATGCAGAATTACCAATATACTTTAATGGTTTAACCATTACAGTTCCTTTTTCAGTACCATCGCTTTTCCAGAGTTCTGCAGAGTCTTTGCCATTATCTGCAATAAAATATAAAACACCTTTTACATTGGTTAGATTTTGTAAGGTAGCATCCGTATTATGCGGAAACAAATCTTTAATGAGGACCGTTCCATTTGTTTGTCCATTAGTCTTCCAAAGTTTAGCACCATCATTTGACGTTGCAAAAAACAAAGTACCTCCGACATTTGTAAGTTGATAGGGTGATGAACCATTGCCCTCTGTATGAATATTTTTAAATAAAAGTGTTCCTTCTGTTTTACCGTTACTATACCACAATTCATCACCATTAATGCCATCATCAGCAACAAAAAAAACATACGCCTTGAATTTTACAAAAAGATGTGGATTTGAGGAGGTAATACCTGAAAAAATATCTTTCAACAGAGTGGTGCCCTTGGTTTTGAAATTATAAATGCCCAATTCATTCCCAACTTTCGCATCTTTAAAAGCTACAATGCCCATATCATTGATGGCTGCTGTTAGATTCGGCTTTGTACTTGGCAAGGTTTGTTGTTTTGCCTTTATAGTACCTTGGGCAGTGCCATCAGAGGTGTATAACACCTTATCTAAATAAAAATAAAGTAAGCCATTCAAGTTTACTAAATCGATGGGTTTATAACTACCCGAACCGTTATTTAAATCTTTTACCAAATAAGTGCCCTCTATTGTTCCATCCGACCTCCACAATTCGGTGCCATGGGCCCCATCATATGCAGTAAAATAAAGTTGCCCATTGAACACTGTTAAATACATGGGGTTTGAATGTCCTGAACCTGGACAAATATCCTTCACCATTGCGGTGCCATTCGGTGTACCATCGGTTTTCCAAAGTTCGGTACCGCTTTTACCATCGTTGGCTGAGAAAAAAAGTTGATTGCCAACCACAATGAGTTCCTTAGGATTGGACGACTTATTGGTTGGATCGCAATCTTTAATTAATGTTGGTGTCTGACCCAGCAAAGCGGTACTGTAAAGACCCATTGCCACGCAAACAAAAAGTTGAATTAAATAATTGAAAAATTGTACAGATTTTGAGAAATTCATTTATGGAAATGCAATGATAAATTATTCGTTATTCAAATAACGTCCATGAATGACATTTATTTCCCTTTCTTATCCACTCGTTCATCATACTCCAAAAAAGCGGCTAGAATGAGTTGAGAATAGTTTTGGGATGATGTTTGAAATCTCCCTGCAGAGGTAGTCCAAAGTTGTTTAATTAAACCCATTCCCTGCGCGAGTTGTGGAATTGCGTTTAATGCCATGCTTACATTACCAGCCCCCGCATTGTATACATGCATCACCAATAATCTAAACCACAAATCATTTTCACTATAGGCAATACTGCGGGCATCTAACATCGATTTTGTATAAGGTATGCAAATGGTTTTTATCAATTGGCTAGCTGCATAAGCCGAGCGGTTAAAATTGGCGCGCTCATCCATCTTCTTATTCACTTTTAAACCGTAATTTCTTGCAACTCCTTTCATCAATTGGAAAGGACCATAGGCACCGGCAGTAGATTTTTGCAATTGGTTAGGACTTTCAATCAGTAATATTGCTTTTGCATACCAACCATTCACCCCATTCTTTTCAAAGGCTTCAATGCCTATTGGCACTTTCGGTGCTACCTTCTCAAATGAATAAAAAAAACGCTTACCCATGGTACCCACGACACGACTGCTATCATAAATACCACGCAATCTTCTTAAACTATCTGCAATTGAGAGTTTTTGATTAACGCTGTGCGTGTTCCAATAATCTGCAGGGTAGGTGCTCAATACTTTACGGCAACTGTGTACGTTAATTAAGCAGCTATCGTGGTGCAAATTCATGATTTTTCTCCAAAATATAATATGTGCCATGGTATCACAACCCATCTGCCTCATTTCATCAGCACTATATTTTTTAAGAAATGCAATGTTATGCGTAGGTGGTTTTAAGCCCATGCTAATAACAAGAATGGGTATTAACAATATTTTAGAAAAGTAATTGACCATTATCGCAATAGCACAATTTTACCTGTATGGTGTTTAAATAAATTATTATTGGCCTTATCAGCATTCAAATCGTTGCTCACATTGTCTGAATCAATTTGCGCAATATCCTCACCATTTGATTTAATGGTAACTGTATATAAATAAACCCCATTCGATAATCTATCGCCATATTGATCGGTGCCATCCCAAACCACATCCGTTATGTTAGAACCTACATGGATATTTCCTAAATCATCCTTATTTAATTCCTTCACCACTTTGCCCTGAATGGTCATAATTTTTATATTGATATAATCAGGCACCTCGCTTCCAGTCAATGTAAATACAAAGCGCATGGCCGAAGTAAATGGATTGGGGTAAGGGTAAAAATTAGTCGCCGATTTTTGATTGACAACTGTGAAATTAATTTGATAATCAGTAGACCCAGCATTATTCAAATTGGCATCATTCGATTGAACTTTAAGAGTGTAAATACCATCGGGTAAATTTTTAGGAGAAAACTCGGCTCTTGCAATGTTACTCACAGAATTTGCCGGTATAAATTTGATATCAAAACTATCAAAATCTATTCTCTCAAATTGTGTTGAATTAGGTTTTTTCCACCACAATTTAATACCGTTGCTATCAATCTGCCAATTGTAAGCATTCTCATCTTTACTTGAGATTAATATTACAGGATTGGCAGAAACAATTTCACCATTCGAAATATGTCTTGAATCGAAGGTAACATCTAATAGTGGATTAATCTTATCTTCTGACACCTCGAAGTAACGAATGGCTGAATTATTCACCAACGAAAGTTCTGGCATCTCTGCTTTCGAAAACGCATCAAAATTAACTTTTACCAAATAGGCATAACGACCGCTCATTTTGTTGGTTGCAAGTGTTGTTGAAATCGGAAAGAACTGCCCTGCATTCAATGGCGAACCATAATAATAGGTTGAATCATAAACCGTATCTCTAGTATCTATATTAAAGATTTTAACTTGGTATTTTAAGTTGGCTGGAAAAGGCAACACCGATACATTTTGAAACCCTATATTGTATCTAAATTGTTCGCCTTGTCTTAAGCTATCGCGCCATGCAATATTCGAAAGGTTAGGATTCAGCGCCCCTTCTGGCACATCGCCAGCAGAAACACGCCAATTTTTTAATTGCGGTGGTGTGTAATTATTCTGATCAGTAAATATCCCTTCTAAATATATATTTGGAAACCGCTTGGCATCAATAGATGAGATGTCCATTTCATTAACTTTTACAAAATCTAAACAAACTGAATCGATTCCTGAATTGGTAACACCATGTACTTTAATATAAAAGTCATCGCCCAATTTAGTGTCTTTTGTTGATGTATAATGGTAGAGTTTCTTCCAATCTGATGATGGTCCAATTAATTCCGTTTTTATACTGCCTTTATCGTATTTACCAATCAACTCCTTTTGTATTTCAATGTAACTTTGATCATTGTTCAATACCCATAACCCAGTGTCCTCAACCGCCCATCCTGGAGTAGCGCCTTTTCTACCAATCATTGCATAACTGGTATTACCAGTAAATACATTGTTCATTAATTTACAACCTAGTTTACCAAATCCATCTATCACGTCTTGCGACCAATTCGCTCTTACACACGAACCTCTATTACATATCGCAACATAGGTGCTATCAGGTATCGAATCAACCCATCGTGGAAATTGCCCATTGCCAGAAGGATAACCTATACTAAAATTATAAAATTTACGCACATTCTCTAACAAACCATAGGTATTAGTTGTTGCATCAAACGCATAGGCATTTGGGTTAAAAATATCTTTCAATTTAAATTGTTCCAACGTGTTCTTATCAAACAGTACCGCAACAATTCCGCCAAACTGCGCACCTGGATTTAAGGAAGTAGCACCTTGTCCACCCTTCTTAACACCATAACCAGGATAAGTATTGATGGCTGTATTAACATATACGTATTCTGAATTGGTGGTGTATTCAAATTCTCTGCGCACCTTATTCAATTTTATTTTATTGAGTTTACTGCTTGGATAAAATTGCGGAAAATGCGATTGCGACCAACCAGGTTGATGGTTAAAAATATGAACAAAACTTCTATCAATGTATGAGCCTTCAATACCGCCTGTATTAATTTTGGCTCTCCAATAATAAACAATACTATCACTGTTGCCTAGTAATTTGATTTTCCATTTTTGAATCTGACCAACAATGTTAGAGGAGCTATCGCTCTTCTTCCATGGACTATCAAAAGTGCTTGCTGTGTCAATATCAAAATAAAACTGATAATTATTTTCAAAAATATTAAGCGCTTGGGCCACCAACTCTACAGTATCATTGTTTAAATTAGAGATAATATCATACTTTTTGGGGTAAATTAAATGAATACCATTGCCCGGAATCAATACACTAAAATCAGTCGAATTATTAGCATAAGCTGTTCCTTCATCAACCGTATGTAAATCATTCACAGTAATTACAAATTTATTCGTACCTGTAGTGGCAATGTCCTTCGATTTAATGTACAAAAAGTAAGTAGTTTTATTCATTACACCAGGCACTTTAAAATTATACGTTGTTTTTATAAAATCGTTTGGATAGCTCCGTTCAACTTTAATGTTAAAAGAATCGATTAGAAATTTACCATTGTTCTCTATCGTTACGGCCAATGCAAATGAATCACTGATGGCTGTAAAGTTTGAAGGATAGGTTGAAATTGAAGTTTCATTAATGCTATAATCCGGCAACTGTGGTTGGTACCATTCAGCCGAAGGATCGCCTTGTAAAAAAGTAATACGCCCAATAATTGTTCCTAAAGAATCAGAACTATTGTTATTATTTTTTAGCATATCCTTTACAGCATCGCCCACTGTATAATAGCCTGTATAGTTACTTTTAAAAGATAAGCTATAAAATTCTTGCATATACTCTTGTACTTTTCCTAACTCAGTTAAACCAGTTTGGGCGATGAACGCAATAGCGCCCTTTCTGCTGGCTTTCAAAAAATTCTCACCCGATAAACGTGTTGATTTTGAAGGCGGCCCAGTACAAGGATTACCAATACTACAACCGTTAAAATAAAATATAGGGTATTTACCATAGTTGGCGTAATCTGCAGTATCACCCATGTCTATGTCTGTGGTTATCGAACTACCATGACCTAAAAAAGTAACCATTTGTTTGCCACTATCAACTTGTTCAATCATCTTACTCGTTAGGTAAGGATCTGAAACTCCGGCCGCAGATTTGGCAAGCATTTTTACTCTACCACCAAAAGGCTCCTGTTGTACAAAACTGCCCAAGCCATCCAATTTTCTTTTGATTAACGATGTTTGTGATCCATCCTCTCCACCAGCCAAATGCAATACCTCCTTTTTCCAAGCAGCATTTCCACTATTGGCCATGTCTATTAATTTATTGGTATAAATACCCAAATCATGGGCCTTGTCTATCGTCAATCTACCTATCGCAATCACTGGGGCAATGCCCGAACCATTAATATCACTTGCAAATAAATTATCAGATGCAGGCACACCAATAGATGGCACTGCATTCGCATTTTGAAACCCATTGGCACGCATGATATTGGTTTGATAACCTCTTCCCACCAAAAATAAATATTTCAGGGTGGTATCGCCATTTTCAGTTAAAAAACGGATGTATCTGCGAATAGCGATAGGGTGTGGAATGCCATAAGAAAAATTATTATACAATTGTTGCACTGTGACAAGGGCATTTGGACTCGTAGCCGTAGCAGTACTTTTTAATCCTAAATATTGTTCAGTGTAGGGTCCAACTAATTTTTCATTTGTTAGTAAAACCAGTTTATTTTTATTGATAATTTGGGTACTATTAAACTTTATCAAGTCTTTATCTAATACCTCGTAACTGATGGCCGGTTCAATTTGCTTTATGGTAACGGTTATGATATCGAGACTATCTAGCAAATAACAATCTGTTGCACTTGTTGGCGATGGCGGTAAGAAAAAATGCATGCGATTGCCGTTGTATATAGCACCTTCAATTCGATAGCCATTGGTGAGATCATAGACCACTGGCTTTTTTCGAGTGGTTTTATAATTTATCCAATCGATGTGTCGTGGATCGGCAGATGCATTGATGTTAAATGCCATAGTGGTATTGTCATCTAAATCAAAAATTCTAGGGTATTTTAAATCAATTTCGGCAACGGCATGCCCTTGACTTGGAATAGCCGTCATAAATTCACCTCGAAATTTTAAAAAGGTGCTATTACTGCCAAAATAATTACGGGGTAAATTCAACGACTTTTTAACAATAGAATAGCCACTGTAAAGCGTGTCATAAATGTTAACAAAATTGGTATTATCAACACTAATGCTAGTGGTTAAATGGTGATCAATCACTGCATTTTTGTTATCGGTAGTGCCTGCCACAGTGAATGAGAGCAAGGGTAAAGGCCCGTTGGTGCTGATAAACTTCGAATTGATGGCCTCTGTTTTGTATTGAATACCATTTGGTTGGTCGAAACCAAAAGATGGACCATAAAAACCCTCACCCAATGTATACTCTGGATTGTAAGTAAAATAACCCGCCACATCAAATGGCTTCCCTGAATTGTAGTAATTGATAAAAGTTAAATTACTTTCAGCCATAAAATAGGGTTCAGGTGCATAACCATTGTAGTTAGTAAACTTATAGGTTTGCATGTGCCAGCCATTGCTCAGCGATGCATTTGGTAGAAAGGTAAGGTAGTAACAACTGCTATCTGTAATCATGCTACGCGAAGTTTGAGCTTGAAAACTTGGATCGAGGTATAACTCTTGATCTAAGGCACCATTGTTAGTTTTGGCGTAGAACTCAATATAGTCATAGTTATTAAATTGATTATCCGCCTCGCCCGAAACATAAATAGGAACTTCTTTTCCTAGATAAAATACTTGCCACTTTTTCGGATTAACATCACCAAGACTCAATTTCATCTCTGTTGCTGCATCTATCAATGTGGTATAGTCTAAGTGATAAATCCCTTGCGCCCCAATTTTTATTTTAAAATACTTTTGATTGTAATTAATCCATTCATTGCCATAGGTCTGACCCGTGGATAATTTCAAAATGAATAGAAATCCAATAAGAAAAATAATTCTTTTCATAGTTTATAGTGTAGTTTGATTACAAAAATACGCATTATTGTGTAAAATTTCAATCATAATCTCTTAAATGAAAGACAAAAATACGCTATTTTTGGTACCTGTGGGCCTCTCCGATACCTCAATCGACTGGTATTTACCCCATAATGTACTAGAAACAATACACTCTATCAACCATTTTATCGTTGAAAATGCTAAAACTGCAAGGCATTTTCTTAAATTTATCAACCATCCAACGCCCCTTCAAAACATAGAAATTTATGAACTCAACAAACATGATTTAGCATCTCAAATAGCCGATTTAAAAGCATTTTTAGGCAACCACCAAACCGTTGGATTAATGTCCGAAGCAGGTTTGCCCTGCATTGCCGACCCTGGTACCCATATTGTAAAGTTAGCGCATGAATTAAATATGCGTTTAAGACCATTAACAGGTCCATCATCTATTTTATTGGCCTTAATTGCGAGCGGATTTAATGGTCAAAGTTTCAAATTTTTAGGCTATATACCGACTAAAGGTTTGGACAAAAAAACGGTATTGCAACAACTCGAAAATGAGGCCATCCATACCACACAATTATTTATTGAAGCCCCCTACCGCAATGATCAATTGATGACCGATTTGTGCCAAATATTAAAACCCACTACCATGCTTATGTTAGCCATTAATTTAACTGGAGAAGATGAAAATATAATTTCGAAACCTGTTAGCTGGTGGAAACAAAATAAGTTTATAATAGGCAAGGTACCATGCCTATTTGCTATAGGCAAATAGTCTAATTTTTACCCAAAATATAAGTGCTATCCAACCATAAAACCAGCTTGCTTTCATCCATTTCAAAATAAGTGGTATTTAATTCAGAATTTAACAATGGAAGTCCAAATGCTGGGCGAAAAGCATTTGGAAATTGACTTAAAAAAAGTGTATCATTTCTTTCCCTAAAATTCTTAAGATTGATCGCTTTTTTCAGCTTAATTTTTGACACTAAAATGGATTCATGCGGCAAAGCCCAGGTTCCCATCATAACCTCATGGTCAATTTGATTTTCCGATAATAAGTATTTATCAGTTTGATTGGGTAATGCTTGCAAGAAATGCGCTAGTAAATCAACCCTTTCTGTATATTTTTTAACCACGGTATTTGTCGACCAAAGTGCCCAAGAACAGCCCATTATAAAGAATATAAAAAAAATCGTTCGTGCACGCAATAACATTGTTTTTTCAACTAATATAAAGGGGATCAAAAGTGTGAAATGAAAAATAAATAAGGTCTTCTGAATCATCATATGACTATCCCCTTTGCTATATACAATTGCTAATGTAAAATAGAGTGCAAAAATGACGACTAAATAAATAAATAGTAGGCGCCAATTTTTTTGTTTAAAAAGAAGAATAACTTGTAATATAAATAAACAGATGAAAATAATAAATTGTGTAGTTAAAAGACCATAAAAATAGGTGTTTAAAAATGAATGTTTAAACAAATCTAAAGGACTGTTAAATGTTGCCAATACAAGCTCTTTTTCATAGGATGTTGAACCAAAAATAAAGCCTTTGGCAAGTAAAAAAACCACTACAATTAATCCGTATAATACAACGCGTTTACTCGACTTAAAAAGGCCAATAAAAAACAAAATAATCACCCCATAAATAATAAAAATTGGGTGGGTGTAAAAACCAAAAACAAGAATCAAAACACCGATGTAAATCGACTGTTGTTTTTCGCTTAATAAATGGGCCAAAAACAAACACGCAAAAGCCAAGGCAAATTTTGTTTCTGTAACCACATCAAAGAAGGTTTCATTCACCGAAACGAGTAATAAAAAGAGAAAAATCAATGCAATGGTTTTTTCTTTCATCCAATGTCCTAAAAGTAGATATACTCCATACAAACAAGCGGTATACATGAAGGAAAAACAAATAACAATAATGTTCAATGGTGCACTTACTTTTACTAAAAGCCAAGGCACAATCTGTGGCAAAATATTGATAAACCTTCCACCCTCTGCAATCATTCTTTCACCATTCACCATGCGAAAAAACATATAGGCACTATCCATATAACAAACTCTTTCAAGTGCATAATACACCGATAATCCTAAGATCATTAGAAAAATAAAATGACCCAGTTTCCATAACTGCTCTATTGTGAAAAATTTCATTGTTACAAGTTTTCAAAAATAGGGTAAAAATATTTTTGTCAGAGGATAGCAGAATTTTAATTATTTTCGTATTCCTTAGGCCCTTGAAACAGCTGTTTTCAATATTGTTTTTTTTTATCTCAACCTGCACCTTTGCGACCCATATTGTAGGTGGAGAGCTCAATTATTATCCCTTAAACAATAGCAAATATCGGATCACTTTAAAACTTTATATCGATTGTTATAATGGCCAGGCAGGTGCCATTGCACAAGATCAATACGCCAATATTGCTGTATACGGCAAAGACTCTAATCAACTGCTTTCAGGATTATGTTTTGCAATAAAAAGAGGTGCTCCTGTAAGGGTTTCAAAAACCAATTACAACTGCATTTTATTAGCACCAAATGCCTGTGTTGATGCCTATTATTACGATACCGTTGTTACGCTTCCTTACCGCGTTGAAGGATACATACTCTCCTTTCAAAGATGTTGTCGAAACATCACCATCATAAATTTAGTTGACCCCAATGGGACGGGTGAAAATATTTGGACCCAAATATCAGATTCTGCTCAAATTGGGTCCAATTCTAGTCCGACTTTTAAAAATTTACCACCTAACTTTTTGTGCACGAATGCCCCACTTATTTTCGATCATTCTGCCTATGATAGTGAGGGCGATAGTTTAGTTTATGAGTTCTTTCATCCCTATACAGGCGGTAATTCTACCGACCCTCGTCCCTCTTTTTTTAATGCCGAACCACCTCCCTTTAGTAAGGTCATATTTCAATCTGGTTATGTAAACAACAATGCTATTAATTCAAACCCAATTGTTAGCATCAATTCTAAAACAGGTGTCCTCAAAATTACACCTACTTATTCTGGACAATTTGTAGTTGGAATTGTTGTAAAAGAATTTAGAAAAGGTACACTCATTGGCTTTACTCAGCGCGATTATCAATTTAATGTACAAGCATGCGTTTTCGAAACAACATCAGCATTTGTATCGCCTGATATTAATTGCGACCGTGAAGTGTTTTTCACAAATAATAGTAACAATGCAAAGAGCTACCTTTGGAACTATGGCGACACAACAACGTTAGCAGACACCTCAAACAAAGCAAGTGGTTATTATAAATACCCAAAAGCAGGTGTTTATAATGTTAAATTAATTGCTAAAAATGGTAACTGCATGGATTCTGTTTTAAAAACAATCACCATTCTTGAAAATATAACATTTCAATTGCCTAATGATACATTCCTGTGCAATGTCACTAACAAACTACTTTTTCCGAGTAAATTTTATTTTGGTGCTACTTACTTATGGAGTACAGGAAGCACCGATTCTATTATCAATACCAGCGCTAATGGAACATATTGGGTCCGCATCACCTATGGCAAATGCATAAAATATGACACTTGTATTATATCACTCGACCAAGAAGGTGTAGCGCTCCATACAGATAGCTTAATTTGTGACAACAGCCTAAAACAATTGAGAGCTACATTATGGGTATCCGGGCCTTTCAAAACAATCAATTGGTATTCCAATCCAAGTCAATTATCGCCTCAATTTTCAGATAGCAAAGCCTTTGTTAAGGAAAAGGGCTTTTTTAGAATAAGTGGGTTAAAAAAGAATGACTGTCCATATAGTGATTCTGTTGAACTGAAAGACAACTCAAGTAACCTTAATTTTAAATTCGCTAATGTATTTACACCCAACAATGATGGTTGGAATGATGTATTTCCAGAAGCTACTCCACCCTATAACTACCACTTAACAATCTTCGATAGGTGGGGCCTCAAAATTTATGAAACAGATAATATTCCATGGAACTCAGGAAAATTTCCGAATGGCACTTATTATTATTTCATTGAAGCAGATGGCTGCGGTCAGAGCATCAAAACGCATGGCGTCGTGCAGGTTATCAAAGATTAACTATTTCAACGCTGAATTGCGCTTTTTATACTCTTTAACACCATTTTCTAAGAATTTTAAAAACTCTTCTGTGTCAAATTGTTTGTGGTTAATTTCACTTCCAACAGGTGTTTGTAACAAGCTTTCCTTTCCATCTAATAAGCAGTAGAGCGGTTGCGATGATTTACCAAAATAACACACTTCTATTTCCGTATTTTTTTTGCCCAACGTTTTAATTTCTTGCTTACTAAATCTGCCTACAAAAAAATCTGATGGGTCTAATTTTATAACTTTATCATCAACGTATAAAGATGCTATGACATACTCTTCATTGAGTACTTTTAATACGCGAGGATTGCTCCATACTTTCTCTTCCATTTTTCTGCAATTAACACAGCCATGACCGGTAAAATCAATAAACAATGGCTTCTTTAATTCTTTGGCACAGGCCACCGCTTCATCATAATCATAATAGCCATTCAAACCATGGGGAATATGCAAATAGTTGCTGAAATTTGGTTTCTTACAAACATTGCCTTTGACACCTTGCGACTCTCTTAAACTGCGATTAATATCAAAATCTTGGGTACTTATTGGCGGTAAATAGCCAGATAAAAATTTAAGTGGAGCGCCCCATAAACCTGGTATCATATAGACCACAAAGGCCAATGTTGCCATTGATAACATCAATCTAGGCACTTTTAAATATTTCATTTCACTGTCATGAGAGAATTTCAATTTACCTAAAAGATAAAGGCCCATTAATCCAAAAATGACAATCCATAAACTCAAATAAACTTCTCTATCAAGAATATGCCAGTGATACGTCTGATCGGCAACGCTTAAAAACTTTAAGCCCAAAGCCAATTCAATAAAACCAAAACACACCTTTACACTGTTGAGCCAACCACCACCTTTTGGCAAACTATTTAACCAATTGGGGAAAACTGCAAACAATGAAAATGGTAACGCAAAGGCTAACCCAAAACCTAACATAGCTATCACAGGACGAATAAACTCGCCTCCTGCGCTTTGCACTAGCACCGATCCTACAATTGGACCCGTGCAAGAAAATGAAACAATGGCCAATGTTAAAGCCATAAAAAATATTCCATAGATGCCACCTTTATCAGCTTCTCTATCTACCTTAGTGCTAAGCCAAGATGGTAACATTATTTCGAACGCTCCAAAAAATGAAAAAGCAAAAACTAAAAAAATGACAAAGAACAAGGTATTTGGCAACCAATGGGTAGATATAAAACTACCTGCATCTGCGCCAAAGCAAGAGCAGTTAGGGGGCCAATAATCACATAGATGCCAATAATCGATAGACCAAAAACCATTCCATTCAAAAAAGCTTTCTTTTTACTCTTTTTATCCTTTAGAAAAAAAGAAACGGTCATCGGTATCATTGGAAAAACGCATGGTGTTAACAAGCCAGCAAGACCTGAAATAAATGCCAAAATAAAAAGACCCCAGTTGCTTTCTTTATCAGTTTCGGATTGTTCTCCATTAAATGTTTTTGCGATGCAGGTCGCTTGGTCGTTATTGCCATTTAATCTATAGCTACAAGTCTTGAAATTGGCCGTATCTTGCTTGCTTGTATCACCACTGCGGGTTGGAGATTGAATATTTATTTTTGGCGTGTCAGTGGTTTCAATTACTTCTTGGGCACCTGTCTCCCCACATTTCGCTGGATTTCCAATCGCCATTACACTCCCAGAAAAAACCAACGGTGTGAGTCCTCCGAACCCATAGCAAGTAGATTCCGAACACCATTGACCTTCTATTCTTCCACTTATTTTAAAATTGGAATTCAATACCCTTACTTTTTGATGTACCTCGGCCCTATCATGAAATTCTCCTACTTCACAATTGAATACCTCATCCATAATGATTTTATCACCTATACTGAAAGGATTGCCTTCTAAGCAATAACTTGTATTTTTATCAAAAAACAACTCAAGTTTTAGTGGGCCAATATCACATTTATTAAAAGTGCTATACATGTGCATGCCCTTCGGAACACTCGCTTTAAGAATAACTTCAATGACATCGCCAGTTTTAGGCGCTTTGTTATTAAAACTAATTGCAAAGACGGGTGGCAATGGCTCTTGCTGCGCATTAACAGAAGGTAAAAACATGCTTAAGCACAAAAGCATGCAGAATAATTTAACACTTTTCATCGTTGTATATATGTTGACAAAAATATGGTGTAAAAAGTTGTCTGCCAATTATTTTTGAATTTCAAAGACCAATGATTGCTATAAAAAAAACTTATATTAGCCTCTGTTTCATTTTTATAATAAACAACGCATTCGCGCAAACACTCAGTGTTAAGCAATACATCGACAGTTTCAAAAACATTGCCATGCGTGAAATGATTGAGTATAAAGTTCCTGCTAGTATTACCCTTGCCCAAGGTTTATTGGAGAGTGGCAGCGGAAATAGCCGACTAGCAAAGAATGGAAACAACCATTTTGGCATAAAGTGTAAAAAAGAGTGGACAGGCTGCACGATATTAGAAGATGATGACGCCTTGCAAGAGTGTTTCCGATGCTATAGCACAGCTGAGGAATCGTTTAGAGACCATTCGCGTTTTTTAAATGAAAATAAACGTTATGCTTCCTTGTTTACTTTTTCAATAACCGATTATAAATCTTGGGCTGCAGGGCTATTGGCCGCGGGTTATGCCACGAACCAAAAATATACTGATTTAATAATAGGCTGTATTGAACGCAACAAATTGGCCAAATTTGATACATTGATTGTTAATGGCTATAATCCCTATAACCAAGAAATGCCTGCTAATTTCGAAATTATCAATGCCAAACACCTTCCGGTAACTGTGGTTCAACCGAATCAAAATTTAGAAACAATCGCAACTCAGAATAATAAAACTGAAAAAAAACTCACCAAGTACAATGATTTGAGCTACCACCATATTGAACCAGGAGATGTATTATACTTAAAACCCAAGAAAAACAAGGCAACGATTCCATCGCATATAGTTGCAGAAGGTGAAGATATGTGGACGATTTCTCAAAAATATGCCATTAAACTCAATGCCCTTTATAAGAAAAACTTAATGTTACCAGGCACAGAGCCTGTATCGGGAACTGTTTTACAATTACAACATAAAGCAGGTTCTGCACCTGATACGATTCAAAAAACAGGCATTCAAACAATAAGCACAAGTAATAATATGGAAAATTTGAATGTAACTTTTCATACTGTTACTGCTGGTGAAACTTTATATAGTATCAGTAAACTTTATGGCCTATCAGTTGAGGAACTTAAAACAAGTAATAGCTTAACTAGTAATCAATTAATATTGGGCCAAAAATTAAAAATAAAGTCAGCAGGTGCCACAATCAAAACCCAAGAAAGTGTCAAACACATGGTTAAAACTGGCGATACGCTATACTCAATTTCAAAATTATATGGTATTTCTATCGAAGCTA
>CANMBF010000016.1 GCA_947496065.1 Bacteroidota bacterium
TTGTTTGCAGTCAATACCATTAAAGACGAAAGACAAATTGATATTCCTGTAATGGTATCTGGAACCATTACTGATGCCAGTGGCAGAACTTTAAGTGGTCAAACCCCTGAAGCCTTTTGGAACTCCTTATCGCATGCCAACATCATTAGCATTGGTTTAAATTGTGCTTTAGGTGCTAAGGATATGATACCACATATCAGCGAAATTAGCCGTGTGGCATGGGTATATACTACCGCTTATCCGAATGCAGGTTTGCCTAACGAGTTTGGACAATACGATGAATCGCCTGAGGCAATGGCCAATGTGGTCGAAAAATTTATGGCCGAAGGTTGGGTAAACATGATAGGTGGCTGCTGCGGTACAACACCAGCGCATATTAAAGCCATTGCCGATAAAGCAAAAAATTACGCCCCGCGTGAAGTGCCAGTGTTAGCTTAATTTATTGGGATGAAATTTTTAGCTTGGTTCTTTTCAGTATTGTTTCATCCGCTCATTCTCTTGAATGCAGGTATTGCAGCCTTGTTGTTATACCATCCTTATTACAGCAGTAAGTATTACGATGAGCAATTAATTACGCTCGTTATTTATATGGCGGTCAATACCTTAGTAATGCCATTGCTAGTAGTTGTTTTACTCAAGCGGTTTAAGTTTTTAGACAATTATATAATCTCAACGCATAAACAACGCACCTTTCCCTATGTCATAATCTCCATTTTGTTAGCGGTAACATCTTATCAATTGTACAAAAATGAGATGGGTGGCTTACCGATGTATTTTTTGATTGGATCAGCCATTTGTTTGTTTTTAAATGCTATTATAACCATTAAATTTGGTATTAGCAGTCATACCATAGCAGCAGGAGGCATGGTGGCATTGATGTTTTATGTAGTGTCCATACAGCATATTGCTCAAATGGAAGCGTATCTTCTCATTTCAATAATAGTTGCGGGACTTAGTGGCAGTAGCCGCTTATGGTTGCAAGCCCATACTACTAAACAAATTTATTGGGGGTATTTGTTGGGCTTTAGTGTGGTGTTAAGCTCTTTGTTTCTTTTGGAAAACTAAATTAACATCCACAAGGATTATACTTCCTTATTTTTCCTTTGCGGTTGCGCGATTGCACCATTTGACCCTTGTTGTTGAACAACATCCAAGTGCTTAACTCGCCATGTTTATAGCGCTCTTTTTTAATTAATTGACCAGAATTGTTTTTACAAAGCCATACGCCATGCTTTTTACCATCTTTATCTAAAGTCCCGTTGCAGCTTAGGGTATCGCTACCCCAAGCTTTTTGGGTTGAAAATAGAGTTAATATAAAGATCAGTGTTTTCATAACTATGATGAAGGCACTATTTGGTATAAATATTAGGCGCTTTGATCGTCGGCAGTGGCACTGTTCTCTAGTGTTTGCGTTGGTTCAACAACAGCACTTTCAGTGTTGCTTTCCACTACTGGGACAACTACTTCATCTTTCTTATTTGAATCGCTTTCCATGTAATTCTCATAATTGGTTTTATGATCGAATGGACGTTTACCTATCAATGCTTCTAAATCGTATTGGAACAAGATTTCTTTCTTCAATAACTCTTGCGCCAAATTAATCAATTCTGCTTTTTTGCTACTCAATAAGGCTTTTGTTCTTACATAAGCAATGTCAATGATTTTACGAACTTCTTCGTCAATCATCTCCGCAGTTTTTTCGCTGTATGGTTTACTGTAAGTATACTCTCCAGTTGAATCATTGAAACTTACATTGCCAATTCTCTCATTCATACCATAAATGGTGACCATTGAGTAGGCCATTTTAGTAATACGTTCCAAATCGTTTTGCGCCCCTGTACTTACTTTTCCAAAGATCAAATCTTCGGCCGCTCTACCACCTAAGGTCATACACATTTCATCAAGTAATTGTTCGCTTCTGTAAATGTATTGTTCTTTTGGTAAGTATTGCGCATAACCTAAGGCTGCAACACCACGTGGTACAATCGATACTTTTACCAATGGATCGGCAAATTCTAAGAACCAACCTGCCACAGCATGCCCAGCTTCGTGATAAGCTACAATGTTTTTCTCTTCTGGAGAAATCAATTTATTCTTTTTCTCAAGACCGCCAATCACTCTGTCAATGGCATCTTGAAAATCTTGCATATCAATTCTGTCTTTGTTATTACGCGCAGCTATTAAAGCAGCTTCGTTACAAACGTTGGCAATTTCGGCACCAGCAAAACCAGGCGTTTGAGCAGATAGTTTTTTAGCATCAACCTCAGGAGATAATTCTTTGCCTTGTAAATGCACTTTAAAGATTTGGTCTCTACCCACTAAGTCTGGTTTATCAATAGAAATTTGTCTATCGAATCTTCCCGGTCTAAGTAAGGCAGAATCCAAAATATCAGGACGGTTAGTAGCTGCTAAAATGATAACACCACTATCGGTTCCAAAGCCATCCATTTCTGTTAACAATTGGTTCAGGGTATTCTCTCTCTCATCGTTAGAGCCACTCATTAAGTTTTTACCACGGGCTCTACCAATCGCATCTATCTCATCAATAAAAATGATACATGGTGCTTTCTCTTTGGCCTGACGGAATAAATCTCTTACACGCGATGCACCAACACCAACAAACATCTCCACAAAATCGGAACCCGATAAAGAGAAGAAAGGCACATTGGCTTCACCAGCAACTGCTTTTGCTAAGAGGGTCTTACCTGTTCCAGGCGAACCAATTAACAAAGCGCCTTTAGGAATTTTACCACCTAAGCGGGTATATTTTTTTGGATTTTTTAAGAAATCTACAATTTCCATGACTTCCACTTTGGCTTCATCTAATCCAGCCACATCTTTGAAAGTAACATTCACTTTGGTATTTTTATCAAACAAAGTGGCTTTACTTCTGCCAATGTTAAACAATTGACCAGGGCCACCACCAGCGCCACCGCCACCACCGCCCATTCTGCGCATCATAAAGCTCCAGAAGGCAATGAGTAAACCAATCATGATAATCCAATTCAATATCTGCCAAGTGCTATCGTTTTCGTATTGATAATCGATAACAACATCTTTGGCTTCTTTGTGCTCTGATTTTAAGGATTCAATATTTTTATTGAACGCATCTTTATCTATTTCGAAATAATACTGAGGTGATACTTGACCGAACATATTCGGTGTTTGCTTATTCAAATCTTTGTATTTATCATTGGTTAGCATTTCCTTTTTGATGTATACTTTGACTAAGCGGTTATTTACAACCTCCATTTTTTCTACATCATTGCTCACTATCATTTCACTTACTGCGTTCCAGTTACTGCGTTTGCCAGGGTTATTAGGGTAAAAACTTATGATGATAAACCCAAGGAGTAGGATGCCCCAAATCCAATACATATTAAATTTTGGTGCATTGTTTTTGCGCTCACCGAAAGGGTTTTCTTCTTTTTTCTTTTTTTCTTGTTCGTCCATTTTGGATATTGATAAGGTGCTAGTGATTGAAATCTATAGGTATTAACGGCAAATCTAATTATTTGTTCAGAGATATTGTTGAAATAGACTGAAAAATATGCTTTGACTCACTTATTTTTGCAAAAAACATTCCATTAATATGTACGGTAAACTTCAACAACATTTAAAGCAAGAATTAGAACAAATAGAACAAGCGGGCTTGTATAAAAAAGAACGCATCATTGTATCTCCACAAGGCGCAGACATTAGATTGAGCAGTGGTCAGGAGGTCGTTAATTTTTGTGCAAATAATTACTTAGGCTTATCAAGTCATCCTCGTGTAATAGATGCTGCCAAAAAGTCATTAGACACCCATGGTTTCGGGATGAGCAGTGTGCGCTTTATTTGTGGAACCCAAGATATACACAAAGAATTGGAAGCTAAAATTGCCGAGTTCTATGGTACAGAAGATACCATTTTATACGCAGCTGCTTTCGATGCGAATGGTGGTATATTTGAACCATTATTTGGAGAGGATGATGCCATCATTTCTGATTCATTGAACCATGCTTCTATCATTGATGGCGTGCGTTTATGTAAGGCAGCAAGGTATAGATATAACAACAATGATATGGCCGATTTGGAGCAACAGCTAATTGCTGCAAATACTGCTGGTCACAGACATAAAATAATTGTTACCGACGGTGTATTTAGTATGGACGGCTATGTGGCACAACTTGATAAAATTAATGCACTGGCTAATCAATACGATGCATTGGTAATGGTAGATGAGTGTCATGCTGCTGGCTTCATAGGTAAAACAGGAAAAGGTACACCAGAATTGTGTGGTGTACATGGTCAAATTGACATTATCACTGGCACCTTGGGTAAGGCCTTAGGTGGGGCAATGGGTGGTTATACCACAGGTAAGAAAGAAATTATTGAATTATTGCGCCAACGTTCACGCCCTTATTTATTCTCTAATTCATTAGCGCCCGCCATTGTGTCTGCTAGCTTAGAAGTCTTTAAAATTTTAGGTGAATCAACAGAATTACGCGACAAACTTGAGTGGAATGTGAATTATTTCAAAGCTGGGATTAAAAAAGCAGGGTTCGACTTCAAGAATGGTGACAGTGCAATAGTGCCGATTATGCTATATGATGCCAAGTTGAGTCAGACCATGGCAGATAAATTATTAGAAGAAGGTATTTATGTTATTGGATTTTTCTATCCTGTTGTTCCAAAAGATCAAGCAAGAATAAGGGTTCAGTTATCTGCTGCGCACGAGCAACACCATATAGATAAAGCAATTGCAGCGTTTACTAAGGTGGGCCTAGAATTAGGTGTTATTAAGCAAGCACAGTAAAAACGATTAATATTTTTAGAAACTTGTTATATTAAATAATTGTAATTGCTATTACAATCATAATGTACTTATTTTGTAGAACATACAAACAACTAATAGCAAATGACCATAAATAAAATTGATTTAGCTTATATAATAGATGATGATGAAATCATAATATACTTAACTGGCGCTTTAATTAAGAAAGAAGAATTTTGCAACAGAACAGAAACCTTTACGGATGGCCTGCAAGCTATCAAAAGATTAAAACTTGCGATTGAGACGAATGTAGATTTACCTCAAGTCATTCTTTTTGATTTAAATATGCCAGTAATGGATGGATGGGAATTTGTAGATGAGTATATGAAATTAGGGATTGATAAGTCGATACCCCTATTTGTATTCACATCTTCAATTAATCCTGCAGATAAGGAAAAGTTGTTTTCATATTCTTCCATCAAGGGCTTTATTCAAAAGCCGCTTACCAAGCAAAAATTGGATAAAATATTGCGTATTATTTCCTAATTTTTTTTCTAAAAAAGTATTTTTTAAGAAAAATTTATAATTTTTCTAAAAATATAATTTTCAGACATTTATTTTTTTAGTCTTTTTGAAATTTCAACTAATAGAAAATAATTAATTGGATTATAATCAATTGATAAACATATTGATAGATAAATAATGTCAATTTTATATGCGTTTAAAATGGCCCCTTTTTAAATAATAATTAATCTGGCTTATTTTATAAAATGAGCATTAACGACTCAATATTTAAAACACTAAAAATCATATTTATAATTTTAGAATCTACTATTAATAAGGGTGTTAGAGTGATATCTCTCAGTTTTGAAAAGCTAAATTTTATGATAGCTTTGTTGAAACTAAACTTGTAAACTTATGAAAACTAAATCAATTAAAGTTGTTGTAATTGAACAACAGCATTACTACAGTCAATTAATCAGTGAAGAAATTAATGAACTGCGTTCGAACAAATCACTCGCTAATTTAAAATTTGAAATTGAATCAAAGTCAACTATAGAAAGTATTCTGCAAACATCTAAAGCCAACTTTCAAGTCGTTGTTTTTGATAACCATTTTAGCAATGCTCATCAAAAAAGTGATTATGATGTAGTGAAAACAATAGAGGTCATCAAATCTATTAACAAAGATTGTTTTTTTATTTCTGTTTCAGGTTATAGGGAAATTAATATTTCAGGCCAATTATACAAAAACGGAGAACTTACATTTGTATACAGTAAGCAATGTAAAATACGCAATGAAAATTTAGATAATAGTATTTCAAAACCATCTTTTTACAAACTAATGGAACGCTATATTGATGGTTTATTTAAGGAAATGCAACAAACTAAACATTTATTGGCAGCTTAATGCTCTATAAAGAGATTTGTAACGGGCGTTTCAAGTGCCTCGCTTATTTTATAAAGCGTCTGAATTGTTGGATTTGCCTGTCCTGATTCAATTCTAGACATACTAGCTTTATCAAATTGACAAATATTTGCCAGTTGAATCTGGGACATTCTTTTTACTGCGCGCAGTTGCTTGATGGTAGACCCAATTGATTTTAAAAATTCGACTTTTGTCATGATGTTAGAAATGAATGCAATATGCAGTATACTTATCATTATTAAAATGACATAAATCAGTTTTAAAAAGATTATTTGTAGAATGATTTTAAGTATGCCTTGCTTAATTCTGAATAAGCTTCAGCATTTTTAATAATTTTCGTTTTTTGATCTCCGCCAATGGATTTTACAATTTTTGCGGGTATGCCTAATACCAAACTATAGGGTGGAATTTGCATGCCTTCTGGCACCACTGCCCCGGCTCCTATAATACTATATTCCCCTATATTTACGCCATTCATTACAGTTGCTCGCATGCCAATCAAAACATTGTTGGCAAGGGTTGCACCATGCACTATGGCCCCATGCCCAATAATACAAGCTTCACCTATAGTTGTAGGAAAGCCTGGATCTACATGAACGACTGCATTGTCTTGTATATTGCTTTTGTTTCCAATGGTTATTTTATCAGTGTCTGCGCGAACCACTGCACCAAACCATATACTAACATCGTCACCTAAAGTTACATTGCCAATGACCCTTGCTGTATCTGCAATAAAAATTGCTTTACCTTTGCAGTCAATCTGTTTTATATTCTGAATATTCATGATGCTTAAAAATTATACCCTTACAAACATAGGCCAATTAATGGGAATTTTACCAAAGGAAACCATGTTGTTAAAGGGCGAAGAAATGGGCCATATCAATGCGCTGCACAATGCATTCGTTGAGGTAGTTGACGGCAAGATTCACGCTTATGGTATAATGGACAATTGCCCTGAAACCGACCAGCAAATTGTCAATATGCACGGTGACTGGCTTATGCCTGGGTTTGTAGATTCGCATACCCACATGGTATTTGCAAGTAGTAGACACAATGAGTATGTAATGCGTTTGCAAGGTAAAACTTATGAAGACATTGCTGCAGAAGGTGGAGGAATCTTAAATTCTGCAAAAAAATTGCAGGCGATGGACGCGGATACTTTGTACAAAAAAGCACTAAAATATGCAGAGGAAGCGATTGCTGGTGGTACCTTGGCACTCGAAATAAAAAGTGGTTATGGTTTATCTGTTGAGGCAGAATTAAAAATGCTAAGAGTGGTAAAGCGGTTGAAAAATGAATTACCAATCAGTATTAAAGCGACATTTTTAGGAGCCCACGCATTCCCTGCTGAATACAAATCAAATCACCAAGGCTATATCGATTTAATCATTAATGAAATGTTACCTGTTATAGTCAAAGAACACTTGGCAGATTACATCGATGTGTTTTGTGATAAGGGTTTTTTTAGCGTAGAAGAAACTACTCAAATACTAACTGCAGCAGCCGCTTTAGGACTTCAACCAAAAATTCATGGCAATGAATTGGGCTTAACTGGAGGGGTTCAAACAGCAGTAGATAATAATGCACTTTCAGTCGATCATCTTGAACACTTAAGTGATGTTGAAATTAATTATTTATTAAACAGCAATACAATGCCAGTTATACTGCCGGGAAGTTCGTTTTTTCTAAAAATTCCTTATGCCCCAGGCCGAAGAATGATAGATGCTGGATTGCCTGTATGTGTGGCAAGTGATTTCAATCCTGGTAGCAGCCCACATCATAATCTTTGGTTTACTTGGAGTCTAGCTTGTTTATATAACGGCTTATTGCCAGCCGAAGCCTTCAATGCTTTGACGATTAATGGGGCCTATGCTCTAGGATTAAGCGAAACCCATGGCAGCATAGCCGTTGGCAAAAATGCCTGTTTTATACAAACCCGTGCTTTCGATTCTATCAATGAAATACCGTATTGGTTTGCGCAATCGCATGCCAAGAAAGTTTGGTACTAGTTATCAGTGATTAGGGTAGTATGATTTACCATATTCTATAATTCAAGGAAATTCCTGTAAAGCCCATTTTCATTGGGAAATCATTAGTTGGGTCGGATTTTAGGTTGAGAATAATAAAATTTGTTACCCCACGCAAGGTATTGACTTCTAAAAAAAGGCGCTTATACAATTTAAATTCTACACCAAAACCCAATGCTAAGGTATAGGATTTCATGTGGCTTTTGCCATTGGTTGTCCACCGTATTTCCTCAGCGACACTATCAATTTCAAAGGTATTTATGGTGTTGAAATAGTGACCAAGACCATAGTTGATTTTCATCCAATCGAACACTTTATATTGTATCTGGGTATTAATGATAACGCCATTCAGACGAATATGTCCTGTGGTATTAAAATTATTAATGTTGCTATTCGGTGCAGTGTAATGATAACCGATACGGGCGTGAGAATATAAACCCTCAATTAGAATATTTTTATTGGGTGTGAATGGCAAATGCAGATTTACACCAATGGCAGGATTGTGCAAGGGTGCGAATTCACTGTAAAAAAATGCGGTTTTTGAAAGTGATGAACTGACCACTTTATTAAAACCAAAATTGTAGGAGGCAAACATTAAATGCACTGATTTTGTGCTATCAGGCAATGCCAATAACGACTTAAAACCAACGCCAAATAACAATAGTATCAAAGAAAGGATTTTCAACAGTCGCATCTCACAAAACTAAAGAAATATTCGAATGAAAATCTCGTATTTTAATTTTACGTTTGCAGTAGAAAAATAATTATGTCTGAAAATATTTTAGTAATCGGAGCTTGCGGTCAATTGGGAACTGAGCTTGTTGAATCATTGAGAACCATCTATGGCGATAGCAATGTAGTTGCTTCTGATATTCGCCAAAGCGAACATGCTGTTTTTAAACAAGGGCCTTTCGAAAATTTAGACATATTAGATAAAAATAGATTAAGTGAAATTTTGACGAAGTACCAACCTAAGCAGGTGTATCATCTTGCAGCCTTATTAAGTGCTACTGCAGAGGCTAAGCCAAAGTTAGGTTGGACACTGAACATGGATGGCTTATTTAATGTATTAGATGCAGCTGTAGATTTTAAAATTGGCAAAGTGTATTGGCCTAGTTCTATTGCAGTGTTTGGTCCTGGCACCCCTGTTAACCATACGCCTCAGAATTGTGTAATGGATCCCAATACCATTTACGGAATAAGTAAATTAGCAGGTGAAAGATATTGCGAATATTATTTTCAAAAAAGAGGTGTTGATGTTAGAAGCTTGCGTTACCCAGGTTTAATTGGACATAAAAGCGATCCGGGTGGTGGAACCACAGATTATGCAGTGAGTATTTACCATGATGCTTTACAAACAGGTGTTCATAATTGCTTTTTAAAGGACAATACAGAGTTACCGATGCTATATATGCCTGATGCACTAAAGGCAACATTGGATATTATGCACGCACCTGCAGAACAAATCAAAATAAGAAGCAGTTATAATTTAGCAGGCATGAGTTTCTCTCCTTCCGAAATTACGGCATCCATACAGCAATATATTCCCAACTTTAAAACCGAATACAATCCTGATAGCAGACAAGCCATTGCCGATAGCTGGCCGAATAGCATAGATGATGCGGAAGCGAGAAAGGATTGGGGTTGGAACCCTGATTTTGATTTGAATAAAATGACCAAGGATATGCTAGTAAACCTAGCACCTCGCTATGGCAGTACTTTACCTTCTTTATAGGATTTAAAGTATCTTAGCCTGCAATAATTTATTGCCAATTTTACATTGAAGGCATCGTTTTTTATCGCAATATTGTGATTTTAATTCTAGCAACGCTTGGCTGTCAAATGCCGAATTGGCCGATAGGCCTAAACCTTCCCAATGCTTGATAATGCTATTGCTTTCAGGGGCTAAATGTTGGAGTAATGAAATGGCTTTATTGCATATGTTCTCGTTGCCTATGCTTTTGCCATATACAAAAAGTACAGGCACAACTGCATTGATTAAAAGCAGCTGTTGAGCAGCTTCTGAAAGCGCGGCACTGTGTTTTTTTGCATCCTTTCCAAAGATATAATGTGTTTGCCAATACGCCGAACCTTCTATATCGAATAATTGAATAATATCTTTAACATCGTTTAATTCAATGATAAGCGCAAACAAATGGTGGCTTTTATGAATCAATGCCGATAGTTGGGCCAAGCGCATGGTTGGGAAATTGCCAGGTCGCATGCGCATTAATTTAAAACTACTTGGTTCATTCGAATGCAATTGATATTTCTTTTTTAGAAATTCCCACTCTTTTTTCAAATGGATGTAATAGTTATCTAAAATCATTTCATTTAAAAAACCTGCTGTACCAAATATCAAAGCTTCAACTTGATGGGCGTCATTTTTATGTTTACCTAAAATTTGAATAGGTAAGCGCATTGCTAATTCTTCAAATGGTTGGGCATTGGTTCCAAATCCAAAACTTCTTGCAATGGCATAATAGAATACAGAATGCCAATCATTATTACAATCTATTAACCACTTTTCAATTTGTTCACTTTTTCGTTCTAAACGGCTCACTAATGAGCGATCAAGCGCTTGATTAACAGTAAAATGATCGATTTTAGAAATCAAACTCGCACATGGAATCCAGTGTTCTGATTGTTTTAATAATCTAAAGTGCTTCATCACTTCAGGGTAAATTGTATCATTAAGAACAAGGGTAGGTACGTAGCTGCCATCCATGCGCATAGCTACTTTTTGATGAATGTATACAACATGTAAGACAGTATTATTATAAGCGGCATCCAAATGATGCTTATGAGAAAACCAATCATTCGAGTTAATGTGGATTTCAACATTGCCTACCCAATCTGCTTCACCAATGCGAATGCGCGCTTGACTGAAATCCGGCCCAGAATCGCGATTCAACTGCCCGCGCTTTAGGATTAAGATTGGCTGCCCATCAATGGTTTTTAAGTTATCAGAAGTAAATAAACCAGCTTGCCAAATGTATTGTAATAAGTCTTCGTTCATATTAGTTTATGCAAGTTTAAAAAATAATAAGCAGAAAATAAAAATTTTTTAACAGATAAAATGCTGTTGACAATTGGTATATTTTCTTGTCGAAAATTTAGATGAATAAGTGGTGCGATGTCTTAAATTTGTATCCGTAAATCAATTGGTAACAATAAAAAATTTGCAAATTGTTTTACATGTTTTTCCTAAACTAGTTAACCTTCAAATGGATTATATAAAGCTGCTACCCGACAATATTGCCAACCAAATAGCAGCTGGAGAAGTTGTTCAACGACCTGCTTCTATTGTTAAGGAATTACTCGAGAATTCTATTGATGCAGGGGCTACTAGCATCAAATTAATTACAAAGGAAGGGGGCATACTTTTGGTTCAAATTATTGACAATGGAAGTGGTATGAGTGTTACCGACGCAAGAATGTGTTGGGAGCGGCACGCTACCTCCAAAATTAGGAGTGCTGATGATTTATTTAAATTAAAAAGTTTTGGATTCAGAGGCGAAGCACTGGCTTCAATAGCGGCCATTGCACATGTCGAAATGAAAACCAAAAGAGCCGAGGATGAGATTGGTACTTTAATTAAAATTGAAGGCAGCAAAGTAAACGAACAAAGTCAAACAGCTACACCCGATGGCACCACCTTTTCAATTCGAAATTTATTTTATAATGTACCTGCGCGCAGAAATTTTTTAAAAAGCGTTCCTGTAGAAATGCGCCATATCATTGATGAATTTACGCGTGTGGCAATGCCGCATTTTAACATAGCCATGAGTCTTTATCACAATGATAAAGAAGTATTTGAACTAAAGCCTACCACCTTGGCAAATCGCATTGCAGAGTTGATGAGTAAGAAAAATACCAATGATTTTTTAAGTGTTTTTGAAAACCATGATTTAGTATTAGTCAATGGTTTTGTTGGAAAGCCTGAGGTTGCCAAGCGCACACGTGGTGAACAGTTCTTATTTGTAAACAACCGCTTTATAAAAGATGCCTATCTCAATCACGCCATTGCCTCTGCCTACGATCAACTGATTGCAAAAGATCAGTTTCCTATGTATGCTTTATTTCTAACAATTGATCCAGGCAGAATAGATGTTAATATTCATCCAACTAAAACCGAAATTAAATTTGATGACGAACGCGCCATCTATGCACTTGTAAAGTCTGCCGTAAGAAAGGCATTAGGGCAATACAATAGCACACCTGAATTGGAATTTGCGGATAAGAATGTATTTAATCCAGTTGGCTTTTTAAATAAAGAAGTCGTTCACACCCAATCGCCAGATGTAAAAACAAATAAAAGCTATAATCCCTTTGCAGCAGAGCAGCAATGGAAACAAGTGCAGACAAGTCAATGGCATAAATTGTTTGATACCAGTATTGATCAAAAGGAGAGTATCCATACATTTATTTCATCAAGCAGCGAAGTTTCTAATAATGGATTGGGTTTAACTCAAGAGACCATCGATTTTGAAGTCATTCAGTTAAGCAATGGTTGTTTGGCGACCAATCACAATGGTCATTTTTACATAATCGATCAACGGGCTGCCCACGAAAGAATACTGTTTGAAAAATATTCGGAGAACATTGTTTACCGCTCGGCTACTGTGCAACAGTTATTATTTCCGCGCACCATTGAATTATCTAAAACAGATTACATACTTGCCCACGATTTATTGGATGATATTAAGGATCTTGGCTTTGATGTGGCCGATTTTGGCACCAATTGTCTGATCATCAATGGTGTTCCTGCTGAGACAATTAAAGGCAGTGAAAAAGAGTTGCTAGAAAGTTTGCTAGAAAATTATAAAAATAATTCAGGCAGTTTTGCTGGCGATAAACGCAAGGCACTGGCCTTGTCGCTGGCTCAGAATGAGGCCATATTGAGAACCAAGCATTTAGAAAAGGAAGAACAAATAGAACTGATCAATCAACTTTTTAAATGCGAAACGCCGGCCATTCGGCCGAATGGCAAACCAGTTTTTGTAGAGTTTACCAACCAAAAAATCACCGATTTATTTCTATAACCATGCGCATCAATTTAACCCCTGCTGTCAAACAAATACTAATTGCCTGTATTGTACTTTTTATAGGTACAAAATTATTGCAAATGAGAGGCATTGTTGACTTAGAGTTTCTTCTAGCGGCTCATTATCCTAAGTCTGGATTCTTTCAACCCTGGCAAATTATCACCCATATGTTCATGCACGATTCAACCAATATTGGACACCTAGTGTTTAATATGTTCGGTTTGGTGTCCATTGGAATGATTATGGAAGATTTTTTGGGAACGAAGAAATTTGTACAACTCTATTTTATTTCTGGTTTAGGCGCATTGGCTATTCATTTTCTAGTACAAATATTTCAATTGCATTATCAGTTTGAACTTTGGCTGCCGAGTCCTGCAGATTTAGGCTTACGCATCGAAGGTAATACCATTTATTCGAACGAAAGTATTATCAAAACCCAAGAGGCTCTGGCTAGTGCAGGAAGTATTATTGCGGGCTCTGTTGAAGGGGCAAGTGGTGCCCTATATGGAGTTGTTGTTGCTTATGCATTCTTGTTTCCTAATAGAACCCTTATGATTATGTTTATTCCTTATCCCATTAAGGCGAAATATTTAATACCCGGCTTCTTAATATTAGATTTGGTATTGGGGTTTACAAATCCAAAAGGTGATAATGTGGCACACTTTGCACATATTGGAGGGGCTATTTTTGGTTTCCTATTGGTATGGTATTGGAGAAAATTTGATAGAAAAAACTTCTATTGAAGTTGTTTTAATAGGCCTTTTTAGCTGAGTTTATCTAACCCGTTTTTACAGCGTAATTCACCAGCTATTTTTTTTACTTCCATTTGCTTCAAGCCAATTTTTACATCGGTGTCCGAATAATTCAATGGATGGTGCAAATGGTATTCAGTAGCAGAAAACCGAATGGAGATAAGTTGAATGCCATTCTTTTTTAAACGCCACTCAATATCAGAATCTTCGCCAACGCCAGCTGTTACATAGTCTTCATCAAAGCCATTAATGGCAACAATCTCATTTTTATAAAGCCCCCAATTACAACCATAAATACCAATGTCTCTTTTTTGTTTGATGACAGGTAAACTAAATGAATACTTGAGACCTTTAGCATTCTTGGTTAATAGATGCCAATAAGCTAATAAAGACAGGTTTTTTGATTGATACAGTTTTTGAGTTAGTGATTCACTCAACATCACTCTTCTACCAAAAAGGGCTGTCTTTGGCTCTGACGCTTGCACATAGCGTTTTATAAAATCCTTATGTGGAATGCAGTCGCCATCTATAAAAATGAGATACTCACCATTTGAGGCTATAATGGCTTGGTTGAGAATTTTATTTTTTCGAAAACCCGCATCCTCGGCCTGATAAACATGTGTTATATCGAGTTTGAATTGATGGATTAATTCCTCAATAAATAATTTGGTTGTTGAATTATTGTCGTCTTCTGCAATGATGACTTCGAATGGATGATAGGTTTGCGTCGCCAAGGCTTTAACAATAAGCGCAAGTGCCTTAGTGTTTTTATAAAACGCAATAATGATACTAACCTTCGTCTCCTTCATTGCGTGCAAACATAATAATTTTCTTAACGAAAACAGGCGGGTATTGAACCCGCCTGTCACTTATTTTATTTAATGGTGTAAATTAGTGTTGGTGATTGTGTTCTTCAATCATTTTGTAAAAACCTTCAATGCTGGTGTGTTTCTCGTTATATGAAATAATCTCTTTCAATTTGTTGTATACTTTTCTACGAACAGCAATGTCGTTCATTTGTTGAACGTGTGCTTCTTTTTTCAAACTATCATCACTGAATTTTTTTACGAATTCAAAATCAGGATTTTGCATACCATAATTTCTGAACAATGATAAAGTATAACCCAATGAAGCATCTTCAATATCTTCTTTTGTTACCTGAATTTCATATTTAGCAGCTACTTTTTCTCTAATCAATACTTCTTTCAAAGTGCTAGATTCAGAGGCATAACGTTCGTCAATATTCTCTTCATTGTAGTTGTCTTCTTTGCTTACCAATAACCATCGTTTTAAGAAAGCATCTGGCAAAGTAATTGGATGTTTATCGTTTAATAAGTGGGTCAGCATGTGTTCAATCTGATGTTCACTTTCGTTCTTATAATAAACTTCTAAATTTTCTTTTATTTTAGTTCTAAACTCTTCTTCAGTGCTAATAGTACCTTCGCCCATCACTGCATCAAAGAAAGCTTGATTAATTTCAGCAGGAATTCTTCTGCTGATTTCAGTAACTGTTAATTTAAAGTTTTTGTTTAAATCATTCACTGCTTCTTTGGCAATGCCCAATGAAGAACTAATAACTGTTTCGTTGCCATTGAACAATGCTGATATATCTACTGTAATTGTAGAATCTTTTGCTATGCCGATTAAACTGTTTTTCAAGGCCTCGTCTTTGATTAACTCAGCACTAAACGATGTGTTTTTATCGACAACACCACCTTCTAATGGCTCGTTATTTTCGTTTAATTCAGTTAAAGTTCCATAGATTAAATCTTTTTCTTCAGCAATTTCTACATTCTCCATACTACCTTGACGGGTGCGCAAAGTTTCCATTTCTTTATCTACTTCGCTGTCTTCAACATCGATAATATACTTATCTAATTTATCTTTTTCGCTAATGTTTAATTCAAAATGAGGGGCTAAACCTAAATCAAAAGCAAATAAGAAATCTTCGCCTTTTTCAATATCAACCTCAGATTTGATAGATTCACTCTCAACAGGCTGAGCTAATATATCAATATTATTATCTTTCAAATAATCATATAACGTTTTAGATGATAATCTATTAAGTTCTTCAGCCAAGATACTTTTACCATACATGCTTTTTATCATGCCAATGGGTGCAGCACCAGTTCTGAAACCTTTAACAGCCACATTTTTTTGGTGTTTTTTTAATTCTTTCTCAACAGCTTCAGAGTAATCAGCTTTGGTAAGAGCAACAGTTAGCGTTGCGTTTAAGTCATCTATTTTATTGAATTTTACTTCCATGGATTTTAATTTGAAAAACTTTTCGATTGTGTTTTCCTATAAATGAGAATTATTGCATTAAATCCAGGGTTAAGATTAAAGAACACCTCATTTGAGGAAAGGGTAATGAATCAGTATTACTTCACAATCTCAAGTGATTAGTGCGGATGAAGGGACTCGAACCCCCACGCCTTTCGGCACCAGATCCTAAGTCTGGCACGGCTACCAATTACGCCACATCCGCATTTTTAAAGAACTTTTCCTTGTTTAGAGGGCTGCAAAAATACAAAAATTAATTAAATAAAAAAGGAATATTAAATTTCAATTCCTCTCTGAGAACATAAAAATATTGAATGAATTGCGGCAAATGAAAAAAGGTCGCAAATTATTTGCGACCTTCTATTGAATTTAAAATTAATCTTGTCTTCTATTGCGTCCGCCACCGCCACCGCCACGGTATCCACCGCCGCCGCTTCCGCCGCCATCGCCACCGCGATAGCCGCCTCCACCGCCTCCACCACCGCTTCTGCGATTGTTTCCGCCACCTTGGTATCCACCGCCTCCGCCACTGCTTCTGCGATCTCCACCACCACCTCTATAGCTTCTCTCTCTTCCTCCACCGCCGCCACTGTCGCCAGAGCGTTCAATACGGATAGGGCGACCTTTGAATTTTTTACCGTTAAATACACCAATAAATTCATCCGCAATGGCATTTTCAACTTCAATAAAGCTATAAGAATCCATTAATTCTATTTTACCCAATTGTGCTTTTGTATGGCCACTGGTATCTAAAAGAAATTCAAGGAAAGCAGCTTTATAAAAGCCATCTTTTTCACCTAAACTCATGAATAAGCGAGTAAATGCGCCATTGCTGCTTCTGCTATCTCTGCCCGAAGCATTCAAGTCGCCTGCTTTTTCATAATATTTTAAGAATCTGTTGAATTCTAATGATGCAACCCTTTGTAAGATCTCATCTTTACTCATATCAGCAAATTGTTCGCTTAAGTATGGTAAATAGTTTTCGTAGTCACCATGACTGATATCGGCCGCTTTCAATTTTTCTATAAAAGAGAAAAATTGCTTTTCGCATACTTCTCTGCCACTTGGAATTTCAAGTTTTTCGAATTTTGATTTTAACAGGTATTCAATATCACGTATTCTACCAGTTTCTCTGCTGTGCAATATACTGATACAAGTACCTGTTTTACCAGCTCTGCCCGTTCTACCACTTCTGTGCGTGTATATTTCAGGCTCATCAGGTAAAGCATAATTGATAACGTGTGTAATTGAATCCACATCGATACCCCTTGCTGCAACGTCAGTCGCAATTAATAGCTGCAACGTCTTTTCACGGAAACGACCCATCACTTTATCGCGTTGTTGTTGACTTAGATCACCGTGTAAGGCATCGATTTCGTAACCTTCTTTCAAAAGTTTTTCGGCAATGTCTTGGGCTTCTAATTTGGTACGGGTAAAAATAATACCATACATACCTGGATTGAAATCAATCAGACGTTTAAGGGTTTCATACTTTTGACTCGATTGACACGAGTAATAAACATGTTTAATGTTTTTAGCAGTGATTTCAGAAGTTACTTTTACTTCAGCAGGATTCTGCATAAAGGTTTCAGCAATTCTTCTTACTTCTTTTGGCATGGTGGCACTGAATAACCAAGCGGCCTGTCTTGATGTTGCGTGAGATAAGATGTTTTCAATATCTTCTCTAAAGCCCATGTTTAACATTTCGTCTGCTTCGTCTAGCACAACATGTGTTACGGCATCCAATTTAAGCGCTCTTCTTTCGATTAAATCAATTAATCTACCAGGAGTAGCTACTACAATTTGTGCACCTCTTTTAATTTGTTTAATTTGATTTTCAATACTACTGCCTCCGTATACGGCCACAGAATGAAAATCGTTCATGTACTTGCCATAATCTACAAAATCTTTGGCAATCTGCATACAAAGCTCTCTCGTAGGGCATATTACTAAACCCTGTACTTGTTTAATTGATGTGTCAATTAGTGATAATAATGGTAAACCGAAAGCTGCTGTTTTACCTGTACCTGTCTGAGCTAAACCTACAAAATCTTTTGTCCCTTTTAATAAAACCGGAATGGCTTGTTGTTGGATTGGAGTGGGGTTGATGTAGCCTAAATCTCTAATTGCATCGGACACAGGTTGACTTAAACCCATGTCTTGAAATGTTACTGTCATATAGAAGGTGCAAAGGTACGGGAAAATGTGGAGATTTTGGGGATTAGTTTAATTCATCTGCCAATTGAACACGCTAATGTGAGCAATCATTGTCTTATTTTGCGAAATTTTTCGATAAAAATATCTTTTTGGGAGTCAGTATGCATGGACTTGATATATCAAGTCCATGCTTCTATCTTTTGACTTATGGGAACTTCGGAAACTTCTTAAAATCTGGTTTTCTTTTTTCTAAGAATGCATTTTTGCCTTCTTGTGCCTCATCGGTAAAGTAATATAAGAGTGTAGCACTGCCCGCTAATTCTTGTATACCCGCTTGTCCGTCTAATTCTGCGTTTAAGCCATATTTAATCATTCTAAGAGCAATCGGACTTTTCTGCATCATTTCATGACACCAAGTAACAACCTCGTCTTCGAGTTTTTCCAAAGGCACCACTTTATTCACTAAGCCCATATCATAAGCCTCCTGAGCAGAATATTGACGGCATAAAAACCAAATTTCTCTTGCTTTTTTCTGACCAACAATTCTGGCTAAATAACTGCTTCCAAATCCACCATCGAAACTACCAACCTTAGGGCCAGTTTGGCCAAACACGGCATTTTCGCTAGCTATTGAAAGGTCGCAAACCACATGTAATACATGACCCCCGCCAATTGCAAAGCCATTGACCATAGCAATCACGGGCTTCGGACAAGAACGAATTCTTTTCTGTAATTCTAATACATTTAATCTAGGAATGCCATGCTCATCTTTATAGCCACCAATGGTCTTAATGTTTTGATCGCCACCACTGCAAAAAGCTTTGTCGCCAGCACCTGTCAAAACAATCGTATAGATATCTGGATGCTCTTTTGCATAATCCATGGCATCTATCATTTCTGTATTTGTTTTCGGAGTAAAAGCGTTGTGATAGCGAGGACGGTTAATGGTAATACGCGCAATGCCTTCGAAATAATCGAAAAGTATTTCGTCATATTTCTTGATGGTTTGCCATTCTCTTTTGCTCATAAAATTTGTTGTTTGTATTGGTTAAAGATATCTGAATTTATAGTGGAATCGGTTTGTATTTCTAAAATGGAAGCTTTGTCTGAATTGAGCCATTCCTCAAGGGCAGGACTTAATTCCGTAAGATTAACAACTTTGAAATAACCTAGTTTAAAATGTTCGGCTAATAATTTTGCATCCATATTGTGCGGGGTTGCTATGAATGGATTTAACTCTGGAATACCTGCAGGACCATCAATGTTTTTGAAGATACCGCCACCAAAATTATTCAACAACACTATTTTAAAATTACGCGGCAATTGTGTTTGCCAAAGCGCATTAATATCGTAGAAAAATGCAACATCACCTGTAACCAAAACATGGGTTCGAGAATCGCTCATTGCCGCGCCTACGGCCGTACTTGTACAGCCATCAATGCCGCTTACACCCCTATTAGAATATACTTCCCATGTGTTTTTTAGGTGACTACCCAAATAGGCTACATAACGAATCGACATACTATTAGCTAAATGCAAAACAATGTTCTCAGGCAGCGCATCTAATATCAACTTAACCAATAAAAACTCATTGTAATTTTGATCAATTACAGTATCACTAATCTGAATTTGTTGGTGACTTAAACTTTTAAATAATTGATGATAGTCTGAACGCTCGTCAGGCAAGAAAGCATTGAATTGTTTAAAAAATTGGTTGGGAGAGAGTGATAATACTTCAGGTTCTGTAAAAAAAGTATCAGCACAATAACCATTCTCAGCAATATGCCAATGGCGTTTTGGTGGGTGTTTTCTAAAAAGGGTCTTGATGGTCTTATTCAAAACCATTTTACCAGTGGTTATTAGTAAATCGGGTACTAATTCATGCTGAACATCTTTTCTAGTATTGAGTAAAACGCCCTCCCAATTTTGTATGGATTGAAATTGGTGCTTGTTTGAAACAACATCACTAATCACTATTACGAATGGATTCTCAGAAAGCACTTTTAATTCGTTTGAACTTACATCGCAATCATTTGTGCCGTGCAATACCATCACTTTTGGATAATCCTTAAAAAAATGGGCCTTATCAATTGCAATTTCCCAATCCTCGTCAGTTTCTAATTGGGTATTAATAATACTAACATTTGGGTATTTGAAAGTTTGGTTTGCCGCACTGTATAAGGGCTCCATTAAGGGCACATTTAAGTGAACCGGTCCTTTTAAGAGGCCATTACAAATATCGTAGATATTGATTGTGAGTTTACTAATAATTTCAATTTGGTCTTCATCTATTGCCTCTGGTGTTTGAAGTGAAGCAAGGACATGTGGTTCGAATACATCCTTCTGACGGATGGTTTGACCATCCCATCGGTCTAACATTTCAATTGGCCTATCGGCAGTAATAGCAATTAAAGGAATTTGCATGTAGTAAGCTTCCGAAATCGCTGGGTAAAGATTAAGTGCTGCACTGCCGCTTGTACAAATCACTGCTACTGGTTCTTGTAATTGCTTTGCCATGCCTAAGGCTACGAAAGCAGCAGAGCGTTCGTCTGCGACTGAAGTACATTTAATTTTACCAAACCTCGCGAAGGCCATAACCAAAGGCGCATTTCTACTACCAGGGCAAATAATAGCCCTCCTTAGACCTTTTGCATAAAGGGTTGCTACGATGGTATTGATATTGGTTTGGTAGATGTTCAAAGACGGCTGCGAAATTAAATTAAAAAGCGCTTGAAATTTAACTTTTTTAAAATCTATTCATTCATTGTTTTTCTAAATAGGTATTCTAATGAATATGCAATAATTTTGCACCCTTCAATGAAATTTTTTATCGCCGTTTTAGTTTTGCTTTCTTGTAATGTTGTGTTTTCACAAAATACAATTCAAAAGGGCCATACTATTCCAATGGTAGGCTATTGGCACAAAGGCGCTCACAAAAATGTGACTTACACCAAAACAGAAACTAAAACTGTAAAGGGTAAGCCGCTTGTTGAAACAGCAGTGATGAACGCACTTTGGGAAATAAAAGACTCAACGGATAAGCACTACACCATTCATTATACCTACAAAAATTTTATTTTTAGTAATCCAAAGGATTCCTTTTCTATCGCTTATGCAGAACTTTTTAAAGGTGTAATCATTAAGTATAGAACCAATGAATTGGGTGTTTTTGATACCATTCTCAACCTCGACGAAATAAAAGCCATCTCTAACAAAGGTTTAAACAATGTATTTAAAAAATTGAACTGGCCAGACAATGAGGTTACAAGCTTTGTCGCTCAAAAAATGAAGTTGCTTTTTAATAATCCAAAACGCATTAGTGAGGAAATGGTTTTGATTCATTATTTCTTTGGCCTTGAATACAAATTAAACCAAGCTTATACGTATGATTATTTTATGGAGAATACATTTGGCGGCGAGCCCTATCCAGCATTGGCAGTATTTAAAATGACGGCCTTAAATGCAGCCGCAGACCGTTGTAAACTAACTGTTAATATTACGCCAAATGATAAGGAGTTGAAAAGAATTCTTTATGAAACAATGGTTAGTGTAAGCGCGGCCATGCAAATTACAAAACCACAAAAATCAGATTTTGCTACTGCAATTTTACAACATAAATGTGAAGCAGAGTATAGCATTGCAGAAGGCTGGCCAATTAAAATTATATTCACAAAAATTTCAACTATCAGTGGCAGAAAATCATCAGTTGTCACTACAATAGCCCTAACAGATTAACAAAACAACAATGCCCAAAATAACTTTTAAGTTTGAAGAGAAAGATAAACAACCCATCACAGTTGATATTTCTAAAGGTGAAATCATTCTCGATGTCGCCATGGATAGCGATGTTGAATTACACCATAACTGCGGTGCTGTTTGTGCTTGCAGTACTTGCCATATCTATATTGAACAAGGTGCAGATAGCCTTACAGAAATAAGTGAAAAAGAAGAGGATTTTGTTGACCGTGCGCGTAACCCAAAATTTAGTTCACGCTTAGCATGCCAATGTAAGTTGGAGGAAGATGTTGATTTAGTCGTTACTATACCTGATCAGTCGGTGATTATTGGGCATTAATTTGCTATTGCAATTCTGTTTACCTCCATGTTCTGATGCTTCAGTTTGATATTCTGTATGAGCGTATCTAAATGCGTTGTGTCTTGAATAAATAAAACAATGGTGCCTTCGAAAGTCCCGTCGTGACTCTCAATCGTGATAGATTTCATATTAACACCCATGTTTTTACTGATAATATCTGAGAGGCTGCTAATAATGCCAACATCGTCAATGCCAATTAATTTGATACCCGCTAGGAACATTTTATCGGCCTTAACTGGCGAATTTTTCCATTCTGTTTTGATGACCCTATAGCCATAATTACTCAGTAAAGAAACCGCATTTGGACAGTTCGTTCGATGAATCTTAACACCTTCTCCTATAGTGATAAAGCCAAAAATATCATCACCTGGTATCGGATTGCAACATTTAGCAAAACTATAAGGCAAGTCGTTTTCATCGCCAATTATTATCTCTTTACTCGATTTTGAAGCAGGTTTTTCAATGGGCTCTTTTTTAGGTTTAGGCTCAGTGCTTATTTTCTTATTAACGATGTCATGGATTGCTAATTTTTCCTGTGGTATTAGATTTTTAGCAACAGCGTAACAAAGGTCTAGAATACTTTGAACCTTCAATACGGCAACAACTTTGGTAATGTTATCTTCTGTAAATTCCACTTTTTCTCTGTGAAACTTCTTTTTTAACATCTCACGGCCTATTTCAGCAACTTCTCTTTTTTCTTCTCTTAGAGAATTTCTAATTCGGGCAATTGCTTTACCTGTCACCACAAATTGCAACCACTCTTCTCTCGGATGCTGTTTTTCAGAGGTTAAAATTTCAACTTGATCGCCATTACTCAACTTATGACTGATGGGTACCAATTTATTATTAACCTTGGCGCCTATGCATTTGCTGCCAACTTGTGTATGTATTTCGAAAGCAAAATCGAGTGTGGATGCACCTTGTGGTAACTTTTTTAAGTCACCTTCAGGTGTAAAAACAAAAATTTCTTCATGGATTAATTGTAGTTTAAAGTCGTCCATGAACTCGAGTGCATTTGCAGAAGGATTTTCAAGAATATCTTTAATTCTAGATAACCAACTATCTACGCCTGTGCCTTGATCGCTTTCGATGCCGTCTTTCGAGTTTTTATATTTCCAATGGGCGGCATAACCTTTTTCAGCGATTTCATCCATCCGTTTCGAGCGAATTTGAACTTCTACCCATTTGCCATCATTGCTCATAACTGTGCTGTGCAAACTTTCATAACCATTGCTTTTGGGAGTGGTAATCCAATCGCGTGTGCGGCCGGGATTTGGCTTATAAATATCCGTTATGATGGAGTAGGCGGTCCAACAATCAGATTTTTCCTTTTCTGGTGTAGAATCTGTGATAATCCGAATCGCAAATAGGTCGTATACTTGGTCAAAGGGTATCCCTTGGTGGTTCATCTTTTTGAGAATACTGTAGATACTTTTCGGTCGACCCTTTATTTCATATTTCAGCTTGGCTTCGTCCAATTTTTCCTTGATGGGCTCAATAAATTTCTTAATAAACCGATCGCGTGCCGCTTTTTTAGCATTTAGATTAGCTGATATTTCTTTAAAGGCTTCTCTTTGGGTGTATTTAATAGAGAGGTCTTCTAACTCCGATTTAATCGCATATAATCCCAAGCGATGTGCTAATGGCGCATATAAGAACAAGGTTTCGCTGGCAATCTTGAGTTGGTTTTTGCGACTCATGCTCTCGAGCGTACGCATGTTGTGCAAGCGGTCGCAGAGTTTTACTAGGATAACACGCACATCATCACTTAGTGTAAGAAGCATTTTACGGAAATTTTCCGCTTGCATACTGTCTGTGTGATCGTATACTTCTTGAATTTTGGTCAGACCTGCTACTATTTTAGCAATTTTGGGCCCGAATCGTCGGTTGATATCATCGGTTGTATAATTGCTATCCTCCACAACATCATGTATGAGAGCGCAAACGATTGAGGTTGTGCCAAGGCCAATCTCTTGGGCGGCAATACGGGCAACGGCAATTGGGTGGTAGATATAAGGTTCCCCTGTTTTGCGCCTCATGTCCTTGTGGGCATCTATGGCTAAATCAAAGGCCGAACGAATTAATTTTTTCTGTTCACGGGTTAATTCATGGCGAATTGAACGCAGCAACGCTTTGTAACGTTTTAGTATCTCTACTCTTTCCTGCTCTTCGCGCTCCAATGGAGAAATTTCATTTTCCAACATAAACTGCATCAAATTTAAGCATAAACGAAATCAATTTAGGTTGAAAATAATGAACAATATCATAATAAACACCTTGCCAATGTAGAGTTTATAGGATGGATTTGCGAAATTTAAAAATCAAAAGTTTGAAATGTAGAAGTAGGTTTAAAAGAAGTAGTAATTGGAAAATTTAGAATATAAGTATTATTTATATTTTATAACGAATAACTACAGTTTTAAAAAGAATAAAAACATTTTTATTTATATATAAAACAGTATAAATTGAATTAAAAAATTATATTATGTATTAAAATATTTCGAAACGAACAATATTTTAAATACCTTTGCCTTATAGGAAATCAAAAGTATGTTAAAATTTTACATCAAAGAGGTCTTAAGGGTGAAGGGATATAAACCGAATACCCACATTTTACAACGCATGGGATTGAGATATACAGCGGCTAATCGACTTATAAAAGGTGTAACCAGAAGTCTAACGCTCGATCACTTAGAAATGTTATGTGTATTTTTAAATTGCACACCCAATGATATATTGAATTTTGAAATAAATCCTGACCATCCAATAACAGAGGAACATCCACTTTATTCCTTGTCAAAACCAATAAGCCAAGAAAGTCCTATAGATTATATTAAAACACTTACCCCTGAGCAAGCGGTAGAAGCAACGGCTTTAGTCAAGGCTTTTTGGGAAAAGCAAAAAAAGCAATAATAATTATTTAAAATTGGTAGCAAGAAATAACCTTATTTCGCTCATAGAATTGGCTTCATCATTAAGTTGACAAGGAATTACTTTTTACTTTTCACCTTTTTACTTGATTGCTTATGAACTACAGACTTTGGAGTTGAGAGCTGGTTTCTATGCTTTTTTCTTTCCAAAAATTGAGCAATCACGGGCTTATTGGAAACTTGCCAATTTAGGCCTTTCAAGTGCTTTTCACTCTCGGGAAATTGGTTTACAGGATACATTTTACTCTCGGGTTTACTGTAAAAACAGATATCATCAACCTTGGCAGAATCAAAATTGATTTTCATTTTGCCACAAACTACCTTATTGACACCGGTATACTCAGCCGAATCAGTCTCATTGTTGCGCATGTAATAAATGGATTCTGCGTTTCCATCAACAAGCACTGAAACTAGCTCATTGTTATTAAACTTATTAAACATGGTTTTTCCAGCGATTTGGTTAAACGTATTTGGTTTAAGCTCGGAAGCAAGAAAAGCATTGTCCATCACTGTTAAAGAGTGCATTTTCTTGTTTTTTAAAGCAATGTGCATGGTGTCTCCTGTAATCTGATTGTTTTTATTCCATAATATTGGTTGTCCGTATAAACTAATCGTGGAATCATTAAATCTATAAATCATGGAATCGCATTTGCCCTGAAATTCTTTTTGAGAAATCATTGTGCCTGGATAAGCTTGTAATTCTCTTTTCAAACTATCATTAACATAGTAAAAGGTATCTGCCATCACATACATAGTGTCGTTGTCAATATATTGAATGGCAAGTGGATTATCGGTAATAATTGTTTCTTTACTTTTAACAAGGTAAAGTCCTTTTTGTCCATATACTTCGATCTGATTGCTGCTATCATACATTCTGATGTTTCCAAAAGCATTGCCGATCCCTTTCTTTTTATCATAGAGTAAACTATCCGCCGATAAAGCTGTTGAATCGCTCATAAGAACAGCTTCTTTGCTGAACTGCGCTTTTTCAGTAGCAGTATTGTACCAACCATAATTGCATTTAATGGTATTTTCTTTACTTACAATTCTTGTAGGTCCTTGAAAATAGGCGGTTTTTGTAGCAGCAAAATAATCTAATGTATCACAATACATAACATATTCTGGACTGGTTAAAACGACATCTTGTTTAAAATTAAAAACATTGGTTCTTCGCTGATAATAACCATGTTTGCTTTTAAGCGTGTTTTCGCCACTTAAAATATTTGCTTTGTTGTGATAGGATCCAATTTGATTGGCTGTATTATATTGTAATGCTGTGGTTACCAAGGTCATTTCAGCATCATTTAAAATAACCTCCTTGCCAGTAACAGTTGCTGTTTTTGTGGCCTCCTCATATAATAAATACTCTCCTCCAGACAATGTAAACGTATCTTGCTGAAAAATATAGATATGCCCAAATCCTTCAACTATCCCTTCTTTGATTTTACGAATAGCACTGTCGCAATAAATAGTAACACCATTGTGCTTGAATCCTACATTTTTAACAATATAGGTTAGCTTTTTTACTTCATCGCCATACATTTTTTCGCCACCGATAACCTCTAGATTGTTTTGAGACATCGCAGAACCACACATTAAAAGTAAAAAAAAACTAAATAAATAAATGCGTTTCAATTGGATTGGCGGGGTTAGGTGTTATAATGATTCTTTATCTTTGTCAAAATTAATGCCATGCTGCAAAGGTTTGAAAATTTTATTTTTGAAAATACTCTTTTTGATAAAGAGGAACCCGTTCTACTTGCATTAAGTGGGGGCGCAGACAGTGTTTGTTTATTTTATTTATTGTTAGAGGGCGGGTATAATTTTAGTGTTGCACATTGCAATTTTCAATTAAGAGGAAAAGAGAGTGAAGCGGATGAAGCATTTCTAGTGGCATTGGCAAGGACCCATCAAATTGAAATATTTAAAGACAGATTCGAGACTTCAACAGAAAGTGAAAAAAGAAAAAAGGGTGTTCAAGAAGTTGCTAGAGAATTAAGGTATACTTGGTTTAAAGAACTGCTCAATAAGCATAAATTCTCAAAGCTATTAACCGCCCATCATCAAACAGATAACTTGGAAACCATGTTGATTAATATTTTAAGAGGCACCGGTATAAAAGGACTCCATGGTATTCCGCTAAATGAAAACAACATTGCTAGACCCCTTTTATTTGCCAATAGAGAGGAGATTGTAAGTTATTTGCAAGAGAACCAATATGCTTACAGAGAAGATAGCAGCAATGCCTCTGATTACTACCTCAGAAACCAAATTAGACACAATGTATTACCAGCATTAAAGCAAATTCAACCTGAGATTGAAGCGCGTTTTTATGAAACTGCTCAAAAAGTAAAAGGTTTTGAATTACTGTCATATGAATTGATTTCAAATCTTTGGAAAAGTGCATGTGTTGAAATGGATGGTAATTTGAAAATTGATTTGGAGACAATTGATAAATTAGACAATCAACCTTTGTTTCTATTTCACAATTTACAAGCCTATGGATTTACCTTACTGCAAATTGAAGATTTGTTAAAATCAAATCAAATTGGAAAAAAAGTAATTGCCAATCAATACGAATTAATAAAAGAGCGATTGCACCTTCAAATGAAGCGCATAGAATTTATGGAAAAAACAAATTCAGTTACAATTGAGGCAATCAATCAAACAGTAAAAATATTTGGTCAAATAGTTGAAATTCATATTTATAACAATAATTTTCAACCAGATTATACACTAAAAGATACACTTTTTATAAATGCGGATAAATTGACCTTCCCTGTAACGCTTAGAGTGTGGGAAGATGGTGATAGAATAAGGCCTTTAGGCATGAATGGCTACAAAAAAGTGAGCGATATATTGACAGACAAAAAAGTTGAAAATAGTAAACGCAACAGTTATATTGTTTTACAACAATATGAAAAAGAGTTGATTGCGCTATTTCCATTGGTTGTTTCAGAAGATTATAAAATTGATGCAAGCACCCAGTCAATCTTGTCAATTACCCTCAATATGGCTTAATTTGCACATTCACAACTAATAATTACATGAATATAAAACGTACATCCCTCATCCTCCTACTTTGTTTTCTTATTACTAAAGTTAAATCAGAATGTGTTTTAGTACCGCTTTCATTATCCGAGAGAGTCAACGCTTCAACACTCATAACAGAAGGAAAGGTAATAAATATTAGGTCCTATTGGAATGCTGACAAGACCATGATCTACACAGCAAACACCATTGCTATAAGCAGAGTTTACAAAGGAATGTCGCTTCTGTTTTCAGGCACCATTGAGATTATTACATTGGGGGGCTCTTTGAATGATAAAGCGATTAGAGTGGATCCTGAATTGGAATTAGCCATGGGCGAAATGGGTGTTTTCTTATTGCTTCAGAAGGATGGACAATGGGTAGCTGAAAGTGGTCCTCAGGGTTTTATAAAAATTGATAAAACCGACGCGAGTGCAAGTGATATTTTTAACCAATATCCGCCCTTCACTATCTATAGTACCATTGAAACATTAACAAAACAAAAGGCTATAGATGTGAATGGAAACATTACAAAAATTGTTTTTAGTGCCAAAAGAGCAGCTGTTACTATTTCATCTATTTCACCCAAAATAATTAATGCAGGAACCACATCAACATTAACCATTAAGGGCACAAATTTTAAATCAACCATTGATACCAGCAGTGTTATGTTTAAGAATGGAGATGATGGCGGGGCCAGCTATATCAAAGCATTAAAAAAGGATTATCTTGCTTGGAGCGATACGATGATCAAGGTATTGGTAAGAACCAAAGCCGGCACAGGAAAAATTAGGGTAGTTGTTGGCGGCAATGGTGTGGCAACATCTACAGATACATTGCAAATACCATACGCGCATTTAAATGTAGTGCAAGGCGTAAATGCGGATTCCATAGGTTTTGAAACACAAGAAATTGGTATGAACGCGAGTAATGGTATTACTTGGAAAATCAATAAACGCTTTTATGATTCAGTGGGTGCAAAAGGTGCATTTATAAGAAGTTTGGAAAGATGGCGTTGTGGTACTTATATCAATTGGGATACTTTGGGCAAATTGAATTATAGTTCCATTAAATATGATGGGGTTAATATGTGCGCTTGGGATACAAGTAATGCTATGCCCAACGGCGTTCTAGCGCAATGTTTTAGTTTTTGGAGTGGTTGTTTTTCTGGTCCAACACTCCAATGGTTTGTTATTGAAATGGACATCAGGTTTAGGATTAAACCCACCAATACAACGAATTGGAATTATTCTATTGGAAGCGCAAGTGGATCGCAATATCATTTTGAAACAGTAGCTACGCATGAACTTGGCCATGGCCATCAATTGGGTCACGTAATTGCACCTGCCGTTGTTATGCATTATGCCATTTCAAATGGTCAGGTGAAGCCAAACTTAACCACTTCGGACATCGCTGGAGGAAATTATGTAATTACCAAAAGTGCCACAGCTGTTTGTAGTAAAAATGCGCACTCAAAATTAAATTCCGGTAACTGTGCCATCGTTGTTCCTAGTGCTAATTTTATAATTGGAAAATCTACGGTTTGTTTAAATGAAAATGTTAATCTTACGGATTCTTCAAAAGGAAATATAACAGCCTATAGTTGGAATTTTGGCTCTGGCGCAAGTCCTGCAAGTGCAACAACGGTTGGTCCACATACCTTAGCTTATAGTACTGGAGGTGCCAAAACCATTTCATTAACGGTTACAACGTCTACAGGTAGCAACATTGTCAAAACAAAAAATATAACCGTTAAGGCCGATTCAAAAATGAAACCAGATTTTACATGGGTGGCTGCTGAAAAAGGAAAAGTAACTTTTACCAATACATCCAATAATGCAATTACCAACAAATGGTATTTTGGTGATTTAGATTCTTCGAATCTGGCTGCGCCAATCCATAATTACTTAAATGGGGGCAGTTATAATGTGAGATTAATTTCAACCAATACTTGTAACACGGAGGATACTATTAAGGCGTTAAAAATAGCATACCTCAATTATTATAACAGTCGAAAACAACTATGCATTGGCCAGACTGTGATTTATACAGACTCTAGTGATGCCAATGTTGCAACCTGGCAGTGGACCTTCGCGGGCGGAACACCGGCAAGCGCTAACACCAAAGGTCCTCATAAAGTTACCTACAATTCATCAGGTGTAAAGGGTTCAACACTTGCTATTACTTTAGCAGGTGGGCAGCCACAAACCTATTCTATTGCCAATAATGCTACAGTGTCTGCAGATACTTTTGTCACGGCTAATTTTAAATATGGCTATATTGGTAGTAACATTGTTGGGTTTACAAGCAATGCTACTGGCAGCAACATGACCTATAAATGGTATTTTGGAGATGGTGATAGCAGTACACTCAAAAACCCAGTACACCAATATACCAATGCCAACAACAAATCTGTGAAATTAGTGGTTGAAGGTGCTTGTAATACAGATGATACCACCATTGTCACCAAAGACTTTACTAGTATTAATAATGTTAATCCTTCAGATATCTTTAGAATTTATCCTAATCCTACCAAGGACTATTTTAATTTAATAAGCAGTTTGAACACCGCAATTGCAGTCAATATTTTTGACCTTTCAGGAAAATTAGTAAAGCAATACCAAGGCGAAATTCAACCGATTTATATCGGTGATTTATCAAATGGTATTTATATGGTTAAGATAATTTCAAACGGTGTAGAATCGAATTTGAAGTTAGAAATACAGCATTAAGTTAAGGCTGTAAACCTATTATAAAATCGCGGAAGAGCAAAAATGCATTGTCGAAATTTGTAAATGGCACGGCCGATGCTTTGTCATTGATATCGTGGTAGAATGGATAGGAGCCCATTAAATAAAAAAAGAAACAGGGAACACCTGCCTCACTGAAATAATAATGATCGCTGTTTTTAGCCTTTCCGCGCGCTTTTACTGCGGGTAAATAGTTGTTTTTGATATTTAAGTTACTGAGTAAATTATACTGTTCTTTATAGTTTGCACCATTTACTGTCATGACACCTTCGGCACCATTGCCCATCAAATCGATATTGATTAAAAAATGCATTTTTTCTAATGGAATGATAGGGTGACTCACATAGTATTGTGAACCGATTAAACCCGTCTCTTCGCCAGAAAATGCAATAAACAATAAGCTATATTTTTGTGGATGCTCTTTAAAATACTTAGCTAAATTTAATAGCATTGCAATGCCGCTTGCATTGTCGTTTGCACCAGGGAACAATGCTGTTGAGCCCATCATGCCCAAATGATCGTAATGGGCAGTAAAAACAATGAAACTATCCTTGTTTTCCGTGCCCTCTAACATCCCTAAAACATTTTTGGAAGTATAGGTACCAATTAACTCTTTTTTGGCGGTATATTCACCGTAGAATTTACTTTCAATGGCAATCTCAAAATGGGCAAGTCTACTTCTATCGTATACATTGTTTTTAAGTGTTATAATACAATTATCATCCTCTTGATAGCTGCTGGTCCAAGTCAATTTATCATTGGTCAACTTAACCAACAAAGATTTTTTAAAATCACTCAAATATTTTTTATTGGTCAGAAAAGCCTCTGAACCCTTATTTTGAGAAAATGTATCGATGACAGCCATGGTTTGCTGATAGCCAACGCGGTCATAAAAGCTACTATCCTGCAAGTTTTCGCTACTGCTAAAAGGAAGTGTACCATTAAAATGAAATGTTTTACAACCCGCATTAATAATATAATCGCGGCCCGCAACCAACAATACACCATTGTACTTTACTTCCACTTTTTTGGGGAAGGTGTTAACCGGAAAAGTAAAGGATTGGGTATAGGTGCCTTTTACTTTTTTTAAGCCAATGGTTTTAAATTGATTTTGAATATAGGCTGCTGCTTTTTTATCGCCATTGCCCACATAGCCACGGCCTTTATACTTAGGACTGCAAAGTTCATTTAATACTTTTCGCGCATAGAGTGTATCTTGTGCACGCGAAAAGGAAACAAACAAAAAAAGGTATAAAATTATTAAAAGTAGATATCTCATGACGGTTTCAAATTTAATCAATAATGATAAGTATACTCAGACTGAAAAAGATTCATTTATTGCCTTCAAAAAACTGAATGGCTGATACTATTCCTTTATTAACTTGCTATGGTAAATAGTATTGTTTTGAAGGATACTAACATTGTAGATACCATTCGGAAAGCTTGATAAATCAATATTTATAATATTTTTACTGCAAAGAATTTTCTGACCCAAATGGTTATAAATAATGATTTCAAAATCAGAATTATTTGGCAATTTCAGTTGAAATAAACCAGTGCTTGGATTAGGATATATTAATTGACTAGCCGTATTTGTAATCGCATTAACAGATGAGTTATAACTGCTTGTACAATTGTTGTGATGGGGTTGGTGTTGGGATGTATCAACGACAATATTTTCATCGCCGGGTTTGTAAGCTAAATAAGAAAAATAAAACAACATCATTTCATCGGTTGTAGCTTCGCCAAGACTAACATCTTGCGGAGGATTAAAAGTATTTTCTGAATTGGCAGGTGTGTTATCATAAGTAGCTTCGCCATACAATGTGGTGCCAATTGGTATTTTAATTGGTTGCTTAAAATCATAGGAACTCTGCCAATGGAAATTCCATTTTGGAACATTAATCAATTTAATAGTATCGCCAGCAAGCGTAATGCCATAAGCTTTCATGCTTTTGCAAAGTAAATGTCCGTGGGGCCCAATACTAATGATAGTTGCATTAAGCGGCACAAAGAATTCCTCATGAAAAGTTTTGACCGTATTTTTGGGAATAAATAAGGGTCCATCTTTTATAGAACTAGTGTGATTTAATATGGGCGCATCACCAATATTTCTTACGGCATTCGAGGTAAAAAGTAAATTTATTTTAGTAGAATCAGTTTGACCGCTTGCATATGTTGGGTAGTGAATTTGCGCTACTATTTTAGCTGTGGCGGGCAAACGTTTGCCCATACCGGCTGGCACAAAAATAGGACGCGCACCAGGCGCCCAAGTTCCTAGCAAAACAGCGGCATTTGTGCCAACTCCACCAGCAGACGAATAGCCAGGATTTGGATCATTGGCATCCAATATGGTTGTAGCACCGGTGGTATCATAAAATACTTGTACATGGTGAACAATGTGCTTATTGCCCGGCACAATTTCAATCCCCGTAATAAATTTTTGAACCGATTGACCTGTTGGAAGAACAAAACATCTGTACAAATCTTGGGTTATGGTTGGAACAGTATAGATAGGTAATTTCAATTTTAAATCCGGATTGGTAATTACCAATGCTGAGCTATATACCGGAGGTGTAGGCGCGTTGGCCATATTACCTTGCATGGCGCCATTGTTGATCCAAGCAAGAATGGTGTTTTTCTCAGCATCTGATAGATTTCTTTCATGCGCCATTCTGCGATAATTATTATCGACTGGCCAAGGTGGCATTAATTTATTTTCAATCTGGTATTTAATACCGCTACTTTGTAAAACAGCATCATTGAAATCTAATAAGGAAAAAGGACCTGAACCATTCGGGTTGTGACAACTGGTACAGTGGCTGTATACAATGCATGCAACATCATCTGCCCAAGTAGGTTTTTGTGCATTTAGGCTTATTGAAATACATAAACTAAATGCGAAAATCAATTTTTTCATTTGTACTTTAATAATTAATGTTCCTCAAAAGTATCACTAATTTTTTAAAGTAATTGTAAGTTTTAACAATCCGATTAATAATAGACATAGCTTTTTAGTTTATTAGTTAGACCGATATGTAATGAAAAGGGTTTACTGACTATGAATTATCATTGATTTGTGACAATTCAATTAAATGAACTGAAACTTCAGATACTTGATGATAATGCCCTTTTCGCGCCACATTTTTTCATAATAAGTTTTAACCTTTAATTCAGGCTTCATCTCATCAAGTTCGTCAATATTTAGATATAGTTCATTGATTTGAACAGGCTTATCTACCAAGGTATCCAGCGTGTATTTGAAAAGAAAATCACTGTCAGTTTTAAGATTGATAAATTTGTAATTACCCAAGAGTTGTGCATATTTTCCTAAGAATTTAGGACTTGTGAGCCTTTGTTTTTCTCTTGTTTTTTGAGGTTGTGGATCAGGAAAAGTAATCCATAGTTCTTCCACTTCCCCATTGGCAAAAAAATCATTCAGAAAATCTATTTGAATGCGTAAAAAAGCCACATTTGGTAAATCATTTTCCAAGGAAAACTTGGCGCCCTGCCACATTCTCGAAGCTTTTACATCGAGCCCAATAAAATTGCGTTTAGGATACATTTGCGCCAATGCCACTGTGTATTCACCTCTGCCACATGCCAATTCTAAAGTGATCGGATTATTATTTTTAAATACTTCAGTATGCCATTTTCCTCTGAATTGATTTCTTGCATCATAGGTATTGGTAAACGATTCATATTCGTTAAATTTTTTAAGCTTATTCTTTGGCATAGGGTATAAAACGAACTAACAAGACAGCATTTGTTCGAATGCCAATGCTAACTTATCTGCATTTGGAAGCATCTCTTTTTCTAAACCAATGTTCAAAGGGATTGCCGGTAAATTAGCAGAGCCCATGGTTTGAACAGGGGCATCTAAATAATTAAAACAGTTCAATTGAATTCTTCCTGCAATGGCTTCTGCAAATGAGTTGCGAAGGGTTTCTTCAGTTAGTACCATTACTTTTCCATGGGTTTTAGCGGCATTGTATATGGCCTCATCATCGCAAGGATTAAGTGTTCTCAAATCAATAATTTCAATTTTACCTTCAAATTGTTTGGCGGCATTTAAAGCCCAATGTACACCCATTCCATATGTAATAACAGCTAGTGATTCACCATATTTAACCGCAGAAGCATCGGCTGCTAAAACAGTTCTTGCTTTTCCTAGTGGAATAATATAATCCTCGTCGGGTTCAGGACATTTGGCCAAATCAGTATCAGGAACTTTGCTCCAATATAAGCCCTTGTGTTCGAACATTACAACAGGATTTGGGTCATAAAAAGCAGCTTTCAATAAACCTTTCATATCTGCTGCATTACTAGGGTAAACGATTTTAATCCCTTTGATTTGAAGGATACTGCTTTCAACTGTGCCTGAATGGTAAGGTCCGCCGCCGCCATAAGCACCGGTTGGAATTCTGATTAAAGTTTGCACAGGGTATTTGCCATTTGATAAATAACAACTCTTAGAAACTTCTTCCACCAATTGATTAATACCAGGCCAAATATAATCGGCAAACTGAATTTCTACAATCGGTTTGCACCCCACAGCACTCATGCCAACAGTTGAACCAACGATATAGGCTTCTTGAATAGGGGTGTTAAAAACGCGGTCTTTGCCATATTTTTTGGCCAAAGTAGCAGCTTCTCTAAAAACACCACCTAAACGAACACCAACATCTTGGCCATACAACAAGGCTTCTGGATGTTTTCTTAGAATTTCGTCACAGGCAAAAAGTGCAGCATCTACCATCATAATAGGTTCCTTATCTTCGGGCGTCCTATTGCCTTTTTCTTCGGTAATAGGCGTAGGCGCAAATTCATGCAAATACAAACTCTCAGGGGATGGTTCAGGTGCCTTCGCCGCTCTATCGAAACTATCGGCTATTTCTCTCTTACACTCGGCTTCTATTTTTAATAAATTCAATTCTGATTCCGCTAAATCCAAAAGTATTTTTTTCAATTTTGGAAACGGATCATCGGCCAATTGCTTCTCTAAATCATCTCGGTACCACTCGCTGCGAACACCACTGGTATGGTGACCCAACAATGGTACTTTTGCATGTAATAGCATGGGTTTTCTATTTTTTCTGACCCATTCAATGGCTGATTTTAAATCATCGTAACATTCAACAAAATCGCTACCATCGGTTCTAGCTCTTTTCAAGCCTTTAAAACCTGCAGCAAATTCATAGGCATCCATGGCACGCATTTCATCGCCACTGGCAGAAATTCCCCAATCATTGTCTTGTACCAAATACAGAATAGGAAGTTCTTTTAAAACGGCCATTTGTAAGGCTTCACTCACTTCGCCTTCGGTCATACTGCCATCGCCAATACTGCATAACACGATTGGTTTATCGCCATCGGGCAAAAGATTCTGACTTTCTTTGTATTTTATACCGTGGGCCATACCCGTTGCTGGAATGGCTTGCATGCCTGTAGCACTACTTTGGTGCGGCATTTTAGGCATATTGTCTCTTTTGAGAGAAGGGTGAGAATAATAGGTTCTGCCACCACTAAATGGATCGTCTGCTTTGGCCAATAATTGTAACATTAATTCGTATGGCTGCATGCCCATGCTCAGTAACATGCTCTCATCGCGATAGTAGGGCGCTGCGTAATCAATGGATTTAAGTAAAAAACCAGCCGCTATTTGAATGGCCTCATGGCCTTTGCTAGTTGAATGAACATACTTTGTGATGGGTCTGTTTTCTTCATATATTGCAGCCATTGCTCTGGCTTTGCACATCAATGTATAGGCTTTTAGTAGGATATCTTTGGTAACCATTTTGGAGGTTAAATCAGGGTTAAATATTGTAATTGCAATGTTACGGAAAATTTAGATGGAGATTAAAATAAAATAATACCCCTTTTTACCTAATTTAAATTATTTTTGTCGCTTAAGTTACAATTAGACGAAATGAGCGATTTAAATCAATCAATGGGCATTTTCAAAAATTCAACTCAAAAAAAAGGTGTAAATAACACAAACCAAACTGTACAAAGCGGGGGTGGTTTTTTAAATATCATTTCAAATTTATTCGGAAAAAAATAACAATGGATTACTCACAATTACCTGAAGGCTTATATGCCGAAATGCACACTAACAAAGGAACAATCACCCTTACATTAGAGCACCTTAAAACCCCTTTAACTGTTGCCAATTTTGTTGGCTTAGCTGAAGGCAAACTACCAAACAAAGCAACACCTCCGGGAACGCCCTACTACGATGGATTAACTTTTCACCGCGTGATTCCGGATTTTATGGTTCAGGGTGGCGACCCAGGTGGCGATGGCCGTGGCGGTCCTGGTTACCGCTTCAAAGACGAATTTGATAGAACTTTAACCCACAGCGGTCCTGGTATTTTAAGTATGGCCAATGCGGGTCCTGCTTCTAATGGCAGTCAGTTTTTTATTACCCATATTGCTACACCTTGGTTAGATGGAAAGCACACGGTATTTGGAAAAGTATTGGATGGTCAAACGGTTGTTGATGCCATTCAACAAGGCGATAGAATCGAAACTTTAACCATTATCAGAAATGGCGTAAGCGTTCAGGATTACGATGCAACAACGATTGCAACGGCTTCTGCCTTTATGTAAAATTCTTGAAATTTACGGACACGTTGGGACATGATATATCATGTCCCAACAAATTGTCCTTTATAAAAATATGCTAGTAGATTTCCTACTACCCAACCGAATTGAGGCTGGTTGCGATGAGGCTGGCAGGGGTTGTTTAGCAGGCCCAGTGTTTGCTGCCGCGGTTATTATTCCTGAGGGAGTAGTGATAGAAGGTTTGAACGATTCCAAACAATTAACAGAAAAACAAAGGTTGCTTTTGCGCCCGCAAATTGAAGCCCAATGTATATGGGCGGTGGCCAGTTTAACGCCTAAAGAAATTGATAAGATCAATATTCTAAATGCATCGATAATGGCCATGCAAAAAGCCTTGGATGGCTTGAATAAACCTTTCGACCATATAGTTGTAGATGGCAACCGATTTAAGCCGTACAAGAAAATACCCTATACCACGGTTATAAAAGGCGATGGTAAATTAAAAAGCATAGCGGCTGCCTCTATCTTAGCAAAGACCCACCGCGATGAATACATGGAAAAGTTAGCTTTGAAATTTCCTGACTACCATTGGCAACAAAACAAAGGCTATGGAACGCTTAAACACCGCGAGGCCATTCGACAACATGGGGCCAATGTGCACCACCGAATGAGTTTTGCGTTATTGCCTCGACAGTTGGAGTTGCTGTAAATAAAAAACCCTCAATTATTACCAAGGTTTTTTTTATGATATTTATTTGTAATTAGTCGCTTATTTAAAAAACAACAAATCTCTGTATTTCGGTAATTTCCAAGAATCGTTGTCTATTAATTCTTCCAATTTATCTGCACTCTCTCTGATTTTTTCGAAGTAAGGTTTTACCTTGTCGCAATAAGCTTTTGCACGTTTATCGGCATGTGTTAAATTATTGGCTTTTTTGCGTTCTTCAATCATTTTATTGTTGTTATCCCAGATAGCGTTTACATTTTCTGAAATTTCTTTTGCAATTTCTTGTAATGATTTGGTGGCAGATTTCGCCTGACCAATTCTGCTCAATCCTTCGATCGCATCGACCAATTGTTTTTGATAATTAACAGCCGAAGGAATCACATAATTTTTCACCAATTCACCTAGAATACGGCCTTCGATTTGTACTTTTAACAAGTAGTTCTCGAATTTAATTTCTGTTCTTGCTTCTAACTCTTTTGGCGTGAATATTTTATTGTCAATGAATAAATCATGGGTCTTTTTAGAATTGTAAGCATCTAAGGCATAAGGGGCAGTTTTAATGTTTTTTAAACCGCGTTTTGCAGCTTCTTTTACCCATGCATCGCCATAACCATTGCCTTCAAATAAAATGCGTTTGGTTGATTTTACATAACCTCTTAAAATTTGTTCGATGGCTTCTGTTTTGCTTACTTTCTTTTTAATCAAAGCGTCAACTTCTTTTTTAAATTGGGCTAACTGATTCGCAACGATGGTATTCAATACAATGATGGCATTGGCGCAATGATCGCTTGAACCAACAGCTCTGAATTCAAATTTGTTACCTGTGAAAGCAAATGGTGATGTTCTGTTTCTATCTGTATTGTCCAATAAGATTTCTGGAATACGGTAAACACTGATGGTTTTCTCGCTCACCTTGGTTGGTTTTTTTGCTGCCTTATCGCTTTCAAATTGATTTAATACTTCTGATAGGGTTGAACCAATAAAGATTGACATAATGGCTGGAGGCGCTTCGTTAGCACCCAAACGGTGATCATTGGCAGCTGTTGCAATACTTGCTCTCAACAAATCATCGTGGTCGTGTACCGCTTTAATGGTATTGATAAAGAAAGTAAGGAATTGTAAATTGTCTTGTGGACTGTGACCCGGAGATAATAAATTAACACCTGTATCAGTAACGATCGACCAGTTATTGTGTTTACCTGAACCGTTGACACCTTTGAAAGGTTTCTCGTGCCACAATACTTTTAAGTTGTGTCTGTTGGCTACATTTTGCATTACATCCATCAACAATGAATTGTGATCGATTGCTATATCTGCTTCCTCGAACATGGGTGCACATTCGAACTGACCAGGGGCAACCTCGTTATGTCTTGTTTTTAAAGGAATACCTAATTTCAAAGCTTCTTGTTCGAAATCGGTCATGTAGTTGTATACTCTGTCTGGAATGCTACCGAAGTAGTGGTCTTCTAATTGCTGACCTTTCGCTGGCATATTACCAACAAGGGTTCTACCTGCAAATACTAAGTCGGGACGTTGGTTGTATAACTCTGCATCAACTAAGAAATACTCTTGCTCGATACCCAATGATACTTTGGTGTTTTTTACTTTGGTATCAAAATATTGGCAAACCTCGGTACTTGTTTTAGTAAGGAAGTTGGTAGATTTAATGAGGGGTGCTTTATAGTCGAGTGCTTCACCTGTGTAAGCAACAAAAACAGTTGGAATACATAAGGTTTTACCACTTGCTTTTTCCATGATAAATGCTGGAGAAGAAGGATCCCAAGCGCTGTAACCACGTGCTTCGAAGGTGTTACGAATACCGCCATTTGGAAAACTAGAGGCATCTGGCTCTTGTTGTACCAATGATTTACCAGAAAAAGATTCCATACCAGTATCGATACCTGTTGGATCGAAGAAGGCATCATGTTTTTCTGCAGTCGATCCGCGCAATGGTTGGAACCAGTGGGTGTAGTGGGTAGCACCTTTGCTAATGGCCCAGTTTTTCATGCCTTCGGCAATTTGATCAGCCATTTTGCGGTCCATCGGTTTGCCTGTGTTTCTCGATTCTGTAACAGCTTTGATGGATTCTTTGCTAACGAATTCTGTCATGGCTTGTGGCCCAAAAATGTTTTCTCCGAAATACTCTGAAATTTGTTTCATGTTTTTTCTTAAAGCGTTTTGTTGTTGAATTGATGAACCCATGGTTTTTTTATTTTGTTAGTGCGAAAGTATTCTTAAGAAATTATAATTGAATCAAATTGGGTATCAAAATTTAAATAATTATTGCAAAAATGATTAAATAAGGTGAAAAATATTAAATTATTCGACATATTTGTGCTAATAAATACATAAAATTAAAAAACTAACTGACTATAGAATAGCAGAAAGCTACCAGATTTTAAAGGCTTTAACCGAAACTTGGAAAGCGATTTCCGAACTCAACGGATACATCAAAGCCGTTAAAAGTGATTTTAGCAATGCCGAGTTAAACTTATTGTTTATATGTGAAGCTCGCAGCGCTATGGAGATAGATGGGTTTAATTTAGCTGCTATACGCGTATTTGAAGCCAATGCTTCTGAAAATAAATTGAATGATCCAACAGCTCAACTCATCTTTGAGATGGCTAATATTGGTCAAAATTTAAAACAAGTGAATGCCAATGCGCTGAGTTTGATTTTTCCATTTGTACAAAAAAGCAAGCGAAAGAAAGTACAATTGCCTGCATTAAAAAAGGAGATCAATGGCTACTTGGAGGTTAATGCTGCGCCCGATGCATTGCTTTATATGGCTTTGTTGCATGGCTATATCGCGTTGCAAAAGGATAAATTGAATTATCAAGTATTTTTAGCCAATACCATTTTTAACCATTGGATGAAGGAGCAAGGTTTATTGGAATGGCCTATTTTGCCTATGTCTTTTACAATTAAAAATAATATCAAAAGAGCCGATGAATTGCTGCAAGATGCTTTTGAAGCAGATGATTTACAAGGCTGGGTTTTATTTTTTCTTGGAATGGTTCAAACTTCTGCTATCACTGCGCAAAAGCAATTAATAGAACTCACAACTTTGAAAAAAGTAACCAGAGAAATGATACTGAAGTATACCTTGTATCCTTTGCCAGCCAACACGCTTGTGAGTTTGTTATTTGAGAAACCCTTTATTAAGGCAGCTGATTTAATGTTAGCATTGAATTGTCATCGGCAGACGGCCGCCACTTACTTAAAGCATTTAGAAAGTATTGGGCTATTAATTGAGAAAAAATCAGGCAGGGAGAAACTCTATTTTCACAAGCGATTATTTGATGTTTTAATAGCGTCCTAGTTTTGTTAGTTTGGTTTGAATGTATATTCGCTAGGATTATCCTCTCTAATTAGCATAATAACCTCTATCGGCTTTGCAAATACCTTATCACTATTCCAAATATATAATTTGATACGCAAGTCTGATGTAAATCCCTTAATTACATCCTTCACTTTTAATGTTAGCAACTGACCGGGTTCCAAATACACCGAACGCCAATCGATTCTCTCTTCACCCTTATAAGTTTCTAAAACCAATTCCGCCCCATTAATAGTTGAGTCGATGAGCGGCTTAAATTCAATAAAATGGTAAGGTGTTTTAATAAGTGAATCTAATTTATATTGATAGGCAACTTTGCTCCATTCTAATGCAGTATCAAATGCAAATTGGAGTTTAACTGGATTGGAATAGAGTTTTTTGGCACTTGATGACCTGGTTAAAGTAATGCAAGTATAAAGTAGGTTATCCTCGCGAGATTGCACAAATGGAAAACTATTCTTTAAGAAATAAAGCAATTGTGGTGCAAGTTGATTGCATATAATAGCATCGTAATCTTTTAAATTTATTTGAGCAATGTTTTTAAGTGTATCGGTAACTATGATGCTATTTTGAAAATTGTGTTTTTTCAAATAGTAGGCGATATAATGCGAGTTGCCCGACCATATGACCAAGGTTTTACCGGGCTTGTTGTTTTTTAAATTTGTCTGACTTTGAAGCACAAATTTTTCAATTGGTTGGTAGTTTCTCAAACTATAAAATTTGTTCTCCATAAGAAGGAAATAACCATTATAAAAAGTGAGCAAAAGTAGTAGGGTGATTTTGAGATATTTTTTAAAATAATTGATGCCATTTCCACCTAAAATAAGAAGATAGGGTGTGCAAAAGAATAATGCTGGCGCTTGTAAAATGGGGGCTCTAATGATGGAATAACTATACAAAACGACAATAGGTAGAAGTATTAGTAGTAATAAGATAGGCTTTGTTTTTTTGCTTTTACTTTTTACGATAATGCCCAAACCAAAGAGTAGGACGCCTGCAATTAACAATACATAACTGCTGTTGAAATATTGATAAATGAATCCTGAAAAGAAGTCTAATGTTGGAGCCGATAACCAATCTAAACCGCCCATACCCAGTTGGTGTATAGTGATACCCAAATGAGGAATAAAACAAAGGATTGCAGCAATTACTGCGATATAAAAATAGCGATTATTCAGTCGCTCATAATAAAAATAATAAAATAAGAATAGAATGGTAAGGCCTTGTAAAAAACTAAAATAATGCGTGTAGAATGCACCAATAGAAAATAGAGTTAGGTACAAATATAGTCGCAGTTGGGTTGGATGGGTTTTAATTCTTAAACAATTATAAACCATGCCTAATGTGAAAAAGAGACCCAAGCTATAAGGGCGAGCCACCACTATCTGACTGATATAATAACTAAGAAAAATAAAAAATACAGCAGTAGTTACCGCGGCATATCGATTGAAAAGGGCTTCACTTATTTTATAAATTAGAAAAAGACTTGCCATTCCCGAGAGTATAAATGGCAGTTTCAGTATCCACTCTTTTATTCCAAATAATTGGATCAATGCATATAAAAACAATTGCACCCCCGCAGGGTGACCGTCGGGCATAATACCTTTAGCTATGAGTTCTTGGATGCTTGCAAAGCGGCAGCGGTCGATGGCACTTAATTCATCATGCGAAAATGGGATATTAAAAAAGTCATAAAAGAGCACTAATCCTTGTAAAAGGAGTAAGATGATGAGTGGCCAATTGTTTTTTAGTTTAGTCCAAATCATTGCATTCCATGGCTAATAAGAAACCTGAATCGAAAGATATACTTATAAAATCTGTCGTTGAAACTTTATTACTACTGCTAGTGGAATAGGGGAACTTTAGATCGGTGTTTGTAAGGTTCCAATCAAGATTAGTGGTGACAATATTTTTCACCTCATTTAAGGGTAATAGTGAAAAATTATCTCCTTTATTTTTGTGCTTTTTGAAGCCGGAATCAATGGCGTATATTTTTGAGTGGTCATCTAACATTACCATATTGATTTGTTTGTGATATCGCGCAAGTGTGCCAATATTATTTAAATAATGGTCGCTGCGCTTACCTGTGGCCCAAACAATATTTACTGCAGCCATTTCTTTTTTTATCAAATATTCAATGCCCTTTTCAAGGTCGGTTTTGTTTTGGTCGGGGGTAAATTCAATGGCAGTATCTGGGGGTATTTGGTCGCGTATAGTATCAATATTTAAGCCATCAAAATCGCCTAAAGCAACATCGAATTTAATGCCTAGTTCTAACACACGACTAAGTGCACCATCTAACACCACAATAAATGGACTCCACTCAAGCAATTGGTTGAGTAAATCCATAGAACATGCATGACCATTGGCTATGATTAATGCGGGTTCTTGACCTTCTCTTACGATGTGGTGTGATGACATTTATTTACTTACATTGAAGACGCTGCTTTCGGTTTTTCCTTCGGTTTCGATATTAATGATATAATTCCCACTTTGCAATGTTTCGATTGCAAAACTATTTATACCCGCTGTTAACTTTCCACTTTGAATTAGTTCTCCCAACATATTGTAGATGCTATAATTGGCAACATTGTATTGCGTATTTAATTCAATATTTAACAGATTGTTGGCAGGTACAGGAAAAATTTGAAAAAGTGAATTCGTCTTTAAAGTATTTTTCAAACCAACATTGGAATTGTTTTTGATAGTAGCCTTGAATACACCACGACCATGCGTGAAAAAATAGATATCTTTTTTATTAACACTTACTTTGATACTGCTTACAACAACATTCGGAACGCGGGTGTCCTTAATCCATGTTGTACCACTGTCTTCGGTAACATACAGACCAAAATCGGTCCCTGCAAAAATAACTTTTTCAGGATTAATAGGATCGCATTCCACCCAATTGACAGGTAAGCCTTTCGGTAAATTACCACTGATGTTTTTAAATTTAGGTGTTCCGGAAAGCATATTGATACCTTTGTATAATCGGCCAGAATCGTTGATACTACTATAGGCTAAATATACCCTATCGCGGTAGCCTGGAATCACTTTAATGCTACTGCAAAATGAACTTTTAATTGCATTAGGAAGTTTAGCGTAAAAGTTGATGAGTTTAGGTTTGGCATTTAACATTGAATCGAATCCCATTAAACAATTACTGCCCCCTGCATAAACTGCAGGATTTGCATCGTATGAGGAATTGGAAGCAAATAGTTTTCCATTAGTGATACTGCCTAGTTTTGTGAAATTATTGCCACTGTTTTTACTAATTAATAAGTTTAAACCTGCTGGATATATCACCCAATCGCTGTTGTATTCACTCACATCATAAGGTTGTATGAACCATATACCTGCACTACCTGATGGCAAGTTATTACTAATGTTATTATCTACGAGTCCTTCACGTCTCACAACTACGCCATTTTGATAGGATAGGTAGCGGGTATCCTCTAAGGCATTGTGATAAAATACATAAGCACCATCTCCACCGAAAATGCGGTTGAAATCAGTTGCTCCACTCAAGCTCTCGTTGGTACCATTGTCTTGACAACCGCCCATGAAATTATTGCTGTGAGGCGATACCGCTCCTGAGTAAAACTGTGTAATGTTAAAGCCGTTATTAAGTGATTTAAATTTTGAAAAATCATTCCATTTGTAAATACATATTCCACCATCACAACCAACCAATAATTCTGAATCATTCATGTTTTGTGCAACATGGTGATCTGCGTGCATATCATTGGCTTTATTCCATGAATTTCCGCCATTGTTACTGTATCCGGCATCTAATGATGCAATGTAAATACTATTTGTGTCATCTGATTTAACAGACATGGTTAAACAATACCAAGTGAAGCTAAATTTAACGATGCCATTAGGATTAGATTTAAGTGTGAATGTTTTACCAGTATCGCTCGATTTATAAAAACCATTTAATACACCAGAGTACCCATTGTCAACACCAGAAATAGCGGCATAGACCACGTTTGGAAATTCTTTACAATAAGCCAATTCTCCTCGGGCAGTTGAACTCGAATTGATTGAACTAATTTTAGCAAAAGAGCCTAAGTTTCCGTTAGCTGATCGGTAAACCCCTAAGCCTTTAACAGCGAATAATACACTGCCATTTGGTAAAACTTCTAGGTCATTAATTTCTGTAGTAGTTGCATATACTTTTGAAAATGTTATACCAGCATTTGTGCTTCTCCAAAGGCCTGCCGATTCGGTAGATATATACAGCACATTGGTATCCTTTGGTGAGCATTTGATACTCCAGCAAAAGTTAAAAGCCGCAATATTTGTTGCACTTAATTGGGAAAAGGAGTTACCTCCATCAGTTGATTTAAATACGCCCGCCCCAAGAATATCAGCACTGTTGCCACTGCCTTCACCCGTACAATAGTAAATAATATTGGGTTGAAACGGATTTTGATCCATACCGGTTACAGAAGGACTTATCTGTTGGTCATTGATAACGCGCCATGAAATACCCTTGTTGTCAGAAATAAAAATCCCACCAGAGACGCCACTAGCAATTATACGGTTAGGATTACTTAGGTCTGTAATCATCCCTCTAGTTCTTCCGGCAATATTATTTGGGCCTACTTCAGCTAAATTAAGTAAGGCATCAGAGGTGGCTCTTTTGATTGATTGCGGCATCCAGTTGTAATGTGTTAAATCGGGCATCACATTGGTGCCATTGGTTTTGATATAAAGCAGTTGTTCTTGATAACCAGGATGGGCTGCCTTTTCAGATTTGGTAGTTTTAGTCGTAAATTTGCTGCAACTGAACAATAATAAAAGCGCAAAGGGAAACAATAAGTGATATTTTTGTATAGACATAAAGTACAAAAGTAATTCAAACGTGTTTAAAATAAAAGATGCAAAAGTTACAGTTCCCAATATCAGCCCTCTTATTTATTTGTTTATTCGCTTGCTCGGCTAAAACAAACAATAATTCAACAAACATTGTTAGCAATAAATCCAATATGAATGATACTAATTTAAAAAGAGATACTGCCACCTTTGCTGGCGGTTGTTTTTGGTGCATTGAAACCACAATGGCGCGCCTTAAGGGTGTTGATACTGTGATTAGTGGCTACACTGGAGGTAAGACAAAAGATCCAACCTACAGAGAAATATGTTCGGGTTTTACTGGTCATGCTGAAGCTGTTCAAATAATATACAATCCAGAAATAGTGGATTATAATACTTTGTTAACGGTGTTCTTTACGATGCATGATCCAACCCAATTGAACAGACAAGGAAATGATGTTGGAACACAGTACCGTTCTGCAATTTTTTACAATAGTCAAGCACAAAAAGACAGTGCCGAAGCTTTTATCAATAAATTGACCATTGATAAAGTGTTTGATAATCGAATTGTTACCGAATTGCAGCCTCTTGGTGTTTATTATAACGCAGAAGATTATCACCAAGATTATTACAATCAAAACAGATTGGAAAACAGTTATTGTACGGCCGTTATCGACCCTAAAGTTAGTAAATTAAGAAAGACTTTTAGTCATTTGCTCAAAGATTAATTGTTCTTACGAGCACCAAATTCTCGCATTTTCTGATCTTGGTATTTTTGATTTTCAACATCAAAAATATGTTTATTCTCATCTGTATTATTCTCGTAATACCTTGACATGGCATTTGAATAATCAGGGTATTCCTCCAAATACCTAGCTTCTATAAGCGTTCTATAAGGCATAAAATACATAATGGCAAAGCACACCATCCAAATAAAGTAACGCAGGTTATGTACGAATTCAATTTTGCGGGTAACAAGTTGAACAATAACTAAAAACATGAGGCCTAGAATAATAGTTAAGCCGCTAACCATAAGCATTGCATTTGCGCCAGGCCATAGCATTAGTTTAAATAAAAGACCAGACAGTATGTTACTTAATATGATTCCTAAAATTGCACCCATGGTAATTTTGAGGGCACTTAGATTTTCATAAGTTGACTTGTTAAAAATTTTATAAATATGTTTATTGTTAAGCAATAAAAAACCAAAAAGGAAATATATAATAGCCAACAACAGACTCGAAAAAATGACGATTGTATTTGTTGTTTCTGTAACACCATTTAAAATAAAAATGGAAGAAACAAAAATAATAGCAAGCAGTATTATTTCAGTCTTGCGCATGCAATCGTATGTTTAAAGTGCAATACAGAAACCCAAGTTCATTCTTAATTGAACACCCCTTTGATAAGGTGAAATTAAGCCAATATTGAGTTGTTCATGGTGGTCTCCTGTTACAGGTATATAAATGCCACCGCCCAATGATAAATCAAGATAAATATTCTCGAAAACAGATTTCCTTAAACCCATCATATAACCAAATGCAACTGTTGATGCCATTCTATTTTCGTCAATTTTATTTTCTTTTTGAATATACGGATTGTAGGTGGTTGTATAATATGTTTCAGTGTATTTCATCGACAATGTCTTGAAAGCAACAAATGGCCCTATCCATACATTTTTAATATAGTTGTTTGGTTTTCGGTAAAAGCGGTATTGTCCTTCAACTTTTACACCATTCATATCTGAATAGCCATCCTTTTTCAACTTATACAAACCAGGATTGGTAGATGTATAAAAACCAACTTGTGTATAGAATGATTCTTTATGAGCGGTTGCCTTTTCGTAACCCATCTCAAAGCCTCCGACCAATAATGGAACTGGCACAAAATGAATCATTTTATTAAATGGCGTATTGCGCGTTACTGCACTGTATTCTTTTTGAGCGAATGCAGTAGAAGAAATAAATACAGTTAAAATGATAAAATTTAAAATCCTTAAGCCTTTCATAATTCAAACTTAAGCGAATTAAACTAAAAACCAATCATTACATAAAAGGAATTTTTACGACTTTAGCTTTGAGTGCTTTGTCTCTCACCTCAATATAAATCTCAGAATCAAGCGCATTAAATGGTGAATTAACATAACCCAAACCGATCGCTTTTCCAAGCGTAGGAGATTGTGTTCCTGAGGTTACTTCACCTATAGTGTTGCCTTGGGCATCTTTGATCATATAATGTTGACGGGGAATACCACGGTCAATCATTTCGAAACCAACCAATTTTTTCGAAACACCATTGTCTTTTAGCGATTTATGGTAAGCACTATTCACAAAGTCTTTTGTAAATTTTGTGATCCAACCTAATCCAGCTTCAATTGGAGAGGTGGTGTCATTGATATCATGGCCATATAAGCAAAAACCTTTTTCAAGTCTTAAGGTATCTCTGCAACCTAAACCCGCAGGAAGAATTCCGAATTCAGCACCTGCTTCAAAAACAGCATCCCATAATTTCTTAGCGTCTTTATTCCATACATATAATTCGAATCCGCCTGCACCAGTATATCCAGTATTAGAAATAATAACATCTTCGCAGCCACCAATTGTTCCTGTTTTGAATGAATAATATTCCATTGACGACAAATCCACATCAGTTATTTTTTGAAGTGCTTTTATAGCATTAGGTCCTTGAACTGCCAATAAACTTAATTGATCACTGATGTTTTCCATCTGAACACCGAATGTATTATGCGATGAAATCCAATTCCAATCTTTTTCAATGTTCGAGGCGTTAACAACTAAATAATATTCGTTATCGTTGTATTTATAAACCAATAAATCATCTACAATACCACCAGTGTTATTTGGTAAACAGCTGTATTGAACCTTTCCGTCTATTAATTTGGAAGCGTCATTGCTTGTAACCAATTGAATTAAATCTAATGCTTTTTCACCTTTCAAAACGAATTCACCCATATGAGAAACATCAAATACACCAACACTGTTGCGCACTTGATTGTGTTCCAGAATTAAGTTACTGTATTGAACCGGCATATTAAATCCAGCAAATGGCACCATTTTGCCACCAAGAGCAATGTGTAAATCATTAAGTGCAACTAATTTTAGAGCTTGTGTATCGTCCATATGGCGGCAAAGATAATTGAATATTGGAATTAATTTTCAATTTGCACTTTGAAGTAACATTGAAAAACCACTATAGTATAAGCTTCGCCTCGTTCCACCATTGGTCCATCTGAGCTAAGCCAACAGTTCGTAAATCAAGGTTAAGTTCTTTTGCTCTTGCTTCTATATGGTTAAAACGCTTAATGAATTTTCGATTGGTTTTTTCAAGAGCATCGTCTGGATTGATATTGCTAAACCTTGCATAGTTCACCAAAGAGAACAACAAATCGCCTAATTCATTTTCTTTTTCTTCATCCGAAATGGCCTCCTTAAATTCTAATAATTCTTCGTCAACTTTGGCCCATACTTGTTCTTTTGTATCCCAATCAAAACCAACTTGTGCTGCTTTTTCCTGCATACGGTAGGCTTTTACCAAGGCTGGCATCGACTTTGGTACACCGCTTAATACAGATTTATTTTCATTGCCTTTTTCCTTTAGTTTAATTTGTTCCCAATTTTGTTTAACCGTTTCACTATCCTCAGCGATTACCTCGCCATAAATATGGGGATGTCTGCGAATTAATTTTTCGCATAATTGGGTCAACACATCTTCAATACTAAACTGCTTTTTTTCTTCTCCGATTTTTGCATAAAAAACAATGTGTAGTAGGATATCGCCTAATTCTTTCTTGATTTCCTCTGCATCGTTTTTTAGAATTGCATCACTTAGTTCGTAAGTTTCTTCAATGGTAAGATGTCTAAGCGATTCAGTGGTTTGTTCCTTATCCCAAGGACACTTCTCCCTTAGTTCATCCATTATGGTTAAGAGTCTTCCAAAGGCTTCTAATCTTGAGTCGGTTTGCATGGGTCAAAATTACAGATTTATTTTAAGCCATTGACTGAATTAAAATAGTTTACCAAATTTCGCCTTCCACTTAAATTTTGTGAAGGATTCATTCCCCCTAATGTCAATTCTTTGGATACTGTAAAGTTGTTTTAAATTAAACTTATTTATCCTGTTGCCAATGCGCATGGCATAAAGAATACCGGCATTTTTGAATACTTGAATTAATGTATTGAATTGCCCTTTGTCTTTTTTTGGGAATGAACCATATGTATATGCCCATACCGGTTCTATTGGGATTGAAAGCGTGCGAAATTGATTTATACAATTTTGAATTTCAGCTTCCCAAAGTTTAGGATCAAGATCCATCAAACTAACATGCTTTTCGCTGTGATAACCATATGTTACGTAATCTTGCATTTCAATAAGTTGGCTTGTATTAAGAAATTCTTGCTCCTGATTGTCATGCATTAATTTCTTACCTACAAAGTCACCTACTAAAAAGATTGAAAAAGGTATTTTTAGTGCCTTAAAAATAGGATAGGCAATTGTATAATTATTGAGATAGCCGTCATCAAAAGTGATTAATAAAGGTTTATTAGGTAGCGGTTCATTATGCTTAATAAAGTTTGTTAAATGGTGTAAAGTGATAAAGTTGTATCGGTCTTTCAACCAATGCAGTTGCATTGTTAATTGTTCCTCAGAAACAGTTAGAAAATCTGTGTCTGACTTCGCAACCTTATGATACATTAATACCCGAAGTCCACTCATTTTTTTGAATTTAATTCGTGTAATTTTAGGTACTTAACCACGTGGTACCAAGCACTCAAATAACTCCATATAAAACCCGCTTTACCATTCATAAAATTTCTATAAACAAAGTAGTGCTTTATGAAATAAAATGGGAAGCTTGTAACAGACAAAAACAAGGACCTTTGCTTTCCCTTATCTTTTAGCTTAATAGCGCCAATACTGGTGTATTGGTTAAATTTGTCGAAGTAATGTTTAAGGTCTTTGTAACTGTAATGTAAAACGACATTTTTTAAATCTCTAATTGTTCCATTTATCTTGACTTTCTCATGGACCTTGGCCTCATCAAAATTTCCTGATAATTTATTGAATAAACGAAGATGCTTATAATTACTCTCTTTTCCATGAAGAAAAACTTTGCCTAAAAAGACGTGCCGAATGGGAATTGTAAAACCTGCTGTTGACCCGTTTTTAAAATCAATTGCCAATATTTCTTTTATTAATTCATCACTTAGCACCTCATCAGCATCAATGTTAAGAATCCATTGATGTGCGGCCTTACTCACTGCAAATTGCTTTTGTGTGCCAAAGCCATCAAAAGCGCGATTGAATATTTTACATCCAAATTGTTCAGCAATTTCCAAAGTATTATCGGTGCTATTATCATTCACTAAAACAATATCATCGCACCAATGAAGTTTTGGAAGTGATAATTGAAGATTATCGGCTTCGTTCTTTGCAATAATGATAACTGAAATGGACATTGGGCGGCTCAAAAATGCAGAAAACTAATGAGATTATAAAAATTAAATCAAGATTAGTAATGCACCATTACCAGCATATGGCTTAAAAAATGCTAGGATTGCTTTCTCTTTTTAGGATTGATTAAGCTATCTGAAGGAAGCGTTATTTCCATTTTTAAACGAATGCCTTTTGCCCAATCAATCAATTCGGTTTTTTGTGCATCTGATAATTTTGCATCGCCATGAATGATTGTATAGGAATATAAGGGCATTTCACTTTCTTCAACTTCTTCAATTAACTCCTCTAATTTATGGTATTGGCGGTAATGGGGATATTTGGCAAACTCATCAAAATTCAACTTGCGCTTACCCTCTTCAACATGATCGTTTAACCACCATGCCACTGGCTGAATATTGGCATACCAAGGATAAACAGTTTTATTGCTGTGGCAATCATTGCATGCTATTGTTAAAATAACATCTATTGGTTCGGGCACACTGTATATACTTGCAATACTATTCACTTTTATACCACTTTCATTTTTAGCAGGTTTGAAAAATTGCATTATTATGAGCAATACAGCTAATACAAGCAATGATTTTTTAAGAATGTTTTTAAATTTCATAATGAAATTCAAAATTAGATAAAATTTTGAGTGATAAAATATGATTTATTACCGTATTAAAAATAAAACACCTTTGGTGTAGCGGGTCGCTGTTTTTTTACCTTTATAACTGATATAATAAACATAATAATCGGTAGGGCATGGCTTTCCTTGATAAGTACCATCCCATCCAATTTTTGAATTATCACTATAGAATACTTTTTCACCCCATCTATTAAAAATGGCCATTGTTGATTTTGCAATCGAGGTAGATTCTATTTTGAATATATCATTCAACTCGTCATCATTAGGCGTGAATGCAGTTGGTAATACAATGGTTACGGTGTCTATCACGCATATATTGACATAAAAACTATCTATACAATTGCCAATGTTTTTAATGGTTAGTTTTACTTTGTAATTTTCTTTTAGACCATCAAATAAATGAGAAGGATTGGTTGTTGGGTCGTATGGTATAATCGTACCATCACCAAAATCCCAAGTGCCTGTTGTGCCGCCATCACTTAAGTTTATAATTTGCAATTCTGCATTGTTACTATACAAGCATCGATCGTTTGGAGAAAAAGAAAAATAGGCGCGAATATTATTATACCCGGGAATGTTTACACTTGTATCGTATTTACAGCCTGTAATTTTATTGGTAACAATGGCTTTATATGTATTATTAACGGGTGCGTTAATAAAAGAAGTGGTTTGCGGTGGAATGGTGTTCCACAAATAACTAAAAGGCCCACTTCCTTTCATTTTTAAATCGATGAATCCTTGATTGCCATAACACTGAATTGGACTCGTACTGCTTGAACTGAACATTTGTGGATGCACATAAATTAGCTGTTGCTGTATAACAGAATCACTGCACCCATCTTTAAGTGTTGCAGAATATAATTTAGGCGCAGTTGGGGAAACAAAAATGGCACTCACATTGGTTGAACCAGTGCTCCATTTTAAATCATAATTATTCGTTCCACCACTTGATTTTGTGCTTAATGTTATTGTTGAGCCTATGCAAATTGTATCCTTATCTGATAAAAGTTTCAGCTTTAATGTATCACCAATTTCAACATCTAATACATCTTGGTTAATACATTTACCTGTGCCATACACATATTTTAGTCGGTGCAAACCAGTACCTGCTTTACGGGGATTGAAAGTTGTACCATTGGTGCCTACGCCTGTAAAAGTGCCACCTGCAGGGGTAAGATTTACCGTGATAGTTGTGTCTCTGAAACAATAATATTGCGAAAGCCCATTAATTTTAACAATTGGTAATGCGTTCACTCTAATTCTGATGGTATCTTGACAACGGCCAGGAAGATTGTAAAGAATTAAATGGGTACCAGCACCAGCCAAAGCAGGACTGAAAATACCTGTTATAGCATTTGTTATGCCTTTGCCTGCAAAGGTTCCTTTTTTCTCACCATTGTATAACTGGTAAGCATTGTCAGCAATACAAAAAGTGGTATCCTTTTGTATATTGGCCCTTGGATAAATTTGGATAATGATGGTGTCTTTACAGCCATTGCCATCGCCAATTATTTGATGCAATGTTCCCCTTCCGGCCAACGAAGGACTAAACTTTTGATAGTATACTGAATTGCCAACAATGGCATTGCTGCCAGAAAATAATAAATTCCAAGGGTCATTAAAGACATATTGATAACGCAAATAATAACTTGAATCGCTGACACAATTCTTAATAGTGTCTTTGTAAAAACGAGAGTATCGCAAATACATTATCTTATCATCTTTACACCCTGTTAAAGTTGTATAGGTTAAATTGACTTGTACAAATGTGCTTTTACCTGGCACTTTAAAAGTATCTGCATCGAATATGCCAGCGATAGGGTCGAAAATTCCTTTTCCTGACCATTTACCTCCAGCGGGTAATCCAGCAGGTAGTATTCTCTGGCCGGCATCCGGACATGCAATTTCATCCCAGCGCGCATCAATGTCTTTGATATGTCTTTTAACAGTGTCTTTACAACCATTTATTGAATAAATATATAATTTATTGCCAGCGCCAGCATTGAATGGAATGCTAATACCTAAAAGACTATTCGTTATACCTGGGCCTGACCAAATGCCTCCAATTGGCGTAAAGGACATGGTGTCATAAGGTTTAGATTTACAAAGGGTATCAACTTTTTTAAGCGAAATGCCACCAATATTGATGTCTTTTTTTGCTGTACAACCATTCCATGCATAGGTTACTTGAAAAGTGCCATTGGTTGAAGGTGGTGTAACAATCCCTACAGAATTAATATTCGGACCGCTCCAGGTTCCACCAGTTGGAGAAAAATTAGTAACTAAAAATGGGTTACTATTCGGACAAGCAGCATTGGGTGGGCCGGCATTAATAGCCTTGACAGTTACTACAACGATATCGGAACATTTGCCATTTAGGTATGTGATATTAAACACTCCACTTCCTGCAATGGCAGGATTAAATGTCCCATTACTTGCATTGGTAATACCTTTACCAGACCAACTACCTCCACTCGGATTCGCTACTAGATTAAATGGTCCACTCGACTGGCAAACAGTGGTATCGTTTTGAGCAATGGGCGGTGTTAGCACTGTAATATCAATCGTATCTCTGCCTGGCACCGAAACACCGTCACTAACTTCTAAAATGTATCTCGTATCTATTGTTGGACAAATAATATGGGGTGGTTTTCCGATTAATCCACCACTGAGCCAAGTGTAAGTATAATTGGTAGCATTGCCACCAGTTACTGTAGCAGTAAGCGTAATACATCCGCCATTACACAATGTGTCTTTGGTTGACTTAAGAACTACTTTGATAGGACAATCGGTGATTTTAAAATTCAGCTTTGCATTAATCTTCCAAATGCTATCACATTTATCTTTAAATGTGGAATTGAAGTCGAGTGTATAGTTTCCACTTTGATTTAATCCTGAGGCAAAAGTGATATCGAATGTATTCGACTCGTTTTTATTGTCGCAACTAACGCCTACTGCGCTGGTTATAGCAGTTGATAAGGTGCCAGAGAGCTTAAAATTTTTAGCCTTAACAGAATCGCAATTAAATTTCTGATCAAGCACTACTCGAATCGCAGTGGTTTTGCAGTTAGGGTTTGTAATTGTGTTAAATTTTGGCTGTGGTACAGAGGTGATTTTTGCCTCCCAACTCAATTCAAAGCCATCGCCATTCACAAATTTATCAGAATGAAAATAAAATGTGATACAGCTATCTGTTGTTGAAAAAGGACCTGATGGTTTGTTATTGTTGTCGAATTTTTTCAATAAACTAGCAAATGTATCATCGCCATTGTATACTTTTAAATAATCTGCACCGGCTTCAACATTAAAAGGATTGGTAAATTTTATGTTGATTTTACTAGCCCCACTTACACAAATTGTAAAAATAAAGTTTTCATTGCTAGCATACCAACTCGAGTTAACCTTATTTCCTTCGCTATCCGTTAATTTGCCTCTGCAATCATACACCCTATTATTGCTCATTTTATAGGTTGTTTGCGCACTAATGTTAGGTAAGAGGAGGCAAAGTAAAATAACTGCCCCTATCAGCCTTCGGCTAAAACGGGATATTGGGTTAAATCGATATAAAATTGCTAGAATCAATTATTTAGTTATCGTTATAACTGGTGTAATAATGCTGTTGCTCCAATTGCCTGCGCGGTCTTTTAGTTTAAGCTCGAAAGTTGTTGTTTCACTGTTTGCAGTTCCAAGCAAAAAGGTATTTTTCATCTGTACAGCAATAATTCCTTTTGTTTTTATCTCTGAGCCAGGTGGTGATAATGGTTTTACAAAATAAAAATCGGCTTTATTTAAACGCTTATCCTTGATTTGTAAATCATTTTGGTCGGGGTTTAATTCTCCTATATCACCATCACCATCCGTATATTCAAATCGAATGACTAAGCTATCCTTAAACTGTAAAATTGTAGTTGAAGAAACATCTAGTATTTTAATAAATGGCACATTGCTATTGCCACTTAAAGTGTCGTCTTTCTTACAACTACCAAATAATACTAGTAATATTAATATCAACCAATTGAAGTGCTCATTTATAAAATAGTTTTTCATTTGATGCGAATAGCAAAATATTTTTTAGCATTAAAGGCCGATGGAACTGAAGGGATGTAAACGGGGGTATTTACTTTATCTGTTGTTTCGGTTCTTAGCCAAATAACATCGTTGGCAGCAGCCCCTAATGTATTGACATTTACAGTAATGCTATGCCAATAGTCGACAGAGGTGCCCGAAAAACCTTTGGCACTAAATGGCGATGATTCAGTTGTCATATTGGATTCCATTCCTATATAAATATTGGGATTTAAAGAAAAGTTGAAAGTGGTAGTTCCAAATTGATTAACCGGTGTTTTGTCATCGGTGTAAGCTACCATTAATTTTATAGAGGATGTGCCAGAAGGAATTTCAATAGGATTAAAACCTGAATGTGGGAGTGGTGTTGCAGCACCATCTGCGAAGGCAATAAGTCCGGCCATTTGTGGCGGAAAATCATAACTCAAAGCACTTTTACCAAATTGGTCTTTTGCGCCATTATTAATCCAATTTTTTATATTGTCTATGTATTGGCTTTTTTTAGTTGGCCAATCACTTGTAGGTTCAAGTGAAAGTGGCATAACACCTTGTGAACCCGTTATAAAGGTGGTAAGTCTATGCAATAGCATACTGCTGGCTGCGTCACCAGGTATCACACGCTTTGCATATTGCGGATTTTGTGGATCAGTGTTAATAGAAGCGCGATTGATGAGTGAATTATATGAACTTTCAATGCTTCTAAAATCGGGTTCGAAATTGCCATCATGACAACCACTGTTAGCGCAAGTAGGCTTGAAAATATTTTTATGTAAACCTTCTATCGTATTTGGATCAATAGCAATATCATCCATAACAGCTCCGCGTTGACTGGTGGTCCAGTTATCAAAGGGATACTGCTATTACTACTTTTTTTACAAGATATAATACTAATCAATAAAACCAACAATCCCAAGTTAATACATTGCTTTATCATATGCGATCG
>CANMBF010000017.1 GCA_947496065.1 Bacteroidota bacterium
CGAAATTCAAAAACAGAACACGTGATATAATAAAAAGTGCCACCAGTTTTTAAATTTTTAATGGCGTTTTGTACAATGCTTCTTTGTAGTTCGGAATAGAAATTTATTTTTTCGGCATCTGTTTGTTTAATCATCTCGGGTGTTCTACCCCAAGTGCCACTGCCCGAACAAGGCACATCAGCCATAATTACATCGTATTTTTTTTTGAGTTGAAACGGTTCTTTTAAGTCGCACAACTCAATATGAGGCATGGCCATTTGAGCCGTTTGGAAACGTTTTTTTAAATTTTCTAAAATACTAAAACGCGCATCAGAACAGGTAAGTTTAAAAGTATTCTTAAATTTATTTGTGATGTACAATGCCTTGCCACCCGCCCCACTGCAACAATCCCATACTTCATCACCGGCCTTAATTTGTATTAAGTTGGCGGCCATTTGCGAAGCTTGGTCCATGATGCTAGCCCACCCATTTTCGATAAGCCCGTTACAATTTGCATTCGCGTTAACACGGATACAATTGGGGTTGATATAAGTGTAAGGAATCCCATTGCTTTCTAATGCTGCATTGATATCATTTTGAGCATTGTTTATAACTGCCAAATAAACCGGTTTTTGTTCCAATAAATCCAATAAGAATTGATCGCGTGCAATGTTTTTTGAAATCTTTTGGTGGGCAGGGAAAATGGTTTTTAAATCAAGCTGATTAGCAATAACTTCTGCCGACTGTAAACCTAATTGAATATTATTTTCTATGGTACCAGTATCGCTGGCATGTCCCAATCTAAAATAAGCGTAACAAGCTTGACGGTAAATTTTCCGATCGCGACTGCCCCAATTTTTATGTTGTTTGCACTGCTCGTTAAAATAACTTGTAAAAGGTACTTTGCCAGAATAATTGCGAATTAATTCTGCGGCAATTGCTATTTGAAAGGGTTTGATTATTGTCTCCAATAAGCTTTGTAAAGATTGTAATTGTCGAAGTAGAAAAGATTGGTACCTGCATTCTCAATTAAATTACCGCGCTGTATAAAGCGGTAATTGGTGTGCACCATTCTAAAATTTTTATCAATAATATATTTATAAAATTGATTATCAAAGGTCATTAAAGCACTGCCAAAAAACATGAATTGATCGTACCCTACAAAAGTGTATCGCTGAGGGTCGCCACCGTATTTGGTTCTAAATTGTCTGCGAATTTTTTTGTAAGATGTATCATTTGAAGGCACACAATAAGAGTCGTAAAAATACACGCCATTAAAGACATTGTAATTGGTGCGATCGACATCTAGCCAATCGGCCGAACCAGCCACCACCCATTTGGTTTTACTTGCATTATCGAGCGCTGCTCCTGCAGATGAGCCATTTTTAGAGGTGTAATAAATGAGCAAAGAATCTTTACCATTCCATTCGGTGGTAGGTGTTTTTATTTTGCCATCAATAATGTTACATTTTTTAACCGCTACTGATTCGTAACCACGTTTGAAATTTCTTGCAGCAAATATTTTTAAATTTTTATCGTTGTTTTCGACCACCAAGGCTTGAAAATTTTTGAATGCCAAGGCTGCATGCTGTCCAATATAATAGTATTCTAAACTATCGGGCGGCACACAATTAATTAAAGGAAAACGACCACCCGTTCTATTCGGAAAATAACGCAATGGGCTTACCATCGGTATGTTGTAGATAGAACAAAATTTTTCGGCTTCTACCAATTCGTTATCGTAAACAGGCCCAATTAATAAATCAATTTTTTGCATTTCAGGATCGGAGAGAAGACGTATCACTTCTAAACTATCCATGCGGGTATCGTATACCTTTAACGACATGTTCATGCCCATTTTTTTAAGATCCTCTATCGCCATTTCAACACCCTCATAATAGTCGGCCATTTTATCGCGCACCTTATATTTATCTGGCATATCTATGCAGAAGGGCAACATTAAAACCACCTTGAATTCTTTTTGAAAAACAGGCGTGTTATTGGCTTTGCGGTCAAAACCATTTTGTGCCTTCAATGCAAACTGAAAACTGGTAATTAATAAAAGTATAACGTAAACCTTGCACATTATTCCCATTCTATAGTGGCTGGTGGTTTCGAACTAATGTCATATACAACGCGATTAATGCCTTTTACTTGGTTAATTATTTTATTACTAATTTCAGCCAATATCTCATGCGGAATGTGCACCCAATCTGCGGTCATGCCATCAACTGAGGTTACAGCGCGCAAGCAAATTACATTTTCGTAGGTTCTTTCATCGCCCATGACACCAACACTTCTTACAGGTAAAAAGATAGCACCTGCTTGCCAAATTTTATCATACCAACCACGCTCTCTCAGGGTGTTTAAAAACAATGCATCGGCCTGTTGTAATATTTTTACTTTGGTAGCATCTACCGCGTCAATTATGCGAATGGCAAGTCCTGGTCCTGGAAAAGGATGGCGACCTAGTATATTTTTAGGGATGCCCAATGCAGCGCCTACTTTTCTAACTTCATCTTTAAACAAACTGCGCAATGGCTCAATAATTTTTAAATCCATTTTTTCTGGAAGTCCTCCCACATTGTGGTGCGATTTAATAGTGGCCGATGGCCCCTTTACCGATACCGATTCGATCACATCTGGATAAATGGTACCTTGCGCTAGCCAACGGGCACCATCAATTTTTTTAGACTCCTGTTCAAATACTTCTACAAATACTCTGCCAATGGCTTTTCTTTTTAATTCAGGATCTTGAATATCGGCCAATGCGGTATAAAATTGTTCAGTAGCATCAATACCAATGACATTCAAATCCATTTCTTTATAAGCTTCTAACACTTGTTCGAATTCATTCAACCGCAACAAACCATTGTCTATAAAAATACAATATAAATTTTTGCCAATGGCCTTGTGTAATAGTCCAGCAGCTACACTGCTATCGACACCACCTGACAGGCCAAGTATGACTTTGTCGTCACCAATTTTTTGAATCAACTCATCGACTGTTGTATGAATGAAATTGTTGGGACTCCAATCCTGTTTGCAACCACTAATACCAACTACAAAATTCTTTAGTAAATGCGCGCCATCGGTGCTATGGGTAACCTCCGGATGGAACTGAATGCAATAAGTATTTGAATCGGTTAATTGAAATGCTGCAAATGGAATCGAATCCGTTGAAGCAATCAATTCGGCATTGGTAGGCAATGCGGTAATGGTATCACCATGACTCATCCATACTTGTGTTGGAAATTGCATGCCTTCAAATAAGCGACTTTCTTTGGCCTTGTTAAGCATGGCTCTGCCGTATTCGCGGTGATTGCTTGCAGCAACATTACCACCGCCTTTTTGCGCATAATATTGGGCGCCATAACATACCGCTAGGATGGGTAGGTCTTTTTCGAATTGCGTTAAATCTATTTGTGGTGCTTCGTTATCGCGCACTGAAGCTGGGCTGCCTGAAAGTATAACGCCTTTAATGTTTTCGGTAATGGCGGGTATGTGGTTGTAAGGATGGATTTCGCAATACACATTGAGTTCGCGCACTCTGCGTGCAATGAGCTGGGTGTATTGTGAACCAAAATCAAGGATTAAAATTTGTTCCTGCATGCTTAAAATTAAGTTAGCAAAAATAATGTTTTAAACCCAAAGAACACATTTCATTTTATAGTTATTCGGGAATAGTTATTGGTTAATGGTTATAAGTTATTGAGGGAAATACGTTCAAGCGCCCCAATAAACATTGAAGTTATTTGTTAATTATTTTTAGTAGTTAAAGGAATAACATCGAAGCTTCCTAATAACCAACTATCGCATTAACAACAAACTGCTTGTGTGGTTTTCAATACCTGCGCCATAAGGTGTTAAGGCAATTTTACAAATGTAGATGCCGTTAGGACAATAGTCATCGCGAAATTTGCCATCCCATCCTTTTTGTACATCATTGCTTTCAAATAATTTCTCGCCCCATTTGTTAAATATTTCCATTTTGAAATAGCTAACATATAAACTCGAAAATGGCATATACGTATCGTTGATGGCATTGCCATTCGGCGAAAAAACATTGGGTAAATAAAAAAAGAATTTGTGATAGGTGGTAAGACTATAGCTATCCGAACAACCTCCGGCAGTGGTGGCTACCAGAGTAAAAGTGTTCTTTCCTGAATCCAAATAATTTAGAATCGGATTTTTATCGTTGCTGTTTTTGCCGCTGCCAAAAGTCCAACTGTAATCAACGGTATTATCAGTGGAGTAATTGTGAAACTCAATCACTTTATGCCCCCCGTTCAAAGAGCTAATTTCGTTGAATGTAAAACTTGCAGTAGGCCTCTCTCTTACCGTTATGCCGCGATGTTTAACAACTGAATCAACGCAACCATTTTCTGCTCTTATGACCAATTTGACATTGTATTTGGCTGGTTCGGTATAAAATTTCAAAGGATTTTTTTTAGCAGAAAACGTATTGTCGCCAAACGACCACCAATAATTAATGATTTTACCCGATGCAAAAGTAGATTGGTTGTTAAACTCAACACTGTCTGGAAAGCAAGGCGAACTAGCTTCAAAAGCCGCATCAGGACTCGCTTTTAACATTATTAATTTCGAAATACTATCTTGGCAATTGTTGGCAGTTACGATGCTTAAACTTACTTGGTACAAGCCATAAGTAGCGTATTGCTTTAATACCAAACTATCGTTACTGGTGGTGCCATCGCCAAAATTCCAATACGAATGCGCTATATAATCATCGGCGACATAACCGCTGTTAAAGAATTTGAATTGATTGTTTTTAGAACACATGATGGTATCGGAGGTGCCAATTTTTGCAGTTACCGTTGGATTGTGTACCACTATGGTATCCGAACTATTACATCCAAAACTATCTAAAACATTTAAAATATAAGTACCTTTTTTATTGATTTGCAAAGATGCTCCTGTGTTTCCTGTGTTCCAATTGTATTGCAAGTGTGGCTCAGGGGTCGAGAGAATTAGGGCAAAAGCATTGCAAAAACTAGTATCATGGCCAATATGCGGCTTAACATCTTTTACTTTAATTTTTGTATATGCAAAGGACACTGATTTTTTATAATAGTAATACAACCAAACCGTATAAGTGCCCGCTAGCTTATAAATATGCTGTGCGCCAATGGCTGTTCTTGAATAATTAGAAGGATCTTTGCCTTGCTCGCCAAAGTACCACTTGACAGAATCGACATCTTCTGTACTCGATATACTAAAGGTGGCCGTGTCATTTAAACAATAACCTTTGGCAAATATGGTTTTTAAATTGAAGAGCGATGCGTTAAAATTGGGCAAGCCTAGTAAACAATTTTTTCCGCCCAAATAAAGGCTGTTTTTTAGGGGGTGAGAAAGAACTCCCGCAGAATCAGGCGCTTCAATAGAATGTAAGTAGGGATGACCTGTTACAGAGATGTATATCTTCCCATTAATGGCCAATTGCAATGCCCCTAGTTCATTGTTGTAATTACTATCTACCGTGTATTTGGATTTCAAAAAATCACTATATGTAGTAGCTTTCGCATCGTACTGATAAAGTTTTTTGTTTTTAAATTCAGTGATATAAAGATATTTACTTTTTGATGAAAACTCCAAGCCGTAGGCCTCTTTATTGCGGAATAAAAAGGGGTTTGTAACAAAGCCTGTTAAATTATTGAAATCAGCAATTACCGAAGTGTCTCTTGTATAATTAACATACGCTATTTTTCGACCATCAGGCGAAAATTTCATACTGCCCAAAGTATTAGAATAAATGCCACTAATTTTTAAACCTGTTTTGCTTTTAACAGGGCGCGGTATAACGCCATAACCTGTAACACGAAATGCATATAAACTATCACTATTGTATTTGTGCGCCATGATCCAATAATCGAAACCATTGCCATGTTTTACAGCACAGAGTTTTTCGCATGCAGGTGCTGCCAACTTTTTATTCTTGTTCCAATACAAAACATCGCCCTTGCCACCATTCAGGCCCATATTAATTTCTGAATAGGTAATACCTTCCGCTCCTGCTACTTTATCAGAGGTGAAAATATAATACGAGTTGGTGGAAAATGGCTTGGGTACAATCACTATCGATTGGGTACTCGAAGCACTCCCTTTTAGGTCGTCACCATTGGGCATTTGTTTGTGTGTGCTATCCCAAACATTAACGCCATCGGAATAAAACAATAAGCGACCCTCTGCATTACAAATGCTAGCACAACCTTCCGATGCAAACATTTTTCCATTGGTAATGGCTTTCGGTGTGCCGCTGTTAAAATCAATCCCCGCATTGGCACCAAAATACCAAACATTCGCCTCTTTTTGGGCGTTTGCTATCGGCACTATCAGCATGAAGGAGATGAAAAAAAACAAGCATTTTTTAAGCACTGTTTAGACTATATTTTTACGAAGATAAATGATATTGAAAACAAAACAATACAAGGATTCAGATTATTTCCAAGTATTTGGCATTCAAAAAAATAATTAATATTAAAACAGTCGATTGTCCCCTTTTTATAAGGCATTGTAGCTATCAGAAAAAAGACTTTTCTGCATTTGTTATTTAAGCTTTAAATTCAAGCGTTTCATTAAGTCAATAACAATTGGGTTTTCTTTTACAATTTCATCCAATTGTTCGCGCTGGGTATAAGCTTTTGTCTGAGCAATCACCGTGTTATCTTCGTTAATCACCAAAGTAATTTGACGGTTCGAAAAATAATCGCGCAAAAACCTTTGCCATTCTACCTTGATGGGTTCTATTAAATTGATATTGGCCTTCTGCATTGAAAGCACCACGTCATAAACTTCTATCTTCGGTAAAAACATTTTGACCAAGGCCGCAGCAGATGGCGATAAACTAGAAGCAAAAGCCAACATAGCGGCTTTTAAATTTACATCGTTCAGCTCGACCACCGCTTGAGGTTCGTTTACTTTAGATAAAGTTTCTAGCGTTTCTTCTTTGGCCGCTTCTATCTTGGCCTGCACTGCAGCATCAGAAGCTTCTATAATCTCTGCAATCTCAATTTGAATAGGAGGGTACAACGTTTTGATTACGTTTTCTCTCACCGGTAATTTCGGTAAAATAAAACTAGCATCTGCTAATGGAATTGGTTTTACAACAGGGGTAGGGTTCTGCGCTGTGGCCCCGTTTTGAAAATTGAGCTCGGCTTTGCGCGCTATATACTCATCACTTTTTTTTTTAATTCGTCAAGCGTAGCAGCCGAATTCAACATATTTTTAATATGGCATAATTTCAACAAGGCCAACTCTACATGCAAACGTTGATTCCTGCTGTTTTTATATTCCAAATCAAATTGGTTGTTGATGTTTAATGCATTCAACAAAAAAGTGAGATTGGTGTTTTTGCTCTGCTCGTTGTATTTGGCTTTATGCATTTCGCCAACATCCAATAAATGCGCAGTGGCCGAATCTTTACAAACCATTAAATTTCTAAAATGCTCGTTCAATCCATTTAAAAATAGTTGACCATCGAACCCTTTTTCTAAAACCATGTCAAAGTAGTTGAGCACCTCGCCCACGTTTTGATTTAAAATGGCATCGGTTACTTTAAAATAATAGTCTTTGTCGAGCAGGTTTAGATTCTCTACCACTTGAGCGTAGGTAATATTCCCATTGCAAAAACTTACCATTTGATCGAACATCGATAAGGCATCGCGCAAACCACCATCTGCCTTTTCGGCTATCAGATGCAAGGCTTCGTCTTCGGCTTTTATATTTTCTTTGGCAACAATGGTTTTCAAATGGTGAACCATGTCTTTTACTTGTATGCGTTTGAAATTAAAAATTTGGCAACGCGATAAAATGGTCGGCAATACCTTGTGCTTCTCAGTAGTTGCTAAAATAAAGATGGCATATTTAGGCGGCTCCTCTAAAGTTTTTAAAAATGCATTGAAAGCCTGCTGACTTAACATGTGTACCTCGTCTATAATATAGATTTTATAGGTGCCTGTTTGCGGTGGTATTCTAACTTGTTCGTTGAGTTGACGTATATCATCTACCGAATTGTTACTAGCAGCATCGAGTTCAAAAATATTAAAGGCATAATCCAAATTAGGATCATCATGGTCTTTTTGGTTAATCACCTTGGCTAAAATACGGGCGCAAGTGGTTTTACCGACACCACGTGGACCAGTAAACAAAAAGGCTTGGGCCAGGTGGTTATTGTTAATCTCATTGAGCAAAGTATCGGTAATATGCTTCTGTCCTACCACATCATCGAAGATGGAGGGGCGGTATTTGCGGGCAGATACAATAAAATTTTCCACTAAGCTTTAAACTAAAAAGAAATGCAAAAGTAAGGATTTTTGGAGACTGTTTTGGATTCAAAAATTAAAATATCAATATTTTTTCGACATGCAGAGCGGATGTCAATTAAAACAACATATGCACGCTTTCTAAAAAAGGCAAGTTGCATGATTGCTTGATTTTTAAGGTTAAATGATATAAAAACGTACAAAAATTTCGCATTGTTGGGTCTTTTTTGTAAATTTGCACCCTTTAAAAAGTATAAATTAAACAATGAATAATCAAGAAATTCTATCAGGAGTTATTGAAAATGCGGCCAATGCTTTCCTTAACTTAAGTACCGACGAACTTGTACAAAAAGCCATTGAGAGAAATGAAGGTGTAATAACTGACAACGGAGCACTTGCAGCTGATACCGGCGAATTCACTGGACGTTCCCCGAAAGATAAGTTTACCGTTTGCGACGAGAAAACTGAAAACACAGTTTGGTGGGGCGATGTGAATTTTAAATTCGAGCCTTCTAAATTTGATGCTTTGTTAGCCAAAGTATTGAACCACTACAAAGGCAAAGAACTTTTCGTAAGAGATGCTTTTGCTTGTGCCGATCCTACCTACTGTTTAAATATTAAAGTAGTAACCGAAACAGCGTACCAAAATTTATTTGCAAAAAATTTATTCTTACGTCCAGAGGCTGCTGAGCAAATACCTGCTGAATGGTTAATTTTAGCGGCTCCATCATTCAAAGCAGTTGCTGCCGAAGACGCTACCCGTCAACACAATTTCTCGATTATAAACTTCACTAGAAAAATCATTTTAATTGGTGGTTCAGGTTATACTGGCGAAATTAAAAAAGGTATTTTCACTGTTCTTAATTATATCTTACCTCAAGAAAAGCAAGTATTATCGATGCACTGCTCGGCTAATATTGGTGAGCAAGGCGATACTGCTATTTTCTTTGGATTATCAGGTACAGGTAAAACCACTTTATCGGCCGATCCAAACCGAAAATTGATTGGTGATGATGAGCACGGTTGGTCAGATACCAATGTCTTCAATTTTGAAGGTGGTTGCTATGCAAAATGCATCGACCTAACCGAAGAAAAAGAACCACAAATTTGGAACGCTATTAAACACGGTGCTTTGGTTGAGAATGTAAGATTCTATCCAAATTCAGCAAAAGTTAATTACGAAGATGTATCTGTAACTGAGAATACCCGTGTGGCTTATCCTATTGAGTTCATCGATAATATTGCAGTGCCTTCAGTTGGCAAAGCCCCTAAAAATATTTTCTTCCTAACATGCGATGCCTTCGGTGTATTGCCGCCCATTTCTAAATTAACAGTTGAGCAAGCCATGTACCATTTCATTTCTGGCTATACTAGCAAAGTAGCGGGTACCGAAGCTGGAATCACTGAACCACAAAGTACGTTCTCTGCATGTTTCGGGCAGGCATTCTTGCCATTGCACCCAACCAAGTATGCGAAATTATTAGGTGAAAAGTTAAAAGCGAACAAAGACATCAACGTATGGTTAGTGAATACTGGCTGGAGCGGTGGTGGATATGGTGTAGGTAGCAGAATGAAATTGTCATATACCCGTGCCATGTTAACTGCAGCCTTGAATGGCGAGTTAGAACAAGTCGAGTTTACACAACATCCAGTATTTGGGATGTTAATGCCGAACACTTGTCCAAATGTACCAACAGAAATCTTGCATCCAAAAAACACCTGGAGCGATAAATCAGCGTATGACGCACAAGCGAATGACTTGGCATTACGTTTCAATAAAAACTTCGTGAAATTCGAAGATGGTGCTGATGACGATATCAAAAACGCAGCCCCAAAAGCTGGCGCTACTGAGTCTCATAACTAGGGCACAATAAGCCACAGATTCAATGATTAATTTATTGTGAATTAATTTCACTGATAAAAATTAAAAGACCTCGTAACAACTGCGAGGTCTTTTTTCTGCCACAACAATGGTGTAAACACAATCTCGGAAGCAGTTATTTAACCACAAAGGCCACCAAGAGAAAGCCCACAAAGCACACAGAGCATAAAATGGTTTCTAACCCGCCTGAGGCGGGTTAAATATGAATAGAAAAAGATATTCATTAACGGCACCAACCCCGAAGGCGGTTGAATATGTTTAGCAACCAAATATTAAAACATATAAACGCATTGTTCCAAGCCACCAAAGCCTCGAGCGTTCCATCCTGTATAATCCCTACGGGATAAAGATGCATCAGTTAGGATACCTCTTTATAAATATTAAATCCCTACGGGATAAAATTACCTAGGCTTAATTTTAAGAATTAAAATTTCATCTTTGATAATTCTGTTTTCAAAATAAATTCTGCGAATCTGTGGCTTATTATTAAAAAAAGATATGGCATAAAAAAGTCCCGCGATGAATCGAGGGACTTCCTATTTATTTTTTAGTTAATAGTTATTAGTTACTAAGGGAAATACCACTCACCTCCCTAATAACCCAATAACTAACAGTGTGCGTCAAAAGCCTCTTTCAGGTTGTTCGCAATTTGATCGGCTGTATGGCCTTCGATGTCTAATCTTTGCACAAAATGCACCAATTGTCCATCTTTAAACAAGGCAATAGATGGCGATGATGGCGGATAAGGCAACATTAAATCTCTTGCTTTAGCAACGGCTTCTAAATCTTGGCCCGCAAAAACGGTCATTAAATTGTTGGGTGTTTTTTCGTTGGTTAAAGAGCGGATTACCCCTGGGCGGGCAGATCCTGCAGCGCAACCGCACACAGAATTAACAACCAATAGTGTAGTACCTTGGGCTGTTGGAAGGACAGTGTCAACTTCTTCGGCCGATTTAAGTTCGGTAAAGCCTACGTTGGTTAATTCGGCACGCATAGGCGATACTAGCATTTCTGGATATGGCATAAAATATTTTTAATTTGAATTTTTGTTCTGCGAAATTAAGTAAACTATTCGAATCCTGTTATTGGTTTTTATAATAGGGTTATTTGAGGAAGCTTTGGTTGTTTTTAGATTTTCGAATTGAAAGCAGCAAACGGCATGATTGCATTTCAATTAAGAAACAAAAATAAAAAATGTACATTTAAATGAATATTTTTTCAATGGTATCAATGCTGCTTCTCGGTATAACTTATGTGGTTGTTCTTGTTTCCCAAAAAATCATTAAGGACTCAATCGACTCAATTCCCATTTACCCTCATTCAAAGTAAACAACAAACGGTCGTGTAACCTGCTGCTGCGCCCTTGCCAAAATTCAATTTTAGTCGGTTTTACAACATAACCACCCCATTGGGTTGGTCGCACTGGTTTTTCAGTATGGTATTTACTTTCTATGGCAGCCCATGCATCATCTAGGGCCTGGCGGTCTTTTAAGATACTGCTCTGTTGACTCACAATGGCACCTATCTGACTGCCAATTGGTCGACTATAAAAATACGCATCATTGGCCGCATCACTCAATTTCTCAACCATGCCTTCAATGCGCACTTGGCGTTCTAACTCCAACCAAATAAAATTCAAAGCCACATGCGGATTCGCTGCCATCTCATAGCCTTTATTACTCTCGTAATTAGTGAAGAATACAAAGCCACCTTGTTCAATGCCTTTTAACAAAACATAACGACTACTAGGTTGGTTATTGTCCACGGTGCTCAAACACATGGCATTGGGCTCTAGCAAATGTGCATGCAAAGCCTCATCAAACCACACTTTAAATTGTTCTATCGGATCAGATAAAATATCTGTTTCTAATAAGGCTTTGAATTTATAGTCTTTGCGGAGTTCCGATATTTGAATAGGATCAGCCATTTTTTTTAAATAAACTATTGATTTTTAATTCTATAACACCAAAGAAAGCTTCTCTGAAAATTTTCTTACTCATTTTCGAAGTGCCCTTGGTTCTATCTGTAAAAATAATGGGGACTTCTTTTATTTTAATACCAGCCAAAAAGGCTTTGAATTTCATTTCAATTTGAAATGCATATCCCTTAAATTTAATATTGTCAAGTTCTATGGTTTCTAATGTTTGTCGGGTGTAACATACAAATCCTGCCGTCGCGTCGCGAATGGTCATGCCCGTAACTAAACGCACATAAGCACTGGCATAATAACTCATAATCACTCTGCTTATGGGCCAGTTGACCACATTGACGCCAGTAATATAACGCGAACCTACTGATAGGCCATTGCCTTCTTTTTCGCAAGCTTCTAAAAGTTTAATTAAGTCGTCAGGATTATGCGAAAAATCGGCATCCATTTCAAAAATATATTGATAGTTGCGTTCGAGACACCATTTAAAACCAGCAATATAGGCAGTACCTAAACCGTTTTTTTCTTTCCTTTCGAGTAAATGTAGGCGATTGGGGAATTCCAATTGTAGCGCCTTAACGATTTGTGCGGTGCCATCGGGAGAGTTGTCGTCCACAATCAAAACATCGAATGCAGATTGTAAAGAAAGAGTCTTTCTAACAATGGCATCGGCATTCTCTTTTTCGTTGTAGGTGGGAATTATGACGATATAGGGTGACAAAATATTTTAATTAAAAAAAACGTTGCAAAATAGTATTTATTTGCAGCATAATAAAATAAGGTTGGATGAATAAAGCAGTTTTTTTCGATAGAGATGGTGTACTGAACAAAGAAATAGGCAACTACGTTTGCAAAATCGAGGACTTTGAATTATTGCCAGATGCTGTTGAATGCATGGTCATGGCCCAAGATAATGGATTCAAGATTATTGTAATTACCAACCAAGGGGGCATCGATAAACAATTGTATTCCCACGCCGATCTGGCTTCCTTTCACCAATTGCTCATAAATGCTTGTGCTGATAAGGGTGTTGTAATCGATGAAATTTTTTATTGTCCCCACCATCCCACAATTGGCCATTGCCTGTGCCGTAAGCCAGGTTCACTAATGATTGAAAAAGCCATTGCTAAATACAAAGTGGACCCAGTAAATTCTATTATGTTTGGCGATACCGAACGCGACATGGAAGCTGCGGCTGCGTGTAATGTTTTAGGCATACGCGTACAACCTAATGAAGATAAAATAAGTCTATTGAAAAAAGAAATACTCCGTATCAATAACAATTAATTAAATTTGCAAAATGTTTAAGGCCTTAATATCTATTTTATGTTTGCTTTTAGTGACAGTTACAGTTGCTCAAAAGCCTGTAAAACCAACACCTCAAAAACCTAGCAGCGCATTGGCTTCAAAGCCAGCGGCTAAAGCGAAAACACCTGCTGTCAAACCTTCCCCAAAAGGAAAAGTAAAATTTAAAATCATTGGCAAAATCAATAACCAACCTTACCATTTAATGGTACTGAACCGTTTTCGTTCAACCGAATATTTATTGTTAGATTCTGTTACCACCGATGCGAATGGCAACTTTGTTATGGAAAAAACGATTGCAGAGCCTTGTGTGGCTTATTTGATGCACTCTAAAACAGCCGCAGTGCCTTTAATTATTGAGAATGGTTCGGTATTTAACCTCGAGATCAAATCAACCGGCGAAATGCTCGATTATTCTATCTCTGGTGTGAAAGCTGAGAAATCGATAAGATTATATGAATTCGTTAGAAATCAAAGCAAACTATACAGCGAATTAAGTCAGCTAGAACAATTTATATACAAAGAAACCGATCCTATCAAATTACAAGAAATGCAAAACCAATACACCTTGAAACAAACCCAGGTGAATAATAATATTGCAACTGAATTAATAAGTTCGGGACTAGAAGGTTATTTTGTTTTGTACAATTTCAAAGAAGAACAAACGCCTACTGATGTAAAAAAAGTATTGGATAAAATGACCCCTGCTGAAACCCAATCAATCTATTACAAAGACCTTAAGAAATTTTATGACGACAATAAATTATTAGAGATTGGCGCTTTAGCTCCCGATTTTGCTTTGCCAACGCCCAATGGTGACACCATGCGTTTGTCTGACTTGAGAGGTAAATACGTGCTCATCGATTTTTGGGCCAGTTGGTGCGGGCCATGCAAGGCCGAGTTCCCCAATGTTAAGCGGGTGTATAATCGCTTCAGTGAAAGTGGATTCGAAATCCTAGGTGTTTCGCTCGATAAGGAAGAGTCTTCGTGGAAAAGTTCGATTATTTCTTTAGGATTGAATTGGATGCATGTGAGCGATTTGAAATATTGGAGCTGTGCCCCAGCCCGTTTGTACAAGGTATCTTCAATTCCATCAACAGTTTTAATTGATAAGAATGGATACATTATAGCGAAAAATTTAAGAGGCGAAGAATTAGAGCGAAAATTGGAAGAATTGTTTCAATAATGATAATTTAACATTAGTTTAATTATCTAGTCAGTTTAAAGGCCTTATTTTGAATCAAAATTACCATGGCATTACAAACATCTTACAAAATATTAATAGTCGACGATGAAATTGATATCATCGAACTGTTAAGCTACAACCTAAAGAAAGAAAATTTCACTGTTGTAGCCGCAATGAATGGCAAGGAAGCCATTCAAATTGCCTCCAAGATGAAGCCAGATATTATTCTAATGGATGTCATGATGCCCGAAATGGATGGTATTGAGGCATGTAGACAAATTAAAGCAATTCCACAATTAAAGAATACACCGCTTATCTTTTTAACAGCCCGTGGCGAAGAGTTTAGCGAATTAGCTGGTTTCGAAGCAGGTGCGGATGATTATATTATCAAACCAATTAAACCAAGGGTTTTGATATCGCGTTTAAAAGCAATCCTAAGAAGAAACCAATCAGATTCTGCTACACCCGGTAGAATGGAATTCCCCGATTTAAAAATCGACCGCGAAACATTTACTGTTACCTATTTAGGCAAGGCCTTGCAATTTCCGAAAAAAGAATTTGAATTGTTGTCTTTGTTAGCAAGCAAACCAGGCAAAGTATTTACGAGAGAGCAAATCTTAGAATCTATATGGGGTGACGATGTTCTGGTAGTTGATAGAACCATTGATGTCCATATTCGTAAAATTCGTGAAAAACTGGATGATAACTTTATACAAACAATTAAAGGCGTAGGCTATAAATTTGAAGTGTGATCAGAAACCCAACACCCGAAAGAATATCGCTTTTAACAACGCTGTTATTAACGTTTATTTTTTCTGTGTTTCTTTTTGTATTTAAAATTCCTTTTCTCACTTTTTTAATTTCTATCTTCTCATTTGGTTCATTAACTTACATTGTTATATTATATGGGTTAGAAGTGTTTATTTACCGTAAAATAAAACTCATATATAAAACCATTCACCATTTAAAAACGACCAAGTTTACGCCAAAAAACTATATGGCCGATATCAATATCGATCCCATCAAAAGAGTCAACGAAGAGGTGATACAATGGGCCAATGATCAGAAACAAGAAATCACCCAATTGAAAGCGATGGAGAGCTATCGCAAAGATTTTTTAGGCAATGTGTCCCACGAATTAAAAACACCCATTTTCAATATTCAAGGATTTATTGAAACCCTTATCGATGGTGCTGTGAATGATCCTGAAGTAAATTTATTGTTTCTTCGCAAGGCGGCCAATAGTGCAGAACGTTTGAACACGCTTGTCAATGATTTGTTAGAAATAAGCAAATTAGAGAGTGGTAATTTAGAGATGAATTTTGGCGCTTTTGATATCTGCGAGTTGACCAAAGAAGTTTTCGATATGTACCTTTCGCATGCCGAAAAAAGAGGCGTTCAGCTGAAAATAAAAGAGGGCTGCGACCGTCCCTTTATGGTGCTGGCCGATAAAAATAGAATACGCCAAGTGCTTAACAACTTAATTGCGAACGCCATTAATTATGGAAAAGAAAATGGGTTAACCAGTATCGGTTTTTACGATATGGATAAAAACATATTAATAGAAGTTGCTGATAATGGCGATGGCATCGATACAGAGCATTTACCGCGTTTGTTCGAACGCTTTTATAGAACTGATAAAAGCAGAGCGCGCAACAGCGGTGGCTCAGGACTTGGACTCTCAATTGTTAAGCATATTATCGAAGCGCACCATCAAACCATTAATGTGCGCAGCTCTATTGGTGAAGGTACTACCTTTGGTTTTACTTTGAAGAAAAGTTAAATCTTTTTTTATTGCACCCACTTAATCATACAACCTACCGCTTTGGTGGTTTTAACAGTGATGTCTTTGCCGGCTATTAATTCATCAAGGGCAGCTTCTAAATATTTTTTGGTAACCTTGTCGACATTTTCAATATTATTGTCAATGCCACCGGTATATTTAACCATGAATTTATCCCCTTCTTTTTGAATTAAAAAAACATGGGGTGTTTTCATAGCGCCAAAAGTGCGGGCTATGTTTTGGGTTTCATCTGTTAAATAAGGAAATGTAAAGCCTTTTTCGATGGCACGCTTTACTTTCTCTTGGTGCACTTCTTCAGGGTAATTAAAAGTATCGTTGGAATTAATTGCAATAACAGGAAATCCTTGTGGTTTATATTTTTTATCCAAAGCGATAATACGATTTTCGTATTTGCGCGCAAAAGGACATTCGTTGCAGGTAAATACGACTATAAAGCCTTTGGCCTCTGCCAGACTAGACATTGATACCATCGCGCCATCTATATTTTTTAAGTTAAAATCGGCAGCTTCCATGCCAGGTTCATAGCCATTGTTAGCAGATTTAAAGGCCATTACTAGCAATGTGGTAATAAACATTAAGCCAGAGAAAAAGTGTTTCATAGTTTGAGAGAATTTGTTAAATATGTGTTGTAACAAATATACTGAAAAATATTTTTCGTTTTTTATTTTAATGTAAAAAAATTATTTTTTTGCTATCGCCATTAAAGTCAGGTGCTAAAAAAATTATAAGCTTTGAACAAGAAACCTAAAAGCCTTATTTTTTAATAAATTTAAGTAATTGTTTCAGACTACTAAAATTCATTTCATGATTTTTGCGTTTGCCATTATTTATTAAAATAGTGTAGGGAATATTGCCTTCCCATTCGCCAACAGAAGTTATCAGTTCGTTAAAATCATAACTGTCGAACAGGTAATGCGTGCCAGGCAAACGTTTCATCTTTATAAATTTTCGTACCTTTTCTAAGCCATTTTCACCATCGAATGATACAAAAATAAATTGGATATTTTTAGATTTTAGGATTGAATCGGCTTCAATAAAATAGGGCAACTCTTGCACACAGGGCTTGCACCAAGTAGCCCAAAAATTAATCACGATTGTACTGCTGTCCTTAGGCGAACGCACTATGTGGAATAATGAATCAGTAGAAATTAATTTAACTTGTGCAGGCAAGTGAAAACTTAATAATAAAACAATGAGAAGTCCTATTATTTTTAAGTGTCTTGTTTTTTTCATGTGTGTTTTAGTGTTAAACAAAGATATGATTTCTAAATCAGTGTCTCGTCCTGAAAAAAGCCAACACGTTAGGTGCTGGCTTTTTTGAATTATTTTTTACAATATTCTGACAGTAATTTTACATACTCATCGTGCTCAACACACTGTTCATGCTGCGAACTGCTTCTGCAGATTTGCTGAATGCTGCTTGCTCTTCTTCGTTAAGTTTGTAATCAACGATTTCTTCCCAACCGTTTTTGCCAATAATTACTGGAACCCCTAAGCAGATATCGTTTTGTCCGTATTCGCCTTCTAAAAGTACGCAACATGGCATTAATTTTTTCTCGTCTCTAACAATGGCTTCAACAAGCGCAGCTACTGCAGCACCAGGTGCATACCATGCGCTGGTACCTAACAAGCCTGTTAAAGTTGCGCCACCCACCATGGTGTCTGCTGCTACTTTTTTCAATGCTTCTTCGCTTAAACGGTTGCTAACAGGTAAGCCATTAACAGTTGCCATTCTGGTTAAAGGAATCATAGTCGTATCGCCATGGCCGCCAATCACGACAGCGTGTAAATCGTTGGGAGAAGCTCCTGTAGCCAACGATAAATAGCATTTAAAACGTGCGCTATCCAATAAACCACCCATGCCAATCACTCTGTTTTTAGGCAAACCACTTGATTTCAAAGCAAGGTAGGTCATCGTATCCATTGGATTACTTACAATAATGAAAATCGCATTTGGAGAGTATTTTAAAATATTTTCAGTAACACCTTTCACAATACCCGCATTGATACCTATTAATTCTTCACGGGTCATGCCTGGCTTACGTGGAATACCACTGGTAATAACAACCACATCGCTGTTGGCCGTTTTGCTATAATCGCTGGTGCTCCCAGTCATTTTAGTATCGAAGCCCAACAAAGAAGAGGTTTGAAATAAATCCAAAGCTTTACCTTCGCTAACACCTTCTTTTATATCCAACAATACCAATTCTGAACAAAGTTCTTTGCGTGCAATGTTGTCTGCACAAGTTGCGCCTACTGCTCCGGCTCCTACGACTGTTATTTTCATATTATTTTTTTGATTTGAATAAATTTTGGTGCAAATGTAGCAAAATAATTAAAGATTAGAATACTAGAAATTGAAAGCCTTGCTGATTGGTGTCAATGCATGTTGGCCAATGCTTTTTATAGAAAAATAATCAACAAACTTTAACGAATACTTGACAAGGCTTTAGATCGGAAAGACCTATTAACCAACTTTTGCAGAAAACAAAAAGGTAAAACATAAAAAAATCCTGATAAAACTATCAGGACTTTCTCTACTTCACGGTGCCCAGGACCGGAGTCGAACCGGTACGGTTTCCCACAGGTGTTTGAGACCAGCGCGTCTACCAATTCCGCCACCTGGGCTTTTCCTTCCTAAAAAGGAGTGCAAATTTAGGATTAATTCTTTCTAAAGCAAATACATTTTGCATAAAAATTTATAAGAGAAATACATTTTCTTAATAGTGTATTAACATTATAAAGTCTTTCTTTGCATGAAGTATGACCAGGTATACCCTTCATCTATTATTGTTTCTTGTTGTTTTAAGCGCTGCTACATGTCGCAATAAAGCCAATGGTTCTATAGGGAACAAGCTTAGCATCGCCTTTTATAACATCGATAATTTATACGATGATGTAGATGACACCGACCACGATGATCAGGATTTTACACCCAATGGGCGATACCAATGGACCAACGAGCGCTACCGTCAAAAATTAGACAACATGGCCAAGGTCATCGCACAATTGGCCAATGGCAAAGCACCCGATGTTTTGGGAGTGTGTGAATTGGAAAGTGCCAAAGCCCTCGAAGATCTGATCAATACAGGTGATTTGAAGGGGCAATATGGCATGGTGCATTACGACTCGCCCGACGAACGTGGGGTAGATGTGGCCCTGATTTATAAAACAGAAAAATTCAAAGTACTCAGTTCGGAAAAAGTACCTGTTGTTTTAAGCAAAGATTTAAATGATAGAACCCGCGACCAGTTGTTCGTTAAGGCCTTGTTGCTTGCATCGAACGATACCATTTCTTTTTATGTGTGCCATTTTCCATCGCGAAGAGAAGGTAAAGATGAGAGTGAAATTAACCGCATAGATGCCGCCAAAACGTGTAGAAATTTTATTAATTTGCATCTGAATATGGCAAACAATAATCTAATCGTAATGGGCGATTTTAACGATGAGCCTTGGGATAACAGTATCAAAGTAGGCATAATGGCCAATAATATTCAGGAAAAGGGTGGGGCCGATTTGTTGAATCTAATGTGGGACTTTAAATCGGCTGGGAGAGGTTCCTACAATTTCAAAGGACAAATGAATTGCCTCGATCAATTCATAATTACACCATCATTGATCGATGGTAAAAAATTAGAATACATCAAAAAGTCGGTGAATATTTTAGATGCCAAATGGTTAACCCAAACCGGAAAATACAAAGGATTTCCATTGCGAACATTTGGAGGGAATAAATGGTTAAATGGCTATAGCGATCACTATCCGATTTACCTCGAACTACAATATTAAAAGAGCAAGGTTGAAATATGGCAAAAAAGAAAATTAGTTACATTAACAGAGAAATAAGTTGGTTGGCATTCAATGATAGAGTGTTGCAAGAAGCCAATGATGCGAATGTTCCATTGTTGGAACGCCTAAAATTTTTAGGCATTTTTTCTTCTAACCTCGATGAGTTTTTTAGGGTGCGCGTAGCTACTAATAAGCGCATGCTCCAAATCAAAAAGGGCAGTCTTGAACAAATTAATCAGAAGGAAATTAAATTGCTTTTGACAGAAATTCACGATAAAGTAATTATTCAACAAGCTAAATTTAATTTAATCTATCAAAATATATTAGAAGCTTTTAAGGTTAAGAATATTTTTTTTATCAACGAAAAACAAATCAATATTCAACAAGTCGCCGAGGTAAGAAAATATTTTAAGGAGGAAATCCTCAATGCCATTTTTCCCTTAATACTTTCTCAGGATCGGCCATTCCCTTTCTTAAGAGATAACACTGTTTATTTAGCATGTAAGCTTAAAAATAGTCAGACTGGTGATATTAAATATGCCTTAATTCCATTGCCTACTAAGGTGAAAAAGCGTTTCTTTCAATTGAAAAAACAAGATGGTAATACCTTTATCATGTTTGTTGACGACGTTATTCGCATCAATTTAGATGTGGTCTTTTCAAGTTTCGATTACGATACCTTCGAAGCGTATACCATTAAATTAACACGCGATGCTGAATTGGATTTGGACAATGATATTTCTCAAAACTTAGTTGATAAATTAAGTGAGATTTTAAAGCAAAGAAAGAAAGGTATGCCGGTGCGTTTTATTTACGATGCAGATATTGCGCCCGACTTGTTGAAATTTATTAACCGCAAATTGAGGGTAAAGAGCGATGAGTTAATACCTGGTCAGCGTTACCACAATTTCAAAGATTTTATTTCCTTCCCTGATATCAAACGCGCCGATTTAAAATACCATAGCATAGAGCCTTTGTACATTCCAGAATTAGACAATGCTAAATGTTTGTTTGATGTCATTAAAAAGCGAGATTATTTGCTCAGCAATCCTTACCAACCCTTTGGTTATGTGGTACGCTTACTGCGTGAGGCAGCTATTGATCCAACTGTGCTGGCCATAAAAATTACCTTGTACCGTGTAGCCGAAAATTCTAACATCGTAAATGCTTTAATAAATGCTGTAAAAAACGGTAAAAAAGTATTTGTTGTAATGGAGTTAAAGGCACGATTTGATGAAGAACACAATATCTTTTGGAGCACCAAATTAACAGAAGCAGGGGCTAATGTTTTGTTCGGGGTGCCCAATTATAAAATACATACTAAAATGTGCCTTATTTACCGCAAGGAAAACAATGTGGTGAATTTATACGCCCATTTAGGAACAGGTAACTACAATGGCGAAACAGCGCGTATATACTGCGACCATTCCATTTTTACTAGTAATAAAAAATTAACCCAAGAGGTTAGTAAGGTATTTAATCTCATTGAAGATTTTAAAACCAAAACGATTAAATTCAATCAATTGTTGGTTGCCCCACTCAATTTGAAAGAATCAATTATAAAAATGATTGATGTTGAAATCAAAAACAAAAAGCTGAAAAAAGAGGCCTTTATTATTATGAAGATGAACAGCTTGGTAGATGCTGAAGTTATTAATAAGCTTTATGCGGCAAGCAATGCTGGCGTAAAGGTTCAATTAATTATAAGGGGCATGTGCTGCTTGGTGCCAGGTGTTAAAGGTCAAAGCGAAAACATTAGTGTTATAAGTATCATCGATAGATTTTTAGAGCATGCGAGGATTTATGTATTTGCCAATAGTGGTAAAGAGAAAATGTATTTAGGCTCTGCCGATATGATGACCCGCAATTTGGAAAATCGCATTGAGATTTGTTTTCCAATACTCGATCCAAAGGTGAAAGAAGAGCTTAATATGTTGCTGAAAATTCAGTTGAGTGATAATGCCAAGGCGAGGATCATCAATCAGTTTTTAACCAACGATTACCTTCCCAAAGCCATACCAAGCATACGTTCCCAAGAAGAGTTTTATAACTACTTAAAATTAAAGTATTCTAAATAGATTTTAAAAGTCCCAAACAGGATTGTATCGCCTTATCTTAAAGGTATACTTGGTGGAAGGTATTTGAAAAGATACAACGAATCTGTTGTTGTGATGGTCAATCATTGTTAAAATTTGGTAGGTGCCATTAAGCTTATCTTCTCTTTCTTTCACGAGTCGACCTGCGCGTTCCTTTTCATATTCTTCACTTACAACACACCCTGCTGATATGATGATCAAACTGTCATACGAGAGCGTTTGATAGGGTAGTAACTTATTATACTTGTAATACATGGGATTAAATGTTTCGTAATAACGCGTCATAGAAAAGTAGTCTTCATAATCATCATAAAAGTAAGTTCCTAAATCCATTTTTATTTTATTGTGAAATACTGTTTTAGGGAGACTGTCATTCTGATTGAAATAGTACTCACTCAATGTATTTTCTTCTGTATTTACATTGTAAGATTCATAAATAAAGGTGAAGTCACACACGGTCGTATCAACCCGTTTTTGCAAATGCATGCGATTGCGTTTGGTAAGTATTTTTTTGAAAATGGCCTGTTCATTTGCACCCAATTGAGTATGGTTAGATTGAGTAATAGAATCTACCACACGATATTTAACTTGTGCATCAGCAAAGCTGCAGAAAGTAAAAAGTAGTATAACCACAATTGACTTCAATATGATTTCGTTTTTTTTATATTACAAGTTTAAGCATTAAATAAGTAAACGCATATTGTTTTTTGAATAAAAGGTTGAGGTAGGGGGTATTCGTTATTGGGTTAATATTTACCAATGGTACCTGTTCTAACTTAAATGAAGGAGTCTCCATATGGCTACATATAACATAAAAGTCACAAAAGATGAGACCCATAAGTCACAAAGAATTTATTTTGCTAACCTTTTTTTGCAAGGCAAAAAAAACTTATGTGTCCTTAAAAAGTGATTCGAAGCAATAGATGTTAATCTATCTCATCAGTATTAACGAAGAGAAAAAAAACTTATCTAACTTATGTGGTAAAAAAAGCGTTTCGTTGTCTAGTACTGCTCCCCTTCATTCGGGAAATCCTTCGCCTTAACATCCGTTATATACTTTTCAACTCCTGTCTTTATCTCCTCATACAAATTCAAGTACCTGCGCATAAACCGCGGACTGAAATCTTTGTTAATACCCAACATGTCATGCAGCACCAATACCTGTCCATCTACTCCACTGCCAGCGCCAATACCAATAACAGGGATCGTTAACATCTGTGCTACTTGTGTAGCCAACTCAGCTGGAATTTTTTCTAATACCAAAGCAAAACAGCCAGCTTCTTCCAATATTTTAGCGTCTTTCAATAAACGATCGGCTTCTACTTTTTCAACGGCTCTAACCGCATAGGTACCAAATTTATAAATACTTTGTGGGGTTAATCCCAAGTGGCCCATCACAGGCACACCTGCACTGATAATGCGTTTTACTGATTCAGTAACTTCTTCGCCACCTTCTAATTTAATCGCATGCGCACCACTTTCTTTCATTATGCGAATGCTACTATTCAGCGCTTCTTTGCTATTACCTTGGTAAGAGCCAAAAGGTAAATCAACTACTACCAATGCGCGTTTTACGGCCCTGATAACAGAAGATGCGTGGTAAATCATTTGATCGAGGGTAATGGGCAAGGTGGTCTCGTGGCCTGCCATTACATTACTGGCGCTGTCGCCTACAAGTATCACATCGATATTGGCATCATCTACAATTTTGGCTAAAGAAAAATCATAAGCGGTTAACATGCTTATTTTTTCGCCCCTTTGCTTCATTTCTTCAAGTGTATGAACGGTCACACGCTTTACCGGTTTAATTGGAGTCACTGACATGCCTCAAAGGTATTGTAAATTTTCTGCTAAATAAAAAGCAAGTGGGTTTTTTAGGAATTCTTCATCTTGCAAAAGGCGGTTTTTACCTAATGTGTGAATGATGTAATGGACGCTGTAAAAAATTTGCACTAAATTTGTAAGTACTTAATTAAGTATGAAAAAATTTCTGAAAATTACAGGCCTATCACTTTTGTTTATTCTCTTCTTACTAATCATTACGCCCTTTTTATTCAAAGGTAAAATTGTAAGTTTAATTAAGGAGGAAGCCAATAAAAACCTAAATGCCACTTTAAATTTTAACGATGATATCAGTATCAGTCTTAATCGCAGCTTTCCGCGATTAAGTATAGGCATTGAACAATTGTCCATTGTTGGAAAAGATACTTTTAGTGGCGATACCCTCGTTTATCTGCCTTCTTTCAAAGCCAGTTTAGATTTAATGACTGTCATCAATGGCGATAAAATTGATGTAAAAAGTATCAGTCTTTCTAAGCCTTGCATCAATTTGATTGTCTTAGAAAACGGCCAAGCCAATTGGGACATCGCCAAAGCAGATAACACCCAAGCAGTGCAAGATACAACACCTTCTAAATTTAATTTGGCGCTTAAAAAATTAGAAATCGAAGATGGTTATTTAAGTTATATCGACAAAAGTTTAACATTTAATACCGAACTCAAACATTTTAACCACGATTTAAGTGGCGACTTTACAGCAGATAATTTTTTGCTGCAAACCAATACCACAGCCGAAGAATTAACTTTGGGTTATGGCGGTGTCAACTATTTATACAAAGTGGCAAGTACCCTCAAAGTGAACGTGGACATGGACATGAAAAACATGAAGTTTACGTTTAGCGACAATGATATTCTCTTGAATCAACTCAATATTGGTGGTGCTGGTTTTGTCGACATGAACGAAAACGACATGGACTTTGATTTTAAATTCAAAAGTAAAACTGCCGATTTTAAAACCATCATGTCTTTGATTCCAGGGGTGTATGCTAAAAGTTTTGACAAGGCAAAGGCTTCAGGTAAATTGGCCTTCAGTGGTTATTTCAAAGGTAAAATGACCGACGATTTAATGCCAGGTTTTGGCTTGAAACTCGATGTAGACAATGGTTATTTTCAATATCCCGATTTGCCAAAATCTTTGCAAAATGTGTTCGTAAATTTAGACATCGATAATCCTTCAGGCATCATGAATAATACGGTGGTGAACCTTAGTCGATTCGATGCCAATATTGCTGGTGAGCCTGTGTTTGCAAAGCTATTAGTTAAAACACCCATGACCGATCCTTATGTCGATGGTCAACTTAAAGGCAATGTCAATTTATCGGAGTTTAGAGATTTTATACCACTCGAAACTAGCACCGAAATTTCGGGTCTTATTAAAAGCGATGTGAAATTCAAAGGCCATGTAAGCAGTATTCAAAATCAAGATTTAGAAAAATTTGAGGCCTCAGGAACTTTGGCAGCAGAGAATTTTCATTACAAAGATCCAGTTAATTTAAAACAAGGCACAACGCTTAATTCAGAATTATCGTTTAATCCAGCAACAGTTGAATTGAAATCCCTTAAAGGTCAGGTAGGCATGAGCGATTTTGATTTGAATGGTAAAATCGACAATCTATTTGGCTATATGCTGAAAGATGAATTGTTGAAAGGCGTGTTTAATTTCAATTCAAATTATTTTAATGCCAACGAATTCTTAACCGATGAGCCAGTAAAAAAAGAACCTACTGCTGCCGATAGCATGCCACTTCAAGCGTTCGATGTGCCATCCAATATCGACTTCACTTTGAATTCTAGAATCATCCAATTGATTTATGACAATTTAAACATGACTGATTTGGGTGGCAGTATCATTTTAAAAGATAAAAAAATGATTTTCCAACAAGTAGGTGTTAAAATGCTTGGTGGTAGCATGTCACTGAATGGTGCATATGATTCGCGTTCGCCTAAATTTCCTTTTAGCAATATCGATTTCGGAATACAATCACTCGATATTGTTCAAACATTCAATTCATTTGAAATAGTGAAAAAGTTAATGCCTATCGCCCAATACACGCAAGGCCTATTTAATGCTAACCTTAAATTGAGCAATAATTTCAACCAAGATTTAAGTGTCAATTATCCAACGGTGTCGGGTACCATACAAATGGGAATTGCCGATGCGGCTGTGAGAAATTTACCTGTATTAAGTCTATTAGCGGAAAAATTAAAAATCGATAAATTCAAAAACATAAATTTGAAAAATCTCAATTTCAAACTCAATATTTTAAATGGAAAAGTGAACATGGACTCTATGTTATTGCCATTATGGGAAGGTGCGAAGGCCAAAATTAGTGGCTATTCGGCACTCGATCAAAGCATGCAATACATTGCCAAACTCTCCATACCTCGCAAAGACTTCGGTCCGGCCAACACTGCCTTAAATAGTTTAACAGATCAGGCCAAAGCCAAGGGTATTAATTTAGCACTAAGCGATATGGTAGATGTTGATGTGATAGTGAGTGGATTCTTTACGAAGCCAGAAGTGAAAGTGAGTTTGCATGATGCGAAAAAGAACTTGGTAGACAATTTGAAAAATCAATTGCAAGACCAAGCAGAAGCTAAGAAACAAGCCGCCATAGCAGAAGGCAAACGACAAGCCGAAGCTGCTAAACAAAAGGCCATCGATTCATTGAACCGCATGAAACAACATGCCATCGATGTGGTCAATGCTAAAAAATTAGAACTCGAACAAAAAGCCACCGAAGAAAAACGCAAACTCGAAGAGAAAATAAAAGCGGAAGCCGATAAAGCCAAAGCCGATGCCGAACAAAAAGCAAAAGATAGAATTAAAAGCGGTATCGATGGCATCTTGAAAAAGAAAGGTTAGAAAAAAACATACTAACTAGTATGTTTTATCGCTTTCAACTGCCATTAATTAACTTTAATAATTTGGTCATCCTATCCCAATAACTATCGGGAGACGAAGGATGCCAACTATCCTTTATTTCATCGCATACTTTTTGCCAGGCAAGCTGTTGATAATCCCATTGAATTCAAGGTCGAGCAAAATAAGGGCTAACTGACTCACATTGATTTGTGTTTCAAAGTGCAAATCATCTATGCCTTTTTCGCCCCCTCTTAAATAGTTCACCACTTTTAATTCGTTTTCGCTGAGTTGTTGCAAAAGTGATAATTGAGCGGCCCTTGGTTTCTGTGTTTTTTCGAAGCCTAAAGTATTTATTAAATCTTCAACACTCCCAATAATAGCTGCCTTGTTCTGATGGATTAAGTGGTTACAACCTTGACTCCAAGTGTCGGTAATTTTGCCGGGCAAGGCATACACATCTTTGTTATAACCATTGGCAATTTCTGCAGTGATTAAACTGCCACCTTTTATGCCACTTTCAATAACTACGAGTGCATCACACATGCCCGCTACAATTCGGTTGCGTTGCGGAAAATTTTCTTTTACACCCGGTGCATTGAATCTGTATTCTGTTAATAGTCCGCCATTCTCTAGCATCTCGATGGCCAATTTGCGATTATCACTTGGAAAAATGGTTTGTAAGCCATGACCTAAAACACCAACGGTGGGTAGGCCGTTTTTTAAACTGTATTTGTGTGCATTGGTATCGGTGCCGGCGGCCAATCCACTGCTTATTAAAACATCGTGTGGTTTTAATGCCTCGCACAATTGTTCTGTGAATTGTTTGCCGTACACCGTGGCTTTGCGTGTGCCCACAATCGAAATAATACGGTCGTGGTTTAAATTGGCTGTGCCGCGATAGTATATGAGTATCGGACTGTCCTCATGATTTTTTAAACGGTAGGGGTAATTTTTATCAAGGTAAAATAAAGTTTGAACCTTGTGTTTTTCAATCCGTTTAATTTCCTTGTATATCTCTTCAAAGCCATTGAATTGTGCAATATTACTGGCGGTGTATTCGCCAATGTTTGGAATTTTTTTAAGAAAGTTTTTCTTTTCTTTAAATACGGCTTCTGCACCGCCACAATAACTGATTAAATTTTTAGCAACTAGGTTGCCAACACCTTGCACCATGGTAAGTGCCATCTGATAGGGTAGTTCAGGAGACATGTTTGTAGTTTCGTTTTAAAATAAAATCAAGCATTCATCATAGGCGCGTTTTAAACCTATCATTGCCCGCTTTATGCAAATATATTATTTCCTTTTATTTATCATCCATCACCATATTTAATTGTGAATAATTCTTGCCTTTTGCTAATTTATTTAGCAATTTTTTAGAACTGATTTTAATAATTTTCGACTTATGTTTGTAAACAGATATGCGGGATAACCACGACATTTCAAATATACTTTATACCTACGCAAAACTCTATGAATTGCATGGGGGTAATTCTTTTAAAGTAAGGGCAACCGCTGGCGCTGCTTACAATATTAAGAAAATCGGTGAACCACTTGCCAATCTGTCAGAAGAGGAACTTGCAAAGGTGCAACAAGTGGGCAAGGGACTAGCTTCTAAAGTCTACGAAATTATTCAAACTGGTTCGTTCGAAGATTTAAATGATTTGTTGGAAGCTACGCCAAAAGGTGTCATCGATATACTGAAGGTAAAAGGCCTAGGACCCAAAAAAGTTGAAGTGCTTTGGAAAGAAGTGGGCATCACTTCTATCCCCGATTTATTAGATGCCTGTCGCGAAAACCGCTTGGTAGAAGTAAAAGGGTTTGGTTTTAAAACCCAAGCCCAAATTATCAGCGATATTGAATTTAAATTCAACCAAGAGGGTAAATTTCATTGGGCCAAATTAAAACCTGTTGTCGAAATAATAAATGATCTATTCGAAGCATCGGAACATATCTCACAATACGAGGTAACCGGAGATTATAGGCGCTTAAACGATGTGGTTGAGAATTTGGATTTTTTGGTTATCTGCAGCGATTTGCAATTGCTAGCAGATGAATTATCTGAACACCAATTTGAATTAATAGATGTGCTAGATGATCACCATTTGTTCCAATATGCTGAGGCTGTTAATGTAAGAATATTTAATACCTCCGATTATAGTTGGGGTAGTGCTTTAATTAAATTCACAAGCACCCAAGCACACCTCGATTTAATAAAGTTCGATACAATCTCAGAAACATTTGATGATGAAATAAAAGTTTACCAAGCCTTAAATCTTCCCTACATTTTACCTGAATTGCGAGAAGGTTTAAACGAGCTCCAAAATCTGAATGAACAAGATCAACTCATTACTTACTCTGATTTAAAAGGGGCGTTGCACAACCACTCTACCTATAGCGATGGACTTCATTCTTTAGAGGAAATGGCCAAACAAGCACGCAGCATGGACCTGCAATATTTTGGTATTTGCGACCACTCTCAAACCGCTAACTATGCGAATGGATTGAAGCCAGAACGCGTGCTCGAACAAATGCGAGAGATAGAAGCGCTCAATAAAAAAATGGCGCCTTTCAAAATATTAAGTGGTATCGAAAGTGATATTTTAGGTGATGGTAGTTTAGATTATACCAATGATATATTAATGTTATTTGATATAGTGGTGGCAAGTGTTCACAGCAACTTAACCATGGACGTGGACAAGGCGCATTTGCGATTGAAACGCGCCATTGAAAATCCTTACACCACCATTTTGGGTCATCCAACAGGTAGGTTGTTGCTCATGCGCCCCGGCTACACCATCGACCATGCCTATATCATCGATGCTTGTGTCGACAATAATGTAGCCATCGAATTAAATGCCCATCCTTACCGCCTCGATTTGGATTGGCGTTGGATTGATTATGCTTTAAGCAAAGGAGCCTTTATAAGTATCAATCCTGATGCCCACCAAAAAGAAGGGTTAAGCGATATGCAATATGGGGTGAATGTTGCACGCAAAGGCTATCTCAAGCCAGCGCAATGCCTCAATGCCATGGGGCTAGCTGAGCTCTTGGAATACACAGAACGCAAAAGAAAAATTAGGATGCCATGAAAATTTTAATCCTTCGTTTTAGTAGCATTGGCGATATTGTGTTAACCACACCAGTGGTGCGTTGTTTGAAAAAACAAGTGCCGAATATCGAACTGCATTATGCCACTAAAGCAGGCTTTGTAGGTTTGTTGAAAAACAATCCTTACATCGATAAAATACATGGGCTTGGAGAAAATCAATCAGAATTTATTGAAGCATTAAAAGCAGAAAAATTTGATTTGATCATCGATCTGCACCACAACTTAAGAACCTTGTTAATTCAATTGAAACTTGGTGTAAAACGCTATGCCTATGATAAAATAAATTTAGAAAAATGGTTAATGACCTTTTTTAAAATTGATATAATGCCATACACCCATATAGTCGATAGATACATAGAAACAGTCGAGAAATTGGGTGTTCTGAACGACAGCCGTGGCCTCGATTTTTTTATTGATTCTGCTACAAATTTAGAAGGTGTCAAACTACCAGACAATTATTTGGTATATGCCATCGGTGGTCAACATGCCACTAAAAAAATGCCACTGAACAAACAAATAGAATTGCTCATGAAAATAGACGCCACCGTTTTTTTAATAGGAGGGAAGGAAGATAATGAAGCTGGAGAAACTTTGAAATTAGAATGTAAACAGGCTGTCAATTTATGCGGTCAATTAAGTATTCAACAAAGTGCTTTGCTTATACGCGGAGCCTCGCAAGTTATTACCCATGATACAGGTATGATGCATATTGCAGCAGCTTTAAATAAATCGATTATTTCTATTTGGGGCAATACGATTCCTGGATTTGGTATGACGCCCTATTATACAGAAAATGGATTGAATAGTGTTTACGATCCCATTCCGGAAAATCCAAAATCGACCATCCTGCAAGTAAATGATTTAAGTTGCCGTCCTTGTAGTAAAATTGGCTATCAAAAATGCCCCAAAGGCCATTTTAAATGCATGAACGACCTTGATTTTGACAAGTTGTTTAATAATTAGGTATCCGCTTATAGTTTCACTAAATGTCTACCTGTTTGTCCATTAGCGGTTATCAATTGGTAATAATAATTGCCCGCAGGTAAATGGGTGCCATCCAAAACTTCAGTATAACTGCCTTTAGGAACAACGCCATCTGCCAAAGTTTTTAGTAAGCGACCTTGACTATCGAATAAGCGCAATTCAACTTGTCCTCCTGGACTTACGAACTCAATATTCGTAAAGTCTTTAAAAGGGTTTGGATAGTTTTGCATTAAGGTTAAACTGTTGCCACTGCGCACTTTTTTAACATCTAAACTCGATTTAAAAATGGCCAATGTGTCGAAATGCTTAAACAATAAATCTGAATCTGTTTTGCTAACACTTGCTTGGAACCAATCTTCTAATACCGAGGCGTAAATTTGTCTGAAATCATATTGCATGGGTACATTGTCATTCACTGTTACTGAAGCAGGAATGTTTGGATTAGAGCCAATAATACCTGGATTCACATTTTTGCCGAACACAATCACAGGCGCAGCAGCACCATGATCGGTACCTAAACTCGCATTACTTTTTATTCTTCTACCAAATTCACTGTAGGTCATCCCAGCTACTCTATCCGCTATGCCCAATTGATCGCAATCCGATTGGAAAGCGGCAATGGCATCGGAGACTTTTTTCCATAAATCGGCATGGCTGCCCGTTTCGGTGCTGCCCGATGAGGTAACTTGCGAGGAGTGTGTGTCGAATCCTCCAATACTAACAGTATAAATGGGTGTTTGTAAACCTCCTGCTATAAGGTTGGCTACAATTTTTAATTGATCACCTAAGCTATTATTAGCAGGGTAGGTGGCTTTGTTGGTGACAGCTTGCGCAGCTGTTTTTACGGTATTGTTATAGGCCTGGGTTTGTTGTAAAACTAGGCGTACATAAGTTAATTCATGACCGGCTGGTGTGTTGGGTGCAGGGTCTACAGTGCCATTGACTAATTGGTAAAACGAAGTAGGATTACTAATGGCTATGCCCGTACTACCGGTTGGTCCCATTAAGACAGTTGATACCGAATAGCCTATTGAGATAGCAAGCGGATCAGGGTCATTCGTATTTGGATATCCTGCAGGAAAACCTGCATACACATCTTCTAAATATCGGCCTGCCCAACCGCTTCCAACATATTGGTTGCTATCGCTCGCGCTATGCCAAATATCTGTCGCACGGAAATGTGAGAAGTTAGGATTTGGATAGCCCACACTTTGCACAATGCTTACCTTTCCATTGTCATACATACTGCGCAAACCCGTCATAGCTGGGTGCATGCCTGTTGCGTTGTTGCCCGTTAGCGATAGTACTTTGCTTTGTTGTATTAAAATATTGCTTCTTGCGGCACTCAAATTCGAATATTGATCCACTGGGATAATTGTATTTAAACCATCATTGCCACCATTCAACTGAATTAATACAAAGACCCTCCCGTTTTTTAAGGAGGCCCTTTTAATGGCCTCCAACATTGGAGTTGAAGCCATGGTTTTTATACTGATACCATTGATAAAAAATGGCACCATGGTGGCGGGTAACGCTTTCTTTAAAAATTCTTTCCTTTTCATTTTGTGTGTATGTTTGGAATAAAGTGTTTAATAAATTATGATAATTGGTTTTCAGCTAAATCTAAAAGATATTTTAACATTAACTGAAGTCCTGTCGTTACAGTCCCTTTTTTTGTTGCATCATTGGGCGATGCCAAATAATCATTCCAAGCATTGGTCCAATAGTAATCGTTACTCTGACCGAACAACAGGGTACTTTGTTTCAAGGTGGTTTTCGAAGCGGTGGATAAGTCAATCGGTAATAGTAAATCGATGGCGTCTTGAATTAATTTTGTTGGATCCTCAGGACTCGCTAACTGTTTTGCAAAAGCAATCACATCGGCTTGTAATTTTTTACCAGTTTTATACTGATAACCCACCACCGTTAAACCAACGGTAATAGATATGCGCTTTGGAAGGGTATCTGAATTTAACCATGATTCAGTGAATTGGGGTGTTTGATAATAGGCTGGCCAGCCCGATACATTGGGTGGATTACCAATCATCATACCAGCATAAGCGCCTAAAGTAAACATCGAATACCAGGCCTGGTATTGGTCTTCGACAGTTGTCGATGGATATTGTAAGTTAAATACTTTTGAGCATGTCGAAATCACTTCGATAGGGTTTTTAATATTGCAACCCATGTTATTAGGGTCAAAGAAATGTTGACTTTTTAGTAAAGCCGTTACCAATGGTTTGACGTCCCAATTGGTTTTAAAATCATTGGCCAATGGAATAATAATATTGGTTTCAATGTTTGCATCAATGACATAATAAACAAAGTAACGGTAGAGTCTTCGTACAATATAACGCGCTACCACATCGCTCTTCGCAAATATCATATTCAATAAATCATCGGTTTCTAAAGCCCCATTGGCGCCCGTTTGGCCGGTAATGGTGGTATTGCCAAAGAAAGAAGAGAAAGTTTTATTGGAAGTTTCATGCGTTGTTGAATTAAAGAACGAGGTGTAATTGGTATTGTTGATTCGCCACCCAGTTAAAACTTTTGCTGCATTTTTAACGTCATCTTCCGTGTATTGACTATCAGGGCCTTTGCCAAGGGTAAATAACTCCATTAATTCTCTTGCATAATTTTCGTCAGGTGCTGTTTTAGTGTTGACATATCCATTCAGATAAACCAACATGGCAGGATCAGTGGTAACGCTTTTTACAAAGGTTCTAAAGTTACCCAAACAATTATCGCGCAAAAGCTTGTGGTGGTTATAAGCAATAATAGGACTGCCAACATTCTCAACCTCTGTAGAAAAATGATTGTGCCAAAATAGGGTCATTTTTTCCCTAATATTTCTGTCAGGATTTAATATTTGCTGCATCCACCAAGCATACAATGAATTCCGCCTTTTATTTGTAAAATTATTGTCGTCTGGTCCGTTTACCCAAGTGCTGCCAGCCGAAATATTAGGATCGATGAGGGTTGAAGTGTTATAGCCATTTAAAGGTGGCAATGGAGGATTCACAGGTGTGGTCATAATATAATCTACCGCATCACTCATGGTCATGGCTGCAAAAAAATCGACATCGGCTTTTGTAAAACCAAAAAGTGTTCGTCTTAATAAATGGATGGCTTCTGCGCGACCCCATGTACCCGAAAAAGGTGTAATTGAAGCGACTCCTAAATCAAGGTGGTCAGGTAGTTTTTGGTTCTGGATATCTAAAACCGGGTCTTTAACTGGTGTTTTGCCTGTAATTGTTTGTGTTATAAATGCTCTTCTTTCCATAAGGCTGAATGATATTTTATTAGACTAGATAATTATTTAAAGGTTGTTTCTTAGATAGAACTTTTTATCAAAAATAATCATAATATTTAATAATCAATATTAACTTTTTAACAAAATTAATTCACCTCTCCATTACCAAATGTTATTTTTTAATAGGCTTTCATTCATCTATTGGCTTTATTGATGTGCTCCTGAGATTCAAATATTAACAAAAAAATCAAACTATTGGCGAACACAATTTTAAAACTTACTTTTGCACAAATTTTAAAAATATAATGCCCTATTTATTTACATCTGAATCTGTTTCTGAAGGTCATCCAGATAAAATTGCCGACCAAATCAGCGATGCGCTGATCGATAATTTCTTGGCCTTCGACCCTCAAAGTAAAGTAGCTTGCGAAACGTTAGTTACCACTGGTCAAGTAATATTGGCTGGCGAAGTAAAATCAAAAGCCTATCTCGATGTGCAATCAATCGCTAGAGATGTCATTAAGAAAATTGGTTATACAAAAAGTGAATACATGTTCGAAGCCAATTCATGTGGTGTGCTATCTGCTATCCATGAGCAAAGTGCCGATATTAATCAAGGGGTAGATAAAAAGAAAAAAGAGGAACAAGGCGCTGGCGACCAAGGGATGATGTTTGGTTATGCCACCAACGAAACCGATAATTATATGCCATTGGCTTTAGATTTAGCGCATGCAATCCTTATTGAGTTGGCCGCTTTGAGAAGAGAAAACAAAGCCATCAAATATTTGAGACCAGATGCTAAAAGCCAAGTGACTTTAGAGTACAGTGATAAAAATGAGCCTATCAGAATCGATGCTATTGTGGTTTCAACACAACACGATGATTTTGATAACGAAGCGAAAATGTTGGCCAAAATTAAAAAAGATATTGTCGATATTTTAATTCCAAGAATTAAAACCAAATACCCACAATACAAAAGTTTATTCAATAGCAAAATTAAATACCATATCAACCCAACTGGTAAATTTGTAATCGGTGGTCCGCATGGTGATACTGGTTTAACTGGAAGGAAAATCATTGTTGATACCTATGGCGGTAAAGGCGCACACGGTGGTGGTGCATTCAGTGGCAAAGATCCAAGCAAAGTGGATAGAAGTGCGGCTTATGCAACCCGCCACATCGCTAAGAATTTAGTGGCTGCTGGTTTGTGTAAAGAGGTATTGGTGCAAGTAAGTTATGCCATTGGTGTAGCGCAGCCAACCAGTATCAATGTGAACACTTACGGCACTTCGAAAGTAAAAATGAGCGATGGCGAAATTGGGAAAATGGTGGAAAGTATTTTCGATATGCGTCCTTACTTCATTGAGCAACGTTTGAAATTAAGAAACCCAATCTATAGCGAAACCGCTGCTTATGGTCACATGGGAAGAAAAAATGAAACCGTTACCAAATCATTCTTCACACCCGATGGAAAAGAGAAAAAAGTAAAAGTTGAATTGTTCACTTGGGAGAAATTAGATTACGTAGAAAAAGTAAAAAAAGCATTTAAGTTAAAATAATTACTAAACGATTTATATTTAAAAATGCCCCAAAATACGGGGCATTTTTTGTTTAATCATTTTCCCATTTTCTGCTTTTTCTTCCTGCTCGCTGGTGTAAATGCCAAGGGTCATGATTGACCAGCTTGCGAGGCAACCAATGCAAGGATCCAACATGAATAAAACTTGCAAATGCTCCTTTATACTTTAAAATCGCAGGTCATCCGTGAATGCCACCAAACATTTTAGGTTCTCCTTTTACAATGGGTTTCGACCCATATACAAATAATATTTTCAAGGGGTCATTTACGCAAACCCTCAGGCTAACAAAGAGAAGAATTATAAGTAAATGTTTCACAGGTTGAATGTGCAATGTCTATGCAAATCTATACAAATAAATTATGTGCGTATTATTTAATGGCTTTCTGCCTAAATTTAAGTTTATTTGAAAATATTTATGTCACCAGTTTTATTTTTCACAGTCATTGTTTTATATTTTTTAGCGCTTATTATTATTAGCCGAATTACGGCTCAGCATGCCAATAGCAATACCTATTTTATAGGTAATAAACAATCGCCATGGTACCTTGTGGCCTTTGGAATGTTAAGCGATTCTTTAAGTGGTGTAACCTACATCTCGGTGCCAGGGGCTGTGCTCAACCAATCACTTACCTACCTACAAGTCGTATTTGGCTATTTCATTGGCTATTTTATAATTATCTATTTATTACTGCCCTTGTATTACCGATTAAATCTAATTTCAATCTACACTTACTTGCAAAAACGTTTTGGGAAAAATGCCCAAAAAACAGGCGCTTTCTTTTTTCTTATTTCTCGTTTGCTAGGTGCTGGCGGAAGATTAATGTTGGCCATTGGTGTTATGCAGTTGTTTATTTTCGAACAATACCATATCCCCTTTGCTTTAACGGCTTCAATTTTCATTGGTCTCATGCTATTGTATACTTATAAAGGGGGTATCAAAACCTTGGTATATACCGATGCCTTTCAATCTTTGTTTTTAATTTTAGGGGTTGTCTTATCAATTGTCGCCATTGCAACGCAACTCGATTTTAATGTGAGCGAAGTATACGAAAACATGGCCCATAGTAAATACAGTAAAGTATTCGAAACCGATTGGTTAAAAGGCAATTTTTGGGTGAAGGACATTGTTGCAGGGGCGCTTTTTACCGTTGCCATGACTGGTCTCGACCAAAACATGATGCAGAAGAATTTAAGTTTGAAGTCTTTAAAGGAGGCACAAAAAAACATGCTTTGGTTTAGTTTTGTGATGCTCATCATCAGTACACTTTTTGTTGCTTTAGGGGCCTTGCTTTATCAGTTTGCCGATACAAAAGCCATTGTACTTGCAACCGATGCTTCTGGTAAAATTATAACAGATAGTGTATTCCCGGCTTTGGCCCTTGGTCATTTTGGAGCCCTTACGGCATTGGCTTTTATCATTGGTTTAACAGCTGCTACCTTTAGCAGTGCCGATTCTGTTTTAGCAACTTTAACTACCTCTTTTTGTATCGATTTTTTAAGGTTTGGCGATGGCAATACGGCCTCGGATGTTAAACAAAAAAACATACGCCATGCCGTGCACATTGGATTTGCAATAGCACTATTGTTGGTCATTCTTGTATTGCGCTATGCCATCGATAGCAGAGCCACCATTAAATTAATACTAGCCATGGCTTCACTAACATATGGTCCTCTCATTGGTTTGTTCGCTGCAGGTTTGTTTACTAAAATAAAATTCAATGATAAATGGATCCCAATAATCTGCCTAATATCTCCTGTGGTTTGTTATTTTTTAAATATTTATGATAAAGCATTGTTGGGAGGCTATGATTTTGGAAATGAAATTATTTTAGTGAATGGTTTGTTAACCTTTTTATTTTTATTATTATTGAAGAATAAAGATAATGAACTCACTCTCTGACGAAGAAAAAATAAAAAAGGCATTTGCCAATAAAAAATGGCCCGAAATTCAAAGTACCAATTCTTGGATGGTTTTCAAAGTAATGGCCGAATTTGTAAATGGTTTAGAAAGCATGGCCCGTATTGGTCCATGTGTTAGTGTTTTCGGTAGTGCTCGCACCTTACCCGAACACCCTGCTTATCAATTGGCAAGCGATATTGCTTTTAAATTAAGTCAAGCGGGCTATGGTGTTATCACTGGTGGCGGCCCAGGCATAATGGAGGCCGCCAATAAAGGCGCTAAAGAAGCCAAAGGTAAATCGGTTGGTTTAAATATAAAGTTGCCGTTCGAGCAACATCCTAACCCCTATATCGATTACGATAAATTAGTCAACTTCGATTACTTCTTTGTGCGCAAAGTTATGTTGATGAAGTTTGCACAAGGTTTTATAGTTTTACCTGGTGGTTTAGGCACCCTCGATGAATTGTTCGAAGCACTTACATTGGTGCAAACCAATAAACAAGCCAAGTTCCCAATTATTTTGGTAGGTACTTCTTATTGGTCGGGCCTAATCGAATGGATTAAAAAAGTAATGTTAGAAGATGGGCACTACATTTCGCCAGAAGATATGTTCTTGTTTAAAATAGTTGACACAGCCGATCAAGCAGCTTCAGAGATTTTCGACTTTTACAGTAAATACACCATTAGCCCTAATTTTTAAAATAGCCTTTCTTATGTCTAAAAGAATTATCCAAGCATCCCTAATTCTAGGTCTCGTAGCCTGCTCTAGTCCTAAAATTCATATTCCCTATATCTACGAAGGACGTTTTGTTTATTATGGGGAGAATGAGGTCAAATCAACTGCCTATTCAATTAAGGAGGCAGGTAAATTAGCCGAGGAATATCCTGATGAATCTATACTCAACGATGAAATAAAAATCACCATGCGATTTGAAAAGAATGATGTTTATGATTCTGCTGCCTTTTCTAAATTAGCCGATAATGCAAAAAAAACTAAATCTAAAAAGGACCAAGAAATAGCCAAGATGGAGGCCGAAATGAAAAAGAAAACTGGGCGCCTTGGAAATAAAGAATTAGAAGAGTTGCTCAATACTAAAGACGATGCGGACGATGAATTAACTGAATTTCCTATTCCCGATGGCGAAATATTTACCTCTACAAAATTTGAATATGAATACACCACATTAAAAGATTTTGTGAGCGAACCGTTTGTGGTTTACTATAACTCAATGACCAATGCAAAAAACTTTAGTTTTAAAATCAATGATGTAAAAGTTGACCTAGAAAAGAATAAGGAAAAAAGTTCAAATAGTGATTATTTTAAAACAGATTCACGCAATTTGGTGTATGATATGAGCCTGCCTGTGCGCGGTACACGGGTAAATGCACGCTATTTAGAGAATTGCCGAGATGCTAAATTTAATAGTCAAATCTATATTCTCGAAGATCATCAAACAGAAAAAAAGACCATCAAAATAAGCAAGCCAGATTGGTTAGATTTCGAAATTATCGAAAAGAATTTCGAAGGACTCGATTATAAAAAAGAGGAAGTCATTGAATCTAATAAGTCGGATGAAGATACTGAAAGTAACAGCAATAAGAAAACATCAAAATACATTGTTTACACATTTAAAAATTTAAGTCCTGCGCAAACCTATAAGGGTGGTCGAGGCCCAAGCTATAACCAACCACTGCTCTATATTCATTATAAATCTTTAGGTGTAGGCGAAAAGCAAAAAACTATTTTTAATTCTACTGACGATATGTACCGTTGGTACCGTCTTGTTACTGGAACACTTCAAAATGATACAACTAAATTTTCAAGTTTTACAAAAAATTTGGTTAAGAATGCAAAAACAGATGATGAGAAGATTAAAACAGTTTTTTACTGGATGCAAGATAATATTCACTACTTGGCATTCGAAGATGGTATTGCTGGATTTCGCCCCGATGAATGCAGCAATGTGTTTTCCAAAAAATTTGGCGATTGCAAAGGCATGGCCAATCTTACAAAAAATATGTTGAAAGTCTTAGGCTTCGATGCGCGCATGGTTTGGATTGGTACAAGACGTCAGAATTTTAATTATGATATTCCTGGATTGCCTGTCGATAACCACGCGATATGTGCAGTCAGAATCCATGGTAAGTTCTTGTTTTTAGATGCCACCGAAACATATTGTACCATGGGTAATTATGCTAACCGTATTCAAGGACGAAGATGCATTGTCGAAAATGGTGCTGCCTATTCAGTAGAACGCATACCAGAATTTGAGTCGAGTCACAACGAAGAATTTACGCAAGAAACAATTACACGCATTGGTCATAAGTTGATGGTTGATGGTCATAAAAAATTCAAAGGCGAAAGCAAAATTGATTTTTTACGCAGCTATAATTTAATCAAAACCCAAAAGAAAGATGAATTTTTATTCAATTATCTTACCAAAGAACGCTTAGCCATTAATGCAAAAAATATTGTAAGTTCAGATTTAACAAACCGCGATATTGATCCTGATATTAGATACAATTTAGAAGTTGATAACCACGCTTTTTTCAATGGTGATAAGCAATATGTCAATCTAGAATGGGATAATTATTTCTCGGGTTTTAATTTTGATTCCATTCGTAAGGTAGATTATGATTTTGGGTTCAAGGTGAATGTGCACAAACAAATTACCTTGATACTCGGTGCTGAAAGGGCAAATAACCTACCTGCACCTGTCACTATCGATAATGCCTATTATCAATTTAATTTAAATATTAAACAGGTTAATAATACACTTATTTACACCTGCGATTTAATTACCAAGCAAGATTACATACCAGCCAGTATGTTTAAAACATTTAATGCCGATTCCGAAAAGTTAACTGAGTTTTATAATACTTATATTGAACTAAACTAAAAGTAATACCTCATGAAAATAATATCAATTTCAATTGTCTTCTACTTACTTTTAGCTGGTCATGTCATAGCACAGACTGAACATGAAAAAAAATATTTTGAAGAAATAATGGCCGATACCGTTAAGAATGCATCCGTGGTTATTGTCAAAGATTACGAGGCCTATTCAATTAAAAAGTTCAATGCATTTGATTATAAAATAACAGTTGTTCTTCGCACCCAATACAAACTGAAGGATGCTTATGCCGTTGAAGCCTTCAGTACTTTGAATAAGACCAATGGCTTAAAAAAAATACTTATCACGCAAATAAAACCCAATGGAAACATCAAAACCATTTATTTTAAAGAAGATAAAAATTTCAATGAAGATCAGCCAGATGATAAGGTTAAATTGCACGAAGGTGAGGATGAGTTGGCTGTTGAAGATTTAGAAATTGGCGATGTTGTCGATTACCGTTATGAATACACCTATTCAACAACGGTGCCAACGTATGTCACCAAAGATATAAAAAATGGGCGAAACTATGGGGAAGAAAAGATTTTTAAAAATTCGAATACCTACCGTGATTTGCCCGATTTCTTAAAATTCTTGCAAGAGAAATATCCTTTATTAAGTTCATATAGTGTATTTGAAATGCCTGCTGAACTCAATTTGATTCAAAAAGCCATTAACTGCGACTACCGTTTTGTTGAATCGAAAACAAGTGATGGTAAACTATTTGAATGTCGCATAGGATACGTTAAAGCCTATAAAGATGAATTATTTACATATAAAAATGTTGACTTGCCAGTAATTAAGTACACTCTGGTAAATACCGCAAATGCAAAAATGCATAATTTGTATCCCTATCAATTTGAACATACTAGTGTTACGAGCGATGAAATTGCAAAATTTGGTCGTTCTTTCTATAAAGATCCAAAACTGATATCGAAATATTTATACTATACCTATTATTATAAGGATTATAAGGGTTATGCCTATGTGTCGGTCAATCAATTTATGAGTGCCTTTATCAAAACCTTTGGTGCCAACAAGCAAAGTAAACTAGAGCTGTTAAATCTTTTTCATGATTATTTGTGTAATAACGATGAGTTAAATGTATGGCAATTTGGAAAAATGGATCTTGCGGTTTTGATGGCCCGCTTCTGCGATAAAATTAAACAGCCGTATAAGATGATGGCTGCCATGCATAAGTACACAGGAAAATGGGAAGACTTAGTGTATCCAAGTGAAATTAATTGGGGCCTTTATATCAAAGAAAATAACCAAGAAATTTTTATTTCAAATGCATACACAAATAGTAATATTTATGAAAAATATGGCTCATTGTCGGGCACTGCTGTTATTTTATTTGATACAAAAATTGAAACCAAACCAATAACTGTTATTTATCCTGAAGTTAGCTATGGAGAAAATACAGTCAATTACGTGAGCAAGGTTGAATTAATGTCAGAGAAAAATAGTGTTTTCGATTATCATTTTACCAACGAATACACTTTTAAGGGGGCGCAAAAAGACAATATAGATGATAATATCAGTGGTAATTTTTTCCCATCAACATTGTATACCAATGCCCAAAGTTATGGCTTGGTGAGTTATGGTTTGTATTCAAATGATATGTTGAAAGATTCTGGCGTATTCTATCCTGAATTGCGACGTATTAACAGCAGTTATCAGACACGCAAGAAACTAGGCAAAGATGAAGATTTTAAAGCTTTTTTATATTCAGAATATCATTTTTCAAACATTATACTTGACAGTTTTAGAATTATAGAAGGCGAAGATTATGCCGATGATGCGAATGGACAATGTCGGTTTAAAGTTGAATTCAACTCAACTGATGTCATCAATCGCACAAGTGGCAATTTTCTATTGTTGAATTTAGGAAGATTAATTACCGAACAGCTAGAAATCAGTAATTTTAATAACCAAGAAAGGAATACTAATTTCTACAATAGTAACCAAAAGGCTTTTTACTGGGATATAGAAGTCGATCTGCCAGCGGGATACAAGCCACTGAATTTACCCGATTTTAATAGTCATTTCGAAAATTCTGCAGGTATTTTTAATGCCACGGTTACCCAAGATGGACAAATGCTAAAGATCCATTTAGAGAAAATTTACACTACCAATTATTTGCCAAAAGAGCAATGGAGCGACTTTACCACTTTTGTTCGACAGGCTGTTTTATATTACGAAAAACGACTTTTACTCGAAAAGGCATAAGTCTATTCAATCCACGTTTTTTAGCGTTTCTTGTGACTCAAATTAACTTTTGTCTAAAATTTTAACAGATTATAGTCATAAAGTTTGTTAAGCCCGAACTATTTTAAGTAATTCGCACCACAAAAAATTTGTATGAAAAAAATATACGCTTTATTACTTTCTGCAACTGTATTATTCTCTAATGCAGTAAAAGCAGACGAAGGCATGTGGTTATTATCTTTATTAGAAAAGATGAACTACAAGGAAATGCAGTCAAAAGGGTTAAGATTAACCCCCGAACAATTATACAGTATCAATAATTCAAGCTTAAAAGATGGTATTGGTTGGTTTTCTAATGGTTGTACCTCTGAATTAGTATCTGACAAGGGTTTGGTTTTTACCAATCACCACTGCGGTTACGATGCAATTGCTACCCTAAGCACCCCCCAAGACAATATACTTGACAATGGTTTTTGGGCCAAATCAATGGCCGAAGAAAGACCAGCACCAGGTGTTACTTTCGCGCTTGTAAACAGAATTGATGATATTACCAACGAAGTATTCGATTCAATTAAAGGCATGGATGTAAAACAAAGAAGCACCAACTTGGCACGGATTTTTAAAAATATTTCTGAAAGAGCTTCTAAAGGAACCCACTACGAAGCACAATGCAGAGAAATGTTCAAAGGCAATGCTTACTACTTATTTATCTTCGAAAAATTTACCGACGTAAGATTGGTTGGAACGCCTCCACAAAACATTGGTAAATTTGGTGGCGAAACCGATAATTGGATGTGGCCACGTCATACTGGCGACTTTAGTGTATTCAGAGTATATGCCAATAAAGAAAATAAACCATCAAAATTCAATGCGGAAAATGTGCCATATACCCCTAAAAAACACATACAAGTAACAACAGCGGGTGTTAAAAAAGGCGATTATGCCATGATCATGGGTTTCCCAGGTAGAACCAACCGTTATGAGTTTTCACAAGGTGTGCAAATTGCCACCGATATTGTTGACCCTGCCATCGTAAAATTAAGAGATATTAAATTAAATTCTTGGATTGTTGAAATGGATAAAAGTGTTGATATTCGCTTGAAATTATCTTCTGACAAAGCAAGTATCGCCAACTATTGGAAATTCTATAGAGGTGAAAGCGAACAATTGAAAAACAATAAAGTATTTGATATTAAAAAAACACAAGAAACGGCTTTTGCTAAATGGGCTGCTAGCAACCCTGAATTCAAAGAGGTATTGCCTTCAGTTGAAAAAGTATTCGCTGCCTACAAACCTTATGCAGCGCAAAGAACCTTCTTAATTGAAGGTATCTTATCGCCTTTCGCAGCAAAGTTTGCAAACATGGGCATGATGTTAGAGCCTAGTTTATTGAAAAATGATTCAGCAGCTATTGCAAACATGGCAAAGAATGTTTTGGAAGCCATGGAAGAAATGCCATATGATATGCAAATTGTGCGTGCTGATAAAAGAATTTTCGATAGCTCTTTGGTATACTACTACCAATCGGTTTCTGCCGAAATGCAGCCAAAGTTAATGAAAGATATCATTGCAAAATATGATGCTTCAAATCCTGTTAATGCCATAAAATTATATACCAATTATGTATTTGGTGCAAGTATTTTCACGGATAAAAATATGGCCAAAGCTTGGCTGCAAAACCCACGTTTAAGCATCCTTCAAAACGATCCTCTGTATTTGCATTTAAAGGCATTTAAAGACCATTACAACGCGAACTTTAAGCCAAAGGTAGATGAGTTCAACGCACAGATAGTAGAATTAGGTAGACTTTATATTAAAGGTTTAATGTTAATGAATCCTAAAACGAAGTACTATCCAGATGCTAATTCATCCATCCGTTTAACTTATGGTCAAGTAGAATCTTACATGAAATTTCCAATGATTACTTATTTAGATGAAGTAGTTCTTAAAAATGAAATTAATAAAGGTAACATCGAATTCGATGTTCCAACTAAATTAATTGATTTACAAAAGGCCAAAGATTATGGTAACTATGCTGATAAAACAGGCAAATTACCAGTTTGTTTCTTAACCAATAATGATATTACTGGTGGTAATAGCGGCAGTGGAGTATTAGATGGTCAAGGACGTTTAATTGGCTTGGCTTTCGATGGTAACTGGGAAGCAATGAGTGGCAATATCAGCTACGACAAAGCAAAGCAAAGAACCATTTGTTTAGATGTACGCTATTTATTATGGCTCATCGAGAAATTTGGCGGAGCCACCAATATAATCGAAGAGTTAAAATTAGTGAAGTAACTTGTTTCCAAAGCATAAAAGAAACCCCGGCCTAGGTCGGGGTTTTTTGTTCCCGTTCAGATATAAAAAATTCCCGTTCAGCTTTTTTCAACTATGATTTTATATTAAAGTCATTTAGTATTGTATGTAACTATATAAAATATTTATTAATTCTTAATTTATTTAACCATGGCACTACAAGAAAAAAACAACGACATCGTAGGATTTTCCGCACTTATCTGCTTGGTTTTAGTTGGTTTTAAACTCGCTGGGAGCATTATTGCAGTGAATTGGTCGTGGTGGTGGGTTTTTTCTCCGATTTGGATTTATGCAATATTAAGTGTTGTTTTTTATGCACTAGCTGCATTCCATAAGTTCAATAAGCAGATTTCGACTCCACCGACTAGAATTGATCACAACGCACTTGATTTAAGTAAAAGGCCATAATCTACTTATTTTAAACCATAAGTTATACATTGAAAATATTTAAATCTCATAAATGAGGTTTTTTTATGCCTTTTTAGCATGGTATTCATCCCATTCGGGAATTTTGTTATGAATAAATTCGTTGAAACACAAATTATGGCATTTTACTTACACTTTTAAACTTACATGATTAATAATAAGCAAAACAAAGAAACACCCGGATTGGTATTTATGTTGTTTCTCGTTCTTATTGGGTTTAAATGTCTGGCATTGTCATTTCAGAAAATTGGCTGTGGTGGGCTGTGGCAATTTCCCTCTTTATTTACCTTGTCTATAATTTCACTGCAATCAATCAAAAGGCAGCACAAAGAACGCATTAAAAACGACTAGTGACCGCTAAGTGATTGATAATTAAAGCTAACAAAAAATTGACAATTTTATGATGATTGTCATAACAAATGTTTTGTATGTTTTGAGTTTTTTTAGTTATATTTGTAATTGTTAAATTTATTTGTAAAACAGCACCTAAAACGTATTTAAATTAACCATTCTGAATGAAAAAGGGCTATCTAATTGGTGTACTATTTTTTTTATTACTTACTTTTCAAAGTTGCTATAAAGACAAAGCAGAAAAATTGTACCCAAGCGTTGCTGCGTGCGATACTGCAAATATTACATACACCAATAATGTAAAATCAATATTGGATGCCAACTGCGTGAATGCAGGTTGTCATAACACGAGCAATCCTAGTGGAGGTTATTTGTTAGATAATTACAATAACACACTACTAACAATTCCAAGTAATAAATTAATTAACGCGCTCAAATATACAAGTGGTGGTAGTAAAAATATGCCACCTGCTGGTAAAATTAGCGATTGTGAAATCAATAAAATACAAGCTTGGCTGAACCAAGGCGCCAAAAATTAAAGCCATGAAAAAAAAATTAGCCATTGTGCTCTCTCTTCTTATCATTTTAGGAATCGGAGCCCTTATTTATCTTAAATATGCCTACTTCACTGACAGGCATAATGACCCACTCCAATCGGAAGATAAGATCTATATAACTGCTCCTCAATTGTTTGCTTTGTATAGTCAATTTGAAGACAGTGCCAATCACCAATACAATGACAGTGTTATTAGCGTCACAGGCGCCATTCAAAGCATTGAATTAAATGGAGACCGATATACTGTTGCGCTTAATTCAAATGATAGCAACGGTGCAGTTCTATGCGAAATGGATATGCTAGAAAACGAGAAAATAAAAAAACTTAAAAATGGGCAACAAATAAATTTGGTTGGCTATTGTAATGGTATCCTTCTAGATGTTCAACTCGACCGCTGTAAATTGGCAAAGTAATTGTAGTAGTATCTAACATAATAAAATAACTAATCATATGAAAAGTAAAATATTTTTAACTCTCTTAATGGCCTTCACTATATTAAATTTAAAGGCACAGCTATACATAACTAAAACTGGGCTGGTGAAATTCTTTTCTCACACAACACTCGAAGATATTAAAGCAGAAAATAGAAAAGTAGTGAGTGTGCTCGATAGTAAAACAGGTGTTATGGAATTCACCATGTTGATGAAAGGTTTTGATTTCCCCAACCAATTAATGGAAGATCACTTTAATGAAAGTTTTGCCGAGAGCAGTAAATTTCCGAAAGCGGGTTTCAAAGGCACCATTACCGATATCTCTAAAGTTAATTTTTCTAAAGATGGCACTTACACCGTTAATTATACCGGAAAAATGACATTGAAAGATGTTACAAAAGATATTTCTGGAATTGCCACCTTCGTTATTAAAGGAGATAATGCGACTGCTACTTCAAAGATTAAAATCAAACCGACCGATTACAATTTTAAAATCCCTACAACAGCAGTCGCAAGAATTTCTGACCAAATGGATATAGACATCATCATGGATTATAAGAAAAAATGAGACTAGCCACTACCGTATTACTTTGTTTTTTTTGGGCCAAAGCCATGGCGCAAACAGACAGCACCAAATTGATGCCCGTTCAGATTTCTGATATCCCCGGCTATCAAGCAGATACTTCTAAAAGTTTGCTCGATGGATTGACCTTGGATGAAGGTCCAGATTTTGAATCTAACACCTTTAAAGGTACAAGAGTTATTAACTCACAAAGCATCGAAATGTTGGGCAAAGCCAATATGGATTACCGCATTTCGCATCGCTTTGGAACACTCAATACGGGGGCATATAATTTGTATGGTCTAGACCAAGCTTACCAAAGAATGAGTTTTACCTTTGGATTGTCTGATTTATTGAATATTGAAGTGGGCAGAAGTTCAGTTAACAAGGTATACGATGCAACAGTAAAATATAAAATGATGCGGCAAGCAAAAGGCGATAAAAAACGCCCATTTAGCATTGTTTATGTTGGCAATATGGCCATTCAAACCCTTAAAAACACCAATCCGAGTTTCGATCCTTATTATTTTACACACCGTTTGTATTATACCCACCAATTATTAGTGGCCAAAAAATTCAATGAAAAATTATCAATTCAATTAATGCCAACAATTGTTCACCGCAATTTTATTGATTCAATGAAATACAAAAACACAGTACTGAGCATGGGGATTGCGGGTCGCTATAAATTAACAAGAAAATTAGCATTGACAGGTGAATACTTTTATGTTTTACCAAATCAAATTTCACCTTACTTATACCACAACTCATTATCTTTTGGTTTTGATATCGAAACAGGTGGACACGTGTTTCAATTACATTTCACGAATAGTACTGGCATGAATGAAAAAGGATTTATAGCCGAAACAACCAATAGTTGGGCAAAAGGTCAAGTGCATTTTGGATTTAATATTTCTAGAGTCTTCTACATCGGAAGAAACTAATAATAGAGGGCTGTTTCATTTATAGTACAGCCAAGGTTTTCTGTTCAAAAAACCTTTTCCATCTTCCATTTAATCAACTTACTTTTGATGGTATGAAAAGCATGTCATTTAAAACAGTTGCATTAAGCATATTGCTTTGCGCCTGCGTTCCACAAAGAAAATTGGATGATTTACAATTAAAATTGGATGCTTGCCAAAAGTCAAAATCGGAGTGTGATAATAATTTAACCAACGCACAAACCAATCTTAGCAATTGCAATGATATCAATAGCAAATTAAAGGTTAAAGTTGTTGAGTTAAGAACGGATTCTTTGGAGTGTTTTACCGAACTCGAAAAAACAAAATTACTCTATGCGCAATCAGATGCTCTTTCTCAAAAAATCATTAATAATAACCGTTATGAAAACGAAAAATTGTCGACCGATTTAAATGCAAAGAACGAATCACTTAAACAAAAGGAAATGGAGCTAAATGATAAGGAAGCAAAATTAATGGAGTCGCAAAATAAGAACCGCGACCTAAGTGCCAACCTTTCACTAGCTGCCGAAAATTTGAAGAAGAGAGAAGCACGTGTGGCTGAGTTAGAATCTATCTTAAGAGCAAAAGACAGCGCAGTATTAGCATTGAAATTAAAAATTCAAAAAGCTTTATTGGGATTTCAAAACCAAGGTTTAACCGTTGAAACGCGCAATGGTAAAGTATACGTAAGCATGGATGAAAAACTATTGTTCAATTCAGGCAGTACCACAGTCGACCCAAAAGGTGTAAGTGCTTTATTAGAATTGGCAAAAGCATTGAATCAAAATGGCGATGTAAGTATTTTGGTCGAGGGTCACACCGATAACGTGCCAATGAAAGGCAATCCAAATATCAAAGATAATTTAGACTTAAGTGTTTTGAGAGCGACAGCCATTACCCGTATTTTAACAAGTCAAGGTGCTGTTGATGCCAGAAGAATTACATCTGCAGGTAGAGGCGAACATTTTCCAATCGATACCGCCAACACATCTGAAGCCAGAGCAAAAAACAGAAGAACGGAAATTATCTTGACGCCTAAATTAGATGAACTATTGTCTATTCTTGGTGGCAATAATTAATAGTAAGTTTTTGGTTAATAAGGAGCGCGTGTGAATGAATTCCCTAATTCCTAATTCCTATTTTCTAATCCCTAAATTATGCTGAGCATTACCATTATTAGTATTGGAAAAACCAACGAGGCCTATGTAAAACAAGGCATAGAAAAGTATTCTACTTTATTATTAAAGCACTGTAAGGTCGATTGGATAGAATTGCCGGATGTTAAAAATAGCAATAAACTGCCAATTGATAAATTAAAAGAAGCAGAGGCCGAATTGATCAGTACAGCATTACCTCCTAAAGCCGCACTTATTTTTTTAGATGAAATTGGTAAACAAATGAACTCAACCGATTTTGCAAATTATATGAATCGCAAAACCACTGAGTATTCAAAATTAGTATTTGTTATCGGGGGTTCTTATGGTTTACATAATTCAATAAAACAAAAAGGAGAGAGCATCGCCTTGTCGGCTATGACCTTCAATCACCAAATGGTGCGCGTGATTTTGGCAGAACAAATTTTCAGGGCCTTTACCATTACAAAAAACACAGGGTACCACCATTAATTTGGTATTACCTTTGCAATTGACATAACATTATGAAACGCCTTTCATTAATACTAACTATTTTATTGGTACTAGGTTTAAGTGCCTTTACTAGCAATAAAAACATTGCAGATTTTAAATTAATAAGTGCAACCAAAATGGTAAGAATGGGTGGTGCTGCCGGTAGTCCTATTGTAACAGAATTTAATGTTACACTCAAAGCACAAAGGAGTTTTACGGTTACTTGCGATTCTGCTTTTGGCGAAGGTCGTATGGATCGACTCACCATTAAATGCGATACATCAAACAATTTGCAAATGAAAAAAATCAGAAAAGGACAGCTCATTCACCTAAGATTCTCCATTATGCAAGCCGGCGACAATGGTAATAACAATACTGGATTTCAATTTAGTAGCAGTCCGACAGCAAAGGTTCCAATGAATTCAAAAACAGGAGTGGTATTACGTTACTATGCAAGTCAGAAAAAATATTTTAATATCACTTTTGTCAACACACAATTGCCAGTCTATGCACCATAAGCATTAATATGGCGATGCATACTAAAGCTAGTGTTGCAATTCAACAAAAGCTCGATCATTTTTATTTAGAATACAACCAACTGGGTTTTATTCAGAACGACCCTGTTCAGATACCGCACCTATTTACTAAAAAGCAAGACATAGAAATCATGGGTTTCTTGGCCGCTGTATTGGCCTGGGGGCAACGCATCACCATTATCAATAATTGTAAAAAATTAATTCAAATAATGGATGGTGCACCACACGATTTCATTTTACACCACCAAGCGATTGATTTAAAACGCTGTGAGCAATTTGTGCACCGCACGTTTAATGATACCGACTTATTGTCATTCATCGCTTTTCTCAAAACCATCTATACCCAATACGATTCTTTAGAACCCGCATTTGCCAATCACTTAAGCGCAAGAGACAAGACGGTTGAAAAGGCTTTGAATGGCTTTAGAAATTTGTACGAAAATTCAGATGCCTTTGTACCCCGAACCACAAAGCACATTGCGCATCCTGCGGCGGGCAGTGCATGCAAAAGAATCAATATGTTTTTGCGTTGGATGGTAAGAGACGATAGGCGAGGCGTAGACTTCGGAATTTGGAAAAATATTCAACCCCATCAACTTATCTGCCCTTTAGATTTACATGTCATAAGGGTTGCCACAGAATTGGGACTGCTAAAAAATCCGAAAAGCGATTGGAAAACGGCCATTCAACTCACCAATAAGCTAAGGGCATTCGATGCGAATGATCCGGTGAAATATGACTTTGCCTTGTTCGGCATGGGGGTCAACAAAGCAGATTTTTAACATAACTAAATTATCACCTTCGATTGGCATTAAACATTGGAAATGCAATTAAGGGTATTAATAAATTATCAAAACGAAGTTTCATTAATGCGAAATAAAAACAATTAACAAGATTAATAAATCAATAATATTTCTCCTACATTCGCATTTTATATATTTAAATTATGATTTTAGTAGCAGACAGTGGAAGTTCAAAAACGGATTGGTGGTTATCTAACGGAAAAGAGGTGAATACTAGATTCGAAAGCGTTGGTTTAAATCCAACCTTTTGTACCCAAGATTTTATTGTCGAGACTTTAAATAAGACGTTCTCAAGCGATGATATCAAAACCATTACTAAAATCTTTTTTTATGGTGCTGGCTGTCGCAGTAAAGATGAAATTGCAAGGGTAAAAAATGCCCTTACCATTGTTTTTCCTGATGCCGAAAGCATGGTCGACCACGATATCAAAGGCAGTGCCATTGCTACTTGCGGTAACAAAGAAGGAATCGCTTGCATTTTAGGAACTGGAAGCAATGTTTGTTTGTGGAATGGTGCCGATGTGATGCCTCAAATTCCCGTATTTGGTATGGGGTATATTATTGGCGATGATGGCAGTGGTAGCCATCTTGGAAAAACATTATTGCGTAAATATTTATACAATGAGATGCCAGCTGATCTAAGAAACGAACTCATTGAAATGGACATTAACAAAACCAATATTGTCGAAAATGTGTATGGTAAAGAAGGTGCAAACCGCTACTTAGCTAGCTTTGCCCGTTTTATTCAAGACCGCAAAACACACCCCTTTCTACAAGAATTAGTAAAAGAGTGTTTCCATGTGTTTTTCAAAACGCATATCGTCAAATACGACAACTATCAAACCTTGCCTGTTAACTTTGTGGGCTCTATTGCTTTTATTTTCGAAGAACAACTAAAAGAGGTAGCAGCAGAATATGGCGCGCATGTTGGTGTTGTTATTAAAAAGCCAATCGATAACTTGCTTAAGTTTCATTTGCCAGACATCAATTAAATTAAGCGAAGCTGCTTTCTTAAATTCTTTTTTTGGTCCTGTTAAAAATTGTGACCCTAACTTTTAAGGTGTTCATCAAAAATACCCAAGATTTTGTTTGTGCTTTGATTTATTCTATTATATTGCAAGCATTAATATGAAAGACAAACGGTATATCTTAAGCGGTGCAGGCAGTGGGATAGGACGCGCTATTGCCATTAAATTAGCCAACGAAGGGGCGGGTATTGTGCTGGCCGGTCGCAACGAAGTAAAACTCGAAGAAACCTTGAAATTATTGCCCAAGGGAAACCACTTGGTGGTGGCTACCGATATACGAAAGAAAGACAATTGCGATGAAGTATCAAACATACTAAGTGGTATGCACATCGATGGCATTATTGCCAACGCAGGCGTTGGTGGCGAGAACCATTATGGCGAAGGCGACCGTTGGAACGAAATTATCGATACCAATTTAAGTGGTACCTATTGGTTTGTTAATTCATTTTTACCACAATTAAAAGAAAGCAAAAGTCCTCATAAACATATCCTCTTAACTTCCAGTGTTTTGGCCCGTTTGGGTGTTAAACATTATACAGCATACTGCGCTTCAAAAGCAGGACTGTTGGGATTAATGCGCAGCTGGGCCATGGAATTGGCCGACGATCATATTTTAGTGAATGCCATCAGTCCAGGTTGGGTAAACACCACCATGGCCAAAGAAGGCATGGAAGGCATAGCAAAAGGTTTAGGATTAGAATACGATGAGTTCCATAAAATAGCCATGCAAAGTGTGCCTTTAGGGCGCATGGCCGAACCCGAAGAGATTGCGGATTTGGTGCATTATTTACTCAAGCAAACTGCCATTACTGGTCAGGTAATGGACATCAATTGCGGCAGTGTGATGAGTAGTTAAAAAGTGATTTAATATTCATAAAAATTTAACCTCCGATTATGGATCAAATAGACATAAAAATTTTAAATATTTTGCAAAAGGATGCTACGGTTTCGTACAAAGACATTGCAAAAAAAATTGGCTTGACTTACAGTCCAACCTACGAACGCATACGCATTATGGAAGAGGAGGGGATTATTAAAAGTAGGGTTACGATTTTAGATCCTTCTAAAATTGGCATTAAATTATTTGCCTATTGCAATATCACACTTAAAGAGCAATCCAAAACAGCCTTGCTTAATTTCGAAAAAACAATTGCCAAATTTCCAGAGGTAATGGAAGTGATAGGTTTGTCAGGTGTTTACGATTACATGGTTAAAATTGTTGCAGAAGATATTGAATCGTATAGCAAATTTTTAACATATAAATTAGCGGATATTCCAAATATTGGGCAGTACCATAGCAATATTGTTTTAGGTATTATTAAAGACGAGACGGCCTATCATCTTGTATGTAAAGTTTAAGGGTTATCGCCTTAATAGATTGAAGAGGGGTGAACAACCCTGTAAATAAAATGAGGTTAATATTCGGTACCTCCAATTTATCTTTATCTAATGTTTCTTTATGCGAAAGAACCGATTTAGCCTTGTGATAAAATGGAGGTGTAGCTCCCGAATATGTTATAAAACACCTACATGTGAAACTGTTCCGATGTTATAAATCTTATGCAGCAAACGAATTAATTCTGTTTTCCCCGAATGCATTTGTCGAACCCAATTTTTCAACTTTCATAAATCGCTCAGCGGCTATCATATAAAAAGCTGTAGAAACGAATTCATTGCAAATACTTTTCTGTGTAAGCACCTGTTTGTTTACGGGGCAATTCGGAACAGTCCATGTATTATCTTTCTGTAAACACCATGCATTGGGTTGATTCAATTTTTGTGTTTTGTAGTCTGTCAATTTCCTTTTCATAGAATCAGGGTATTTGAACAGCAATGATGGGTTTATCTTGTTGTTTAAAAGGGCTGATTGGAGTTGCATCTTACGCATTATCTCTAAAGGATTCATTTGTCAAGCAAATGTAAATGATTATCTGCAATAACAAAATAATTTAGATAAATAATCTATAAATATATTTAAATACGGATAAATAAGCTTCTCATATGATAACTAAGGCTAGTATTTAATGGTTTCATTTGTAAAAGTGATGAAGTAGTTAGAAAATCACAATTAATTAAGATATTTAGATTACTTACACTGGCTTATTAGAATTAATCACAACTATTTTAATAATATTTGGGAAATAGTTTGGTAATGTAAAAACTTTCCTTACTTTTGCACCCCTCTTAAAAAGGAGTTGCACACTAAGAAAAGACAAGAAGAAGCATCGTTTTTTTAACCCTTAAAAGTTTTTAAAATAATCTTTGGAAATGT
>CANMBF010000018.1 GCA_947496065.1 Bacteroidota bacterium
GAAGTATTTTGTTTTTAAGTCGATTAGCTTTTCTAAAACTTCTAAAGCTTTATTTTCTCTGGTATTAATAACGAATAGTGAACTCTCTCCATTTTCAAATCTTTTTTCTTCGGCTTTTACCAAAGCCAAACAATTGCTGTAGTTACTACTTTGTAAGGCAATCTGATTTTTTAAAGTGTTCAATTCATTGTAGTAAGTTTTTGCCTTTAAGCTAATCATCCATTGCTTTTGGCTCAAGTCTAACTCAGTAGCCTCGATTTTTAACTTAGCCTTTTTATAATCGCCTCGCCCTTGTGATAAACGCAAAGGTATTTCAACCTTCAAGCCATATTGGTAGTTGTTTTCGAATAAAGGGCCGTTCGCAGCGGCTTGAGACATGTTATAACCTTTTCCTAATTGGTTGTAATTAAAATCTACCTTGGGTAACAGATCTTGGAATTTTAATTGTTTATCGATGTCTAATAAGTCGAGTTTAAAGTCATACATCTGAAGGTACGGATGGGTGGTCAATGCAATCTCTAACAAGCTATTTAACTCTAAATTAAATTGCTTGATTTTAACTTCGTTTTCCCAACCTTTTTCTGGCACTATAGCCATTGGTAATTCATAGGGTTCATTGTTGCTTTTCCATAAGAAAGCGGAAAGATTTAAACCTGCATTTTGAAAGGACAGCCATTGTTGGTTTTGTTGGTATTGAAAGCCTTGTAATTGCGTAAGTGCCTCGATGGTATCGATGGCTGGTCGCTCACCATGGCGGAAGGCATTGCGCACAAAATTAAAACGCTGAGTGCTAATGATAACATTGTTTTTTACTACTTCGTAATTTTGGAAAGCATTTACCCAGTTCCAATAAGCTTCAAGGGCGTTGATGCACAAATCATTGATCACCGCTTTTTGTTCAACAAGTGCCATACCAGATAAAAGTTTTGATTGTTGCAATGCAGCCCTTCTTTTATCGATCACTAAATTTTTTACTAGAGGGATGCTAATGCCTACATAATTGGTTTGTCCAGTGGTATGGCTTGGATCGAGGCGGTCGCCGGAGAGGTCTTCCAATCCTGCAGTCACTTCGATACCATACCATGTAGGTATTTTTATTTCGGGGGTTATTTGGTTATAATACTGCGTACCATCGAATGTTTTCGCATTTATTTGGTGGCTAAGAATGGGGTCAAAAGCACTTCTTGCCAATAGAATATCGGCATTTGCTTTCTCAATGTTAATTTGTGTTTGACGAACAATTGGATGAAATTTTTTGACCAAATAAAGGACTTGTTCTGCATTCAAAGTGCCAATGGAGTCCTGCGCTTTTAAGGTGCTTTGGAATAATAAGAGAACAAAAATGAATAGCAATAACACTTTTTTGATCGTTGGAAAAAGATTTTTTAACAGCATATTATTTGATTTTTTCAACAGTGTTTTTAATTTGGTAATAGTCGGGCGGAAAACCATTGATGTTTCGCCATAGTTCGTACCAAATGGGCACATCCTTCAAAAGTGTAATGCCTTGTGCACCGCTGCCCATTTTTAATTGAATTGGCCATGGCTTGTCGGTTTTATCCTCGGCAACCAATACCCTAAACATGCCATTGGTGCTAATGGTATTTTCATAGGCTACTATTTTTCCGCCAAATGTACCATAGCTATTATTTGGCCAACCGCTAAATACAATGGCTGGAAAACCATCGAACATAAAACGCACTTTCTGTCCCACACTGATGAGTGGCAAATCCACTGGTCGCACAAACATTTCGACAGCATAGTTGACCTTTTCAGGCACAATGATTACAATGCGTTCGCCTTCTTTGATAATTTCGCCAAGACCAGCTTTTTTTGCTTGTACAATTTGACCATCCTGAGGCGCTAATAGAATATACATGCCATTGCGGATGGTGTAATTCATTAATTGATTTTCAAGTTTTGAAACTTCTCCCTGTGAACCAGCCAATGCACTCTGACTTTGAAAACGATCACCCTCAGCCTTACTTATTTTTTCGACATACTCTTGCACAACATTGCTTTGTTCTATTTTGATATTGAGGTATTCCTGACGGGTTTGTGCGAGTTTATTTTCTATCACCGCTTTTTTAGCGATGGCATTTTGATAAACAGTGTTTCTTTGTTGTAATTGGGTTTGAGACACCAATCCTTCTTCATACATTTTGGATTGTCTTTCGTATTGGTCTTTGGAAAGGTTTAGATCGTTTTCAGCAGCGTTTAACTCAGCTTGTTCGCCTATGAGTTTATTGTCTAATTGGCGACGCTTATTGTCCAATAAATCTATCTTAAGTGACTTGGTTCTTAGCAATGCTGTAATTTGGTCGCCAGCAGCTAAGATTTTACCTTCGTAAAAGTCTAAGGTTTCTTTCTTAGCATCCAATTGCTCATTGGTTCTTTTGATAAGGGAAGGATCCAGATAATCTTCTTTGATTTCGCCCAATTGTAAAATGGTGTCACCTTTTTTAACAAAATCACCTTCTTTCACCCACCACTTTGTAATTTTACCGGGAATAGGTGAATTAATGTCTTGTGCCCTTTGTTCTTGGTATAGCGAAGTAATGTTTCCTTTGGTTTTAATATTTTGGGTCCATGGCAAAAACAAAATAATGATGAGAAAGAAAAGGATGCCAAAGAACCAATATTTAACCTTGCTTTGTTTATCGCTCCTATATACTTCTGTAAAGGACTTTAATTCTATTTGATAAGGATGGGTTATCATTTTATTTAATTTTTTTAAATTGGACATTGCCATTGGTTAATTCAATTTGATAGTCAAATAGGCGCAATTGTTCCTCATCGGAGATGGCAACCAATAGCGTGGTATCCGGCAGATCGTTGAAAAGGTAATTAATCAGTTGATGGTTGATTTCAGGTTCCAATCCTAAGAATGGTTCATCCATTAATAACAGCGTAGGTTCATTCACCAACGCGCGGAGTAATAGAATTTTTTTATTGGTTGAGTTGGGCAATTTGGATCCCAATGGATCAATAATTGATTCGAAGCCTTGTGGTAAGTTGTTAAGGAAATTTTTTAACCCAGCTTGGGCGGCAATTTTCAATATTTTTTCAGGTGTAATATTTTTTCTACCCATGGCTATATTTTCAAACAAGGAGCCTTGAAATAGAGCTTGTTGTTGTAAAAATATGCCTGTATGTTGTCTTAGTGACTCAAGTTGGTAATTGCCAATTGGCAAGTTATTGATGGATAAATTACCAGTAAAATCAGAATAATGACTGCTTAATGTTTTAAGCAAACTAGTTTTTCCAGCGCCTTCGTTGCCTAGCAGTGCCACCTTGCTCTTGGCTGGAATTAACAAAGAAATATTGTTTAAAACGGGATGGCCTACTACATACTCAAAACTATAATTGACGTATTCAATTTTAATTCCCTCTTCGGTCGCTAATTGTAAAGTGCCATCGCTTTCGACCTCGCAGTCGGTGATACTTGCCAGTTTTTCTAAACTTGTTACGACATCATAAACATTATCGAGACTACTAATTAATTTCTCGATTGCTCCAATTACTGTAAGTATTACAATTTCTGCTGCTATAAACTCGCCAATATTGAGTTGTTGATTGAGCAAAAGATAAGTACCAACAATAAGCATGGAAGCAGTAATGGCCACTTTAAAAAACACAAGGGTCTTGTATTGAAAAACTAAGACTTTAAAGTGATTGGTTTTAGCGTTTAAATAATTTGAAACAGGCTGATCGGTTTTTTTAAGATTAAGATGACTGCCTTGGCTGAATTTAAAAGTTTGTATTACCCTCGCCATTTCTTCGAGCCAAGCAGCTACGGCATACTTATAATCACTCTCCTGTAAACTAGTAAGCATTCCGCTTTTGGCAGTTACTTTTAGGATTAACCACAATACTAAAATCAGAATTAAACCGAAGACAATAAATAATGGATGGTAAAGGGATAAGAGAAGAAGCCCAAGCACAATTTGAATAGAAGCCGTAGGAAGCTCTAATAATATTTTAGAAAATCCCTTTTGCAATATCTGGGTATCGAAAAAGCGGTTAATTTTTTCGGGTAAATAATAAGCATTAGATTTTTTTAAATCGATGCGCGGTATCACTTCGGCAAAAGCAAAAGCATACCGTGTAAAAATTTTTTGTTGAATTTTTTCAATGATTTTCATTTGGTTGATTTGGAGAATACCAACCAAAAGCACTGCTAAAACGATAACAAAAATAAGCACATAAATGGAAGTAACCATGCTAGCACCCATTACAAAACCTACAATGGATTGCACACCGATGGGTACACTTAATTGCAGAAGTCCACCAAGGATGGCATAGAAATAAATAGCACTTATTTCACTGCGTTCCTCTTTAATAAGTTGCCACAGTTTATGAATAGGCGATGTTTTTAGCATTTGAATAGGTTATTAAATATTGCAAAGATAGTAAAACTTTAAATAATAATAGTAATACTATTATAAATAAATGTAATACTTGTATAAATAATAGTAAAGCTATAATATATGGGTTTTTTGTATACATTTGCACCTTTACAATTATGGATTTTCAAGTATCCTTCAAAGTTAATAAAAAGATTTATCTGCGCGACCCAGAAAGTAGCGAGTTAGGTAAACAAATCATTAAGAGCGCTATCGACCTTATTTATGAGGTGGGTTTCGAGCACTTTACCTTTAAAAAATTGGCCATCGAAATGAAGACCACAGAGGCGAGTATTTACAGATACTTTGAAAATAAACACCGTTTATTGCTCTATATTTTGAATTGGTATTGGTCGTGTTTGGAGTACAATGTCATGTTCGATCTTCAAAATATCAAGGATCCAAAAGCCAAATTAAAGCTTATTATTCATTTGTTAACCCATGAATTGCCTGCAAGTGCGGGTCATTTAAATTACAATAGAAAATTTTTAAATCATATTGTGATAACAGAAAGCAGTAAATCCTATTTGGTAAAGGAGGTTCAAGAAATCAACAAAGACCAAGTCTTTAAACCATACAAGGACTTGTGCGCACAAATAGCCGATATCATTAAGACCTATAATCCTAAGTATAAGTTTTCAAAATCATTGAGCACCACGCTAATTGAAACCGCACACGATCAGCAATACTTTAGTACCTATTTGCCTAAGTTAACAGACGTGGAAAGTAAAAATAAGGAAAAGTTTACTTCAGAATTTTTGGAGCATTTATTGTTCAAGGCCTTGGACTAAGGAATAATTCTATCGCCATTAAATTGAATGGCTTATAAATATATTTCAATTTATTTAAACATACCCAAGTGTTGCGTTGTTTCATAAGGGTATGAAAAATGTTTTAATTGTTGGTGCTTCAAAAGGCATAGGTAAGGCCAGTGCAGAATTATTGGGAACCCAACTGGAATTTAAAGTTTTTGGAACGTATTCAAAAACAAGTACCGATTCAACCGAACACATTGACTATCATTTTTTAGATGTGATGGCAGAAACCCTTCAAATTGATTTTTTACCAGAACAATTAGATGCCTTGGTATTTTGTCCAGGCGCCATTACACTCAAACCATTTGCGCGCATTAAACCAGAAGAATTTATGGCAGATTACCAGCTACAGTTGTTGGGTGCTGTGAAAGTGATTCAAGCGGTATTGCCAAAACTAAAAGCAAGTGGCAATGCCTCTATTGTCTTATTTTCAACAGTAGCGGTACAAACAGGTTTTAGTTTTCACAGCATGGTAAGTGCATCGAAAGGGGCCATCGAAGGCTTAACCAAAGCACTTGCTTCAGAATTAGCCCCTGCTATTCGTGTGAATTGCATTGCACCTTCGATTACTAATACACCATTGGCAGCGCAATTGTTAAGCACCCCCGAAAAGATAGAAGCAAATAAACTGAGACATCCTTTGAAGAAAATTGGCGAAGCCACTGATATTGCCAACATGGTTTCCTTTTTAGTATCCGAACAATCGGCTTGGATGACCGGACAGGTATTGCATTTGGATGGTGGTATGTCGACAATCAAATAAGCGATGACAGACCAAGAAATCGATAGAGTGATTGAAATGGCATGGGAAGACCGCACGCCTTTTGATGCGATTAAGAACCAATTTGCCATGACAGAACCTGCAGTGATTGCCCTCATGCGTGCCCAATTGAAGCGCAGTAGTTTTAAATTATGGCGAGCTAGGGTAAGTGGTCGCAAAACCAAACACAGTGCTATGCGGGGCGGGGACGTGAACCGCTTTAAATGCAATTTGCAAAGGGCGATTAGCAACAATAAAATTAGTAAGGCGAGATAATTTTTTTTATCAAACCTATCAATTAGAATTGAAATGTAAAATAATAGTCATTAAAGTTGGGCTTAACTTTTACTTCATTTGCTTTCAATATATTTGCGTATGCGCAAATTAAAAAGCGGCTTAGTGTTTCTGTTGTTTATTTTTAGTTCACTGCTTTTCCAATATTGTAAAAAGGATAAGGGAACCTTCAAAACATTTATTCATAAATTTCTTTTTGCAGAAATTAATACCGCTTCAACTGGTGGTTATTATAATATTTTTAATGCAAATGATACTTTCAATGTTGAACTAAAGGATACCAATGGATTTGTTATTGTAACTGACGATACGACTGTTAGGATAAGTCGCACTAGTGAAAATGGAAGCTTATATGCAACAAGTCCGGTTCTTCCACCTACCATTGACCAAGATAGTCTCATGATTTTTACCATTTATGATTTCGATGCCAATCATCCAGCAGGATCGAATATCAGTGATTGCTTTTTAGTGTCGCATGTCTTTAGTTCAGCGTTTAATTTTCTGCCATTGGAACAATTCAGTGAGGTTGGTAAAAACAGTTATTCGCAAGATTTTAAACTACTCCTTATTAAACATCCAAGCTCAAATGAACTAAGGTTGAAACTTTATTTTTACGATAAGGTATTCACAGATGGCATCATGGTTCAAAGTCCCACTATTCTATTTAAGCCCTAGTATTAGTATTCATACCTATACTTTTAATCGTATTTTAAGTATTCAAAGAATTTTACTTATTTTTGTGTTATGAAGAAAATTGTGTTTTTGTCTGCCATCGTTGCCTTGTTATTGTCTGGCTGCGAAGAAACCCCACCACAAATTGATTTCTCAATTCCTATTATACCCTTAAAGGACTCCACTTATATTGACCCAGTGCCAGCGCCACAACACAAAGCGGTTTTGATAGAAGATATAACTGGTGTTAAATGTGTGAATTGCCCTGATGCAGCAATAAGAGCAAAACAAATTCTTACTCAAAAAACGCAAGATAGTGTAATTGTAATGGCATTATACCCTACCATTCCATCAATTCCTTTTACAGACCCTTGGGCTGGTGCACCCTTATTAAATGCGAATGCAGCTTCTCAAATTGTAGAGGCACTCGGCATACCAGCTGGATTACCTAACGGGTATATAGATAGGAATAAATTTGTTGGAAAAACAGATCGTATCATAAATTATTCGGAATGGATTAACTATGTTAACCAAAGGTTGAAATTAAAGACCCAAGTAAATATTAATTTGAGTAAGGAAATAGTAGGTAGAAATTTAAAAGTAGAATTCAAATTACAATACAATTCAAATACTGCAACAATGACTAATAATCCGCACAAATATGCGCTTTATATTGTTGAAAGTAATATTGTCAGTACACAATTGGATCAAAGTGGTGTAAATAATAATTACATCCACAACCATGCTTTAAGACACGCATATGGACTTGCAGTAGGAAATCCATTAACACAAACAATTGTTCCAGGCAGAACCTATTTAAAGCAATTTGAATATGAAATTCCATCTGAGTATGTCATTGATAATTGCCATGTGGTTTGTGTGGTGCTCGACAGTGTTACAGATGAAGTTATCAACGTTAGAGAGATAGATTTAAAATAAGGGAATGGATTGGCAGAGTGCGCGCAAGGGGTTTAAGCAGTATTTGATGCTAGAAAAATCCTTGTCGGTCAATAGCATTGAAGCGTATTTGCACGATGTTTTAAAATTCGAAAATTTTTTAATTGCCAACGCAACCCCTGTTGGTCCTTTGGCAGTTGAGTACAGTCATTTACTTCAATTTGTAAATTCACTCACCAAAATTGGTGTTGCTGCTACGAGTCAGGCCCGCATGATTAGCGGCTTACGTGCATTTTACAAATTCTTATTGCTGGAAGATGTTTTGAGCAATGATCCCACTCAGAATTTAGAATTGCCCAAATTGGCGCGCAAATTACCCGAGGTGTTGGGCAAGGATGAAATCGATACAATGTTGGGTCATATAGATCTTACCAAACCCATGGGACACAGAGACAAGGCTATTATCGAAACCCTTTATGGCTGTGGCTTGCGAGTAAGTGAATTGGTAGGATTAAACATTTCTGAAATTTATTTTCAAGATGAATTTATCAAAGTGCATGGCAAAGGCAATAAAGAGCGATTGGTGCCCATTGCCCGATCGGTTTTAAAAGTACTTGGACTATACATTAACGAAACGCGGGTCCATTTGAAAGTCAATAAGAAGTATACCGACACCACGTTTCTCAACCATTTTGGCAATGGTTTGAGTCGAATTTCTGTGTTTAAATTAATTAAAACTTTGGCTATAAAGGCGGGCATTCAAAAGAATATTAGTCCGCATACCTTCAGGCATTCGTTTGCCACAAGCCTGGTAGAAGGTGGTGCGGATCTAAGAGCTGTTCAGCAGATGTTAGGGCACGAGAGCATTATTACCACAGAAATATACACCCATCTTGATCGCAAGTTTTTAAAAGAAACCATTGCCTTGTATCATCCAAGGGCTAAACGCAGAGCATAAAAAAACCCCACTAAAAAGTGAGGTTTTTATGGAGATAAATAAATTAATTATTTTTTAGCATCTGCAGCTGCAGCCACAACGTTTCTAGTTATTTTAACTGAAACTACTGCATTTTCTTTTGCATCTAATACTTCGATACCGCTAACATCTAAGTCTTTTACTTTAATAGACTGTCCGATTTCAAGGGTGTCAATTGGCACGATTACAGCATCAGGTATTTTGTTAATTGTACCACGTACTTTCAAACGTTGGATTTTTTGAATTAACTTACCACCGGCTCTAACACCTGGTGAATTACCTGTTACTTTAATTGGAATAGAAACCACTACTGATTTGTTTTCATCAACAGCTAAGAAATCTGCATGCAGAATGGTCTCGTTTACTGGATGAAATTGCATATCCTGCAATACTGCAAGATATTTTTTGCCTTCGATGGTTAATTGCACTTTGTAAGTGTTTGGAGTGTAAACGAGGGCATTAAAATCAGGCGCATACACGAAAAAGTGAAGTACTTCACCTCCTCCGTATAATACACATGGAACTTTACCTTCGTTTCTCAACGTTTTGGCGTCCTTCGTTCCTAACGAAGGTCTAAACTCGCCAGTCAATGCTACTGTCTTCATTTTTCTTTAAATTAAATTGGGTTGGAAACTATTATCAAGCTTGAACAAGGAACTTACAGAACCGTGTTCGTGGATATTTCTGATGGCTTTACTGATTAGAGGGGCAACTGATAAAACTCTAATCTTTGGTGAGGCGTGTTGCATAGGAATGGTATCGCAAACAATTAGTTCTTCAAGAACACTGTTTTCAACATTTTCGTAAGCTTTGCCACTTAAAACAGGGTGGGTACATACGGCTCTTACCGAACGTGCACCGTTGTCTTTTATTAATTTAGCTGCTTTTGAAAGGGTGCCTGCGGTATCAATTAAATCATCAACTAATACAACATCCATCCCGGTAACATCACCGATGATGGTCATGCTAGCAATTTCATTGGCTTTTCTTCTTTCTTTATCACAAATCACCATCGAACATCCCAATGCTTTGGCATATTCACGGTTTCTGTTACTTGCGCCAACATCTGGAGCAGCAATCATTAACTTATCTAGGTTTAATGATTTGATATAAGGAATAAATACAACAGAAGAATCTAAGTGATCAACTGGCATATTAAAGAAGGCTTGAATTTGAGGCGCGTGTAAATCCATTGTGATAACGCGATTAGCACCAGCGGCACTTAATACGTCGGCAATCATTTTACTGCCAATGGAAACTCTTGGTTTATCTTTTCTATCTTGACGGGCATAACCATAATATGGTATTACGACCGTAATAGAATTGGCTGAAGCTCTTTTTGCAGCATCAATCATTAACAACAACTCCAATAAATTATCACCTGGAGGATTGGTAGATTGAACGATGAAGATTTCACAACCACGGATGGATTCATCATAACTTGGTTGCATTTCGCCATCGCTAAATTTTTTGATGGTTAACTCTCCAAGCGGGCTTCCGTAATGGTCCGCGATTTTTTTAGCCAAATGTGAAGAGGCTGAACCGCTGAAGATTTTTACTTTATTTAATATAGACACAACCTTGATTTTTACTATGGTAAGTTGCCCGAGCTGGATTCGAACCAACATAGACTGCACCAAAAACAGTCGTCCTGCCATTAGACGATCGGGCAATAAATCGCAATAGGGTTGCAAAGGTAAATTTTCTTTTCTTTTTTACAAATAGTTTATCAGAATATATTGAAAATAATTTAATACCATGCTCATTCACGTATTATCTTTGCCCCAAAATCACCTTATTCATGTCAGAATTTAAACGCACATTAGTTACTGCCGCCTTGCCATACGCCAATGGACCAAAACATATTGGACATATTGCAGGGGCTTATTTGCCTGCCGATATTTATGTTAGATTTCTGAGAAATATAGGAAAAGAGGTAATTTTTGTGTGTGGAAGCGATGAACATGGCACCGCCATTCCAATCCAAGCAAAGAAAGAAGGCATCACTTCTCAGCAAATGATTGATAAGTACCACGCCCTATTGAAAAGTAATTTTGAGCAATTGGGTATCGCATTTGATGTTTACCATAGAACGAGTGAAAAGTTGCACCATGAAACGGCGCAAGCCATGTTTTTAGAAATGTATGAGAAAGGTTTATTTACTGAAGAGGTGAGTGAACAATATTATGATGAAGAAAATCAAACCTTCTTAGCAGATAGATACATTAAAGGTACTTGCCCCAATTGCAGCTATGACAATGCTTTTGGCGACCAATGTGAAAAATGCGGAAATTCTCTAAATCCTACAGATTTAATAAACCCAGTATCAACCATTTCAGGTAACAAGCCAATATTAAAAGCCACCAAGCATTGGTATTTGCCTTTGCAAAATCAAGAGGAATGGTTGAAAGAATGGTTAGTAGAAGGCCATAAGCACGATTGGAAAACCAATGTATATGGTCAAAGCAAAAGTTGGATTGATGGTGGTTTGTCGCCCCGCGCCATGACCCGCGACCTAGATTGGGGCATAAAAGTGCCATTAAAAGATGCAGAAGGCAAAGTGCTTTATGTTTGGTTCGATGCTCCGATTGGTTATATATCGGCGACCAAAGCTTTGTTTAAGGAATTAGGCGAGGGTAAAACAGAATTCGCGTATCCGCAAAATACAACTTTAAAAAATGTGAAGGCCGATGATTGGGCGACTTGGTGGCAAGATGATACCACCCGCTTATTGCATTTTATAGGGAAAGACAATATTGTTTTTCACTGCATTATTTTCCCAGCCATGTTACATTCAACAGGTCAATATATTGTGCCAGACAATGTGCCAGCCAACGAATTTTTGAATTTAGAAGGCGATAAGATGAGCACCAGTAGAAAATGGAGTGTAGAGATGGAAGACTATTTCAATGCGTTTCCAGGCAAAGAAGATGTTTTAAGATATGTATTAACTGCGATTGCGCCTGAGACTAAGGATGCAGACTTTAGTTGGAAAGATTTCCAAACCAGAAATAACAGTGAGTTGGTTTCGATTCTTGGCAATTTCATTAACAGAGTAGCGGTATTAACCCATAAGTTTTATGAAGGAAAAGTACCAGCGAATGTTGCGCCTACTGAAAAAGAAACAGATCTGATTGCAGAAATTAAACGCTGCCAAACAGCCATTGCAGAGAACATTGAGCACTTTAAATTTAGAGAAGCTTTATTTGAGATGATGAACATTGCACGTGCTGGTAATAAATATTTGGCCGACAACGAACCTTGGAAAACTGTAAAAACAGACCAAGCAAGAACCGATACAGTCATGTTTCATGGCTTACAAATAGCGGCTCACTTGGCATGGTGGATGGAGCCTTTCATTCCTTATACTGCTCAAAAATTATATGGCTTGTTGAATTTTGAAAAGGTGAATTACCAATTTGATGCCTTCGTGCAATTGCAGAGCGGTCATGAAATCAGTCAACCTAGTTTACTATTTCAAAACATCGAAGACGATATTATTCAATTGCAATTGGACAATTTAAAACAAAAATCTGAGAAGAAGGCTATTGATAATATAGCGCCAGCGGCCAATAGTGAAGCAAGTTTGGAACCCCTTAAACCTCAAATTACCTTCGATGATTTTAGTAAAATGGATTTGAGAGTAGGTACCGTTTTGGAAGCAGAAAAAGTTGAGAAAGCAGATAAGCTTTTAAAATTGAAAGTCGATTTGGGTTTTGAACAAAGAACCATTGTTTCGGGCATTGCGCTTGATTTTACACCAGAAAGTATGATAGGCAAGCAAATAACAATTTTAGCAAATCTCGCTCCTCGAAAAATCAAAGGCATTGAATCGAATGGTATGATCTTGATGGGTAAAAATTTGGATGGCTCTTTAAAATTAATTGCACCCAACGAATTGGCAGACAATGGCGCAACAGTTGCCTAATTTAGAAGTCTAAGCCAAAGGAAAAGGTCGTCATACCTGTCAAAAATGTATTTTCTAAGTAGCCCCAAGCATGGTCGAGTTTTACATAGTGGTAAAGTATTTTGGCCCTTACGCCTATGCCTGTTGAATACAACATGGGATTGCGCTGAGAAGTAACACTCACAAAATAATTGGGCATGGTTTTAATTTGGGTGTTGAATGGATTGCTTTTGTCGTATGGCGAACTGCCTTGCCAAGCTGTGCCCATATCTATAAAGCCAATGAACATAATGCTTCTTAAGAACTCGCTCGTAATGGGTTTTTGAATAAGGTATGAGAGCACAGGAATTCTTATTTCTGCATTAAGTAATGCAAAGTTAGAACCCCCTCTGCTATTGCGTTTGAACCCACGCATTGGCGCCACCAATGTTTGAAAGCTATATTCAGAAGTGGTAAGGGTTGGGATGCTATAATTGAAATTAGAATTGCTATTCACTCTGCCTATTTCATTTTCAACCCCACCGAGATAATATCCCGTCTTTTGAGGGCCGATAGAAAAGGCTCCACTCAAACGGGTAGCAATGTAAATTTGACGGTGTAATTTTAGATAGTATCGGCCATCGAAACCAGTGTTCATGATGAGCGCTTGTTTACTAATACCAAAATAATTATCGCTGTATATTTTGAATTTTAAACCTTCAAAAATATTTAAACCTTTACTTTGCACATTGTCGTAAACATATTCGGCACCTGCAGAAAAATAAACATTGCCGGTTGTCGGTTTTTCGAATGTAACCGAATCGGTGGCCAAGGCAATGAGACGGTCTTGTCTTAAGCCAGAATTCAAATTTATTTTAGAACGTTCGCTAAAGGGGTAACTAATGGTACACTTGAAGACTTCGGTCACCATTCTATTGGCAAGGTTCTCATTTGTTAATAGTCTACTCCTCCGATGAAATAGTAAGGATTGGTCCCAGCGGCCTTTTAAATTCGTGTATTTCAAAAAGTAGTCGGATGCACGAATGCTTACTGGAATTCTTGTGCCAGCTTCAAATTGATAATTTTTAAGATTGTCAGTAATTTTAGCTGTTAATAAAGTATTTAATAAGAAAGGATTATTGAGAATACTCTCGTTCACATTGGCTTGAAATAAATAATTATTCAGATAAGAATTATCGAACAGGGTTACAGAATAATTAACACCAAAATTGAGTTTGGTTTTTTGAATGCTGATGGCGGATATTTTTTCATTCGGACTTTCTTCAGATTTCAAATCATCTTTTTCATAATAACCACTTAAAAATATTTTTTTGTGGATATTTGCCATGGTATCCTTTTTAGTTTGTAATGGGTTACTTTTTACTGTATCTTTCAGTTGGGTTGTATCCATTTTTTTGATCTGAACCTTTGTTTCCGTTAGCCAATTGCGATAAGCTGTATTATGTGGATTCTCCACCTCATCTTCTATTAAATTTACTGCTAATTCACCCACATAAATGCGGTAACGGTTTTTGAAAAATAGTAAGTCGGCAATCCCTTGTGAATTGCTAGCAACATCGTTATACAAAATCGATCGCTTGTAGTTGGTAAGCTGGATAATTTTAGTGTCATCGCGTTTAATGGCATAATTATTTACAATGCCATTGGCATCGCTCAAAAAGCTGATGTAGTTATTTTGCAACTCAATGGGTTGAAAATAATTGCTGAAAAATTTTGGATACCCTGCAATGCGTTGAATTGATTTGTTATTAATTTCAATCTCGAAAATTGAATAGTAATTCGCAACGGTTTGTGTTGGCCATTCGCGGTTCGATGAGAAAAGCACACGCCCATTGTTAAATGAAAAACGTGGATTTAAATCATCATAAATATCATTTGTAATATCGCTGATGGTTTTATTTTGTAGGTTGTAGATGACAATATCCGATTGCCCTTTGCGAATGATAGACATGACCATTTCGGTACCTTCCGAATTAAATGTGAAGTCTTTGATAATGGGCACATTTTCCAATAAGGTGGTTTTTCCTTTTTTACCATCTGTATGATACCTGGTAAGCATGGATTGATTGTTTTTGAAAGTTATGATACTGATGGTTTTACCATCTTTATCCCAAGCAATTAAAGGATAATCATAAGACGCTTGTTGATTAAAAATTTGATGACCTCCTTTGAAAATAACATCACTTTTTTTTGTTTTGACAGTGTACAACACCACTTGGTAGCGACCGCGTGTATTAGTAACAATAGCAATCTGTTTGCCATCTGGACTCAATTTGAATTGGGTGATTCTTTTCTTCGCCAATTTATCGGGTACATTTTCTTGTCCTTTGGGTAATTTAAAAGTACTCTCATCAAAACTGTATTTGTCTTTATAATATAACTCCCAATCGTTGAGCATGCTGTTAATGGTTAAGCCTGTGTAATAATTAAAAGCACTTTCAACACTTCTGCCTATACATGTAATAAATACAACATTGCTGACAGAGCCCGCACCGTATTTTTCTTCCAAATAACGCCAAATGCTATGGCCTGCCAATACTTCATCTTCTTCCTGCAAACTTGTAAACGTATGGGCCTTGCCACTCAGTAAAAAGTCTTTTAAATAGTTATCATTTTCTACATTCCAACTTTCTGCCAAATATGCCACCAGCCCTTTGTAATACCAAGTTGGCAAAGTTAATAATGCTGAATTTTGAATGCGTTCTCTTAAGTCGCCACCATAAATAAACTCACTGATTAAAACCTCTGCAATGGCTCGTCTAGTTTGGCGATATAAATCAATGCGACTGCCAGAAAAATAGATGCTGGAGGTGTTGTCGGTTAGATAGGAATAGCCGCTGTTGCTTTGTTGAAAATTGGTAAGGTTAATATTGCTGTTTTGATAATCTATAAAATGGTTATAGATGACTATTTTAATACCATTGCTTAAATTATAATTGAGTTTTGTTTCGAATTCTGGTAACTGTTGAGTAACATAAGCGAATACCAATTTTGCTAATTCTTCTCCACCTTCGTGGTAAATAATTTCTATTTGATCTTGTTTTAAGCTGTAGGTTTCTGTTTTGTTTTGAATCCTGCTTTGACCAAACTCAGTGTAGATTCCTTGGGCAACAATTTGACCAGCAAGGCAAGTAAAAAGAAAGGCGACTAGAAATCTCACTTTTCAAAAATAGTAAATAAGAATGATTAAATAATAAGTGAGGTGCAATAAATATGTGATTGCTTAACGATAAAGAAACGCCATCTATCTAAATGCTGAAATAATTAATTTAAACTAAAGACAAATGGTTATTTTCGCAACTAAATTTTAATACAATGGCCGGACCGAGGCAAGACCGCGATTTACCTAAGGTAAAACTTACAAAGGATTCACTTTCAGAATTCAAATTTCTCTTCAAATTTTTACAGCCGCACAAAAAATATTTCTTTGGCGGTTTAATTTTTATCTCCCTTTCAGCTTTTAGTACCATGGCCTTTCCTTTTTTAATGGGGAAAATGATTGATGCTGTAAGTGGCAGCAATACAAGTGCTGTGATGCCAGGCATTGGAAATATGGGTAAAAGTGCAGAATTATTAAAGGTGCATTGGTCTTTGAATTTTGTACTACTGCTTATTTTTATACAACTATCAGTACAAACGGTTTTTTCGTTTATGCGGGTATATATGTTAACGAAAGCGGGTACAAGTGCTACTGCAGATTTGGGCAAACAATTGTATGGTAAAATTATTTCGTTGCCCATGTCTTTTTTTAGCAGCCAAAGGGTGGGCGATTTAAGTAGCAGAATTTCTGCAGATACTGGCCAAATACAAGATACTATTTCTTTTGTACTAGCAGAGTTTTTAAGAGGTTTATTAACCCTTATTATTGGGTTGAGTTTTATTTTTATTATTTCTTGGAAATTGGCGCTCATTATGTTGTCTATTGTTCCGTTGATTGCAATAAGTGCTGTTTTTTTTGGTGCAAAAATTAAAAAAATGAGCCGAAGAGAAACGGATATGTTGGCAGAAAGTAGCAACGTTGTGCAAGAAACCTTGCAGGGTATAAGTGTTGTCAAGGCTTTTACAGGCGAATCAATAGAACGCAGTCGTTATGGTAAAAACATTGATTCACTCATAGAATTTGCATTAAGAAGCGGCGTCTACAGAGGTTTTTTTATTTCGTTTATTATTTTTTCAGTATTTGGTGCTATAGGCTTTGTAGTTTGGTATGGTGCAGGGATGGTGCAACAAGGTACCATGGAAGTTGGTTTGCTGATTAGTTTTGTGATCTATAGCATTTTTGTTGGAGGTACCTTAGGGGGCTTTGCGGATATGTTTGGTCAGTTGCAAAAAACCATTGGTTCAACCCAGCGTGTTAGAGAATTGATGGCGATGGATGGTGAGGCAATTAATGGCGAAGTAGACGCGAGTTTACCTAGGTTAAATGGTGAGATTGTATTTTCGAATGTTGCCTTTAGTTATCCGAGCAGAACCGAAGTACAAGTTTTAAAAGATATCAGTTTTACAGCAAAGCAAGGCGAACAAATCGCCATTGTTGGGAGTAGTGGAGGAGGCAAAAGTACGATTGCAGCTTTAATACTTAAGTTTTATCAACCTGATGCAGGTAGTATCTTAATTGACAATAAAAATGCGAATGATTATGATTTAAAATATCTGCGCAGTCAGATTGCTTATGTGCCTCAAGATGTTATATTGTTTGGAGGCACTATTTATGAAAATATATTGTATGGCAATCCAGAGGCCAACGAAGAAGCAGTAATAGCGGCTGCAAAGCGCGCCAACGCACTTCAATTTATTGAATCATTTCCTCAAAAATTTGAAACCATTGTTGGTGAACGCGGCATTCAATTATCAGGTGGTCAACGACAAAGGATTGCCATTGCTAGGGCCATTCTTAAAAATCCGGCGATATTGGTTTTGGACGAAGCAACGAGTGCATTGGATAGCGAAAGTGAATTATTGGTACAAGAAGCTTTGGAAGATTTGATGCAAAACCGCACCAGTATTGTAATTGCGCACCGCTTAAGCACCATCAGAAATGCTGATAATATTATTGTTATTGATAAGGGTGTGATTGCAGAACAAGGCAAACACCAAGACTTGATTCAAAAGCAAAAAGGCATTTACCAGCATCTCAATAATTTACAGCTAGTATAAGTGATTAGCTTTTAATAATTAGCAAACTTCTTTCTAATATTCCCTATTTTTATTTTGTTTTTCAAATAAATTTAACTTATTTTACCATGTATTTGTGCAAAATAATTAAAAGATTTGAAATGAAACGAGCAAAGAGTCATATACTCATTATACTGATTATGTTTTTGGTGCCTATGGCTTCAAAGGCCGCTGTTCTCAGTAATATCAGCACTATAACGGTAGAAGACTCAGCAAAAATCAATAAACTGTTGATTGATGCAAAGGTTTTCGAAGAAAAAAAAGATTATCAAAGGGCTGTTGAAATGGCACTTAGTGCGATGGACTTGTCTGAAAAGGTGAAGTTTGAATACGGCAAGTATAAATCATACAAGGCTTTGGAAATACTATACCGCGATGCAGGCAAGCCAATGCTCTCTGCCAAATATAAATTAAAGGCGATTAATTCACAGGTCAAACTTGAAGAAATCAATTATGAGCGGGATGAGAAGGAGAAATTAGAAAAAATTGAAAAGGAAAAGGTTATCAGACGTCAGCAGGAAGAACTTCAGCGTGAACAAGAGGAATTGAAAAAGAAAATGGACGAAATTCTTGCGCTAGAAAATGATAAAACCATTAGTAAATCAGAGTTAGAGCGTAGAAAGTTAGAAATTCAGCGCAAGCAAATGGAGATTGAAAACAAACGTCAAACCATTAGCATACAAGCGCAAACCATTAATACCGCCAATACCCAATTATCCCTCACCATGCAAGAGTTGGAAACCCAAAAGTTGCAAGGAAAATTGTATGAAGACTCATTGCAAATTACCAAAAAGAATGAAGAGTTAGCCAATAATGAAATTGAAAAACAAACGCTAATTAACTACCTGCTTATTTTAGGTTTAAGTGGTTTAGTAATTTTAGCAGCCTCTTTTTATAGAATGTATACTGTCAAAAAAGGCATACAAGATTTATTGATGCAAAAGAATGTTGAGATTGAGACTGAGAAAAAAAGAAGTGATGATTTGTTGTTAAATATTTTGCCACTTGAGGTCGCGGAAGAATTAAAACGAACGGGTAAATATGAATCGCGTTATTTTGATAAAGTAACCGTAATGTTTACTGATTTTAAGGATTTTACAAAAATTAGTGAGCAAATATCACCGAAGAAATTGGTAGATGATATTGATTTTATTTTTAGGGCATTTGATGAGATCATAGAGCGCAATGATTTGGAGAAGATAAAAACCATTGGCGATGCTTACTTATGTGTAAGTGGTTTACCAGATACCACTACCCATAATTCTATGAATATTTTAAAGGCAGCCACTGAAATCCAAGAGTTTATTCAAGCATTGATTGAAGAGAAGAAAAAAGAAAATCAACCGTTTTTTGATATTCGTATAGGAATTCATACAGGTCCTTTAGTAGCAGGAATTGTTGGGGCTAAAAAATTTGCATTTGATATCTGGGGCGACACTGTGAATACGGCTGCGCGTATGGAACAAAACTGTGAACCAGGTAAAATTAACCTCTCAGGCAGCACATTTAAAGACGTATTAACAAAGGTTGAATATACTTATCGTGGAAAAGTAGAAGCCAAAAACAAAGGCGAAATTGATATGTATTATTTAAATCGTATTTTTGAACTTTAAACATTTTTTTTGATGCAAGTAAAAGGTGCTGTTAAACATATATTAGAAAAACTAAAGGTTGATTTACCTGAGTATTTATTATACCATTCGGTATCGCATATGAGAGATGTAAAAGTCCAAGCTATGCGAATAGCCACTAGTGAAGGTATTACCAATCAGGAAGATTTAGACTTGCTAGAAACTGCAGCTATTTATCATGATTGCGGATTTCTATCGACTTATACCAATCACGAAGAAAAAGGTTGTGAAATTGCAAGAGAGGTATTGCCAGATTTTGACTATACGCCAGCTCAAATAAAAGTAATTGAAGGTTTAATAATGGCGACTAAGGTACCACAAAATCCAAAATCCAAATTAGAAGAAATAATATGCGATGCCGATTTAGATTATCTAGGCAGAGATGATTTCTTCACCATTGGAGATTATTTATATGAGGAATTACTTCACATAGGCGTTATTAAAGATGAAATGTCGTGGAACCTTTTGCAAATCAAATTCTTAACAGCGCATCATTATTTTACACAAACCAATATCAAAGATAGAGAGCCTTTAAAATCTGAAAATCTTAAAAAAGTAATAAAGCGAGTAGATAACAAAGATTGAGGATTAAAGAGGCATTGGATTAAAATCCTTTAGCACTTGTGATATATGGTTTCAATAACTAAAACTATTATGAAACTATATGAAAACACTTCTTATTATTTTATGCCTACTTTCAGGGCACTGCGGCTATGCGCAAATTGTAGACAATTTTGATGATTCAGATTTAACAACAGCTCCTCTTTGGGAAGGGCAGCCCAATTCATTTTTAACCATTCAAAAGCAATTGAGAAGTAATTCAAATACCTTGAATGCTTCCTTTTATATTAGTACTTCTACCCAGCAGCAAAAGCTTGAAGAATGGCGACTGGACGCACGTTTGTTGTTTAACACCTCATCGCTCAACTATGTTGATTTTGTGCTCATGTCCGATTCCCTTAATTTATTAAAAATGAAAAATGGTTACTTTGCTAGAATGGGCGGTACCACTGATGATGTAAGCTTTTATAAAATAAAGAACGGTGTAGAAACAAAATTGATTGATGGTATAGACAATGTGCTAAACACCAGTAACAATCAGTGGACGCTTCAAATCAAACGTTTAAAAAGTCACACCTTTGTGTTGCAACGAATGCCATTATTAGGTGGCCCGTCAATAAAAGAAGGCATTGCAGTCGATTCAGACTTTTTAACAGCATCCTTTATGGGGTTGCGCATTAAACAGAGCACCGCAAGCTTTCTTTACAAACACTTTTTTGATAATTTGTACGGTGGTCGATTAATACGCGATAGCATTGCGCCATTGTTGGATAGTTTTGCTTTAAATGGGCCTAACCAATTGCGGTGTCATTTTAGTGAACCCTGTGATTCCAGCGCTTTAGTTGATGTATTGAGTTACACATTGACTGCTACAAATGAGCATCCAAAATCGATTGTTATTAAGCAGAACAATTGGGCCGTGTTAGATTTTCAAAATTATTTTATACCGAATGTTTTGCAATATCTGATGGTTGAGAACGTGAAGGATACCTCAGGTAATGAAATGCAAAACCATACACAATCCTTTTACTATTCTAAGCCCGATACTGCCCTTTGGCATCAATTGTTAATGACCGAATTGATGGTTGATCCTAATCCACCAATTGGTTTAGCAGATAAAGAGTATATTGAAATTACAAATCATTCAAAACTTTTTATCCAACTCAAGGGCTGCAATGTTCATGATGTATCCGGTCCGAAACCCTTGCCCGACACTATTTTACCACCTGATTCAATATTGGTATTGTATAATATTCCTTCCTTGAACAATACTGGAGACCGTGTTTGGCTTACAAATCAAAGGGGCGACATTATACACGAAGTAAATTACACCGACACTTGGTACCGCGATACCAAGAAACAAAATGGGGGTTGGAGTTTAGAGATGATTAATCCCAATAATGTATGTGCAGGAAATAATAATTGGATGGGTAGTAGTGACCCTAAAGGCGGTACGCCAGGGATGCCTAATTCTACTTTTAAATTGGGTTTGGTGGACCATCAGGTGCTACAATTATTAAAGGCTTGGGCAATTAATGATTCTGTGATTCATTTAGTATTTGATGAAGAAATTGATAGCATTAATTCAAATCAATTCACGCTTTTAAAGGATGGTAAAACATGTGCTGTCAAAATTCAGAAGTATGTTAATCAATATGATGGATTAGAGTGGTTAATTAATTTTAAACCTTCGCCTGACAGTATTTATCACTTTGAATTTTCTGGCATCAAGGATTGCGCGGGCAATGCAATAGTCAATGCACAATTTGAATTGCAATGGCCTTCTATGGCCCTTAAAAACGAGCTCATTTTTAATGAACTTTTATTTAATCCCAAAAGTGGCGGGTATGATTTTATTGAATTGTATAATAATAGCGCTAAGGCCATCGATTTAAGCAAGCATTTTATTGCCGTATTAGACGAGCAAAACCAATATAAAAGCATTGAAAAGTTAAGCAGTACATCGCTTGTTTTAAAGCCCCATCAATATTTGTTATTAAGCCAAATCGCCAATAAAATATGCATGGCCTATGGATGTAAAAATCCTGATGCTTTGTATCTTGATTTTAATAAAATGCCAAGCATGCCTGATGATTTAGGTAATTTACTTTCGATTAATTTTAAAGGTCAGGTTATAGATAGTATTGCTTACGATGAAGATTGGCATTATCCATTGCTTTCGGATAAGGAAGGAGTGAGTTTAGAAAGAATAAGTTTTACAAATACAAGTCGCTCGCACGATAATTGGCACAGTGCAGCATCTGTAGTTGGATTTGCAACCCCTGGCTATTTAAATTCGCAAAGTGTTGGGGTGCATGGTGCGGAACAGTATTTTACTTTGCAAAACAAAACGGTTTCGCCCGATGAGGATGGGTTTGAGGATGTATTAATATTAAATTATCATTTGCCAAAACCAGATTATGCTACCACCATCAAAATATTTGATATAGAGGGTCGGTTAATTCGAGATTGGACCAACAATGCTACCTTAGGTACCGAAGGCTTTGTTAGTTGGAATGGCACAGATTACAATCAACAAAAAGCAGCCATCGGTTTATACATTGTAATGATAGAAAGTATTCACCCATCAGGTGATAGGATTAAGGAAAAAATAAGTTGTGTGGTTGCTGGGAAATTCTAATAATTTCTTTCGATACAATCGATTAGGCTATGAATCACTTTGATGTGAATCTCTTGCGCTCTGTCGGCATATTCAGAGAAAGGGGCCCGTATTTCTAAATCGCAAAGTTCGGCCATTGCACCACCATCTTTGCCTGTTAGTCCAACTATAATCATGCCTTTTTCTTTAGCAACTTCAATGCCTCTTAATACATTTTTAGAATTACCACTTGTACTGATGGCTAACAATACATCGCCTTTGTTGCCTAGTGCTTCGATGTAGCGCGAAAAAACAAATTCATAACCATAGTCGTTGCCCACACAACTCATATGGCTAGGATCTGAAATGGAGATGGCTGGAAAGGCTGGTCTATCATTGCGGTATCTACCAGTTAATTCTTCGGCAAAGTGCATGGAATCGCACATGCTACCACCGTTGCCGCAACTTAATATTTTGCCGCCATTTCGAATACTTTCTACCATGGCAGCAGCAGCACGTTCAATGGTAATAAAATTATTTTCATTGGCTAAAAAAGTATTTAAAACATTCTGAGCTTCTTCGAAATGTTGTTTGATAATTTGCATGGTACTGCAAAGTTAGTAGATTTTAAGGTTTAATGGAATGATATTGCGCAGTGAAAATTTCTAAGTCGCTATAAATAATGTTAATATCGGTTATTGTAAAAATAATATTAAACGATATTAAGAAAAAATATTAATTTTGTGGTGGTGCGAATAGATTTAATAGATACTGAGGAATTAAAACCTACCTATCAACGCTTGATTGAAAAAAGGGACTTGATACAAAAAAGTAGGCCCTTACCTGCCCTTGCTTTGCATAAAATAAAAGAGAGTTTAAATTTAGAATGGACCTATAACTCGAACAGTATTGAAGGTAATTCTTTAACGTTAAGAGAAACCAAAGTCATTTTAGAAGATGGAATGACCATTCATGGCAAAACATTGCGCGAGCATTTCGAAGCGCATAACCATGCAAAGGCCATCGATTTTTTGTACACGCTTGTAAAAAAGAATTATAAACTAAAAGCAGGGGATATTCTCTCGCTTCATAAAATTGTTTTGAATAGCATAGAGGATCATTTTGCGGGTCAATTAAGGAATTCTGGGGTGAGAATATCGGGGGCTAATTTTGTGCCGCCCAATGCACTTAAAGTACCTGATTTGTTAGATCAATTAATAGACTATGTGCAGCAGAATCCCGATGGCTTAAATACGATTGAATTAGCAACTATTTTTCACCACCAATTTGTTCATATCCATCCTTTTTTAGATGGCAATGGCAGAACCGTAAGACTCGCTATGAATCTCTTGCTTATCAGCGAAGGATTTCCACCAGCAATAATTTTAAAAAACGATAGAAAAAAATACTATGATGCGTTGAATCAGGCCAACAATGGTCGGTACAATAAATTATTGCTCTTAATGTGTCAAGCTTTAGAAAGAACATTAAATATTTATATCAATGCCTTATCTGATAGTCCAGATGATTACTTACCTATCGCAAATTTATTAGAGGAAGCACAAATGCCCTATGGCAAGGAATATATTAGTTTGCTTGCAAGACAAGGTAAAATAGATGCTTACAAAGAGGGCAAAAATTGGTTGACCAACAAAGCAGCTATTGACAACTATATGCTCAATAGAAAACGAAAACGGGATGTTTCTTAATGGACTTTAGAGGCTTAGAATGTATTTACAAACTTTTCAATTCACTCACCAATTCAGTCAATGTTTTTTTTGCATCGCCAAACAACATGCTGTTTTTAGGACTGAAGAACAGTTCATTTTCGATACCTGCATAACCCGCTTTCATACTGCGTTTCATCACAATAGTATGGGCGGCATCTTCAACATCTAGAATTGGCATACCGTAAATAGGACTGCTAGGGTCGTTTTTAGCAGCAGGATTGACAACATCGTTAGCACCTACTATCAACACCACATCAGTTGTTTTAAATTCAGGGTTGATATCGTCCATCTCGATAAGTTTATCGTAACTAACATTACTCTCCGCTAATAAAACGTTCATATGGCCAGGCATACGGCCTGCCACAGGATGTATCGCATATTTTACCTCTACACCTTCGTCTTCTAGCACTTGCTCTAACTCGTGGCAAATATGTTGTGCTTGTGCAACTGCTAAACCATAGCCAGGAACGATCACCACTTTCTTACTATATTTCATTAATACCGCAGCATCCGATTTTGAAATTTCTTTTACTGAACCAATAATTTCTTTGCCTTCGCCAGCATTTTTGCTACCTCCACCAAAATTACCAATCAATACATTGGTAAGTGAACGGTTCATAGCTTTGCACATGACAACTGTTAGAAGTGTACCAGCACTACCTACTAAAATACCGCCAAATAACATGACTTTATTGTCGTATAAAAAACCACCCATGGCGGCTGCAACACCCGTAAAAGAGTTAAGCAAAGAGATAACAACAGGCATATCGGCACCACCAATTGGCATAACAAAAAGCACCCCATATAAAAGCGATAAAGCTAGGATTAAATACAATACATTAGGCGTTGTAATGTAGCCAAGGGTTGCAGCTGCTGCGATACCTAAAATTAGTAACAATAAACCAATATTTACCACTTGTTGTAAGGGTAAAACGTTGTCTTTGATTTTTTCAACCAATTTACCAAATGCAATCATACTACCTGCAAAAGAGATAGAGCCAATGACTAAGCCTAAAAATATAATGCCCAGTTTAACAGGTTCTGCATCCGTAAAAGGACCAGTGTGCAAAATATGGTCGAACTCAACCAATGAAATGATACCGGCGCAAGCGCCACCCATACCGTTAAAGAACGATACCATTTGTGGCATGCCAGTCATTTTTACTTTTTTGGCCATCATGGTACCGATTACAGTTCCAACAATTAGGCCACCAAAAATCCAACCGTAGTTAGAGGTTTTAATGCCTTCGTATAAAAAAATAGTGCCGAAAATCGCGATGGTCATACCAAAGGCTGCAATCAAGTTACCTCTGCGAGCACTCTCTGGTTTGCCCAGCATTTTAATACCAATAACGAATGTTAATGAGGCAATGAGATATATAATTTGTAAAAAATTCATTTATTTAATTTGATAATATGGTGATTTGATAATTTGATAATGTATTTGATTCTAAATGCAGGCTTCTTTGTAGAAGCCCGAAAATTTATTTTTTTGAGGTTGAAATAATTTTTGAAAGTACTTTGTTGATGGATTCAATCTTTGGTAGTAATTCTTCAGTTTTTGGATAATTTTTAGATTCATTGCACAAGCCCAACCAATACTCAGTTTCATCTGCCTCTTTTGCAGCTATTTTCATTTTATGAATAAAATCTGCTTTGGATTCAGCATTTTGAGCCTCTCTAACATTGGCGCCAATACTTGTTCCTGATTTAAAAAGTTGATTAGCCATTACAAACTTTTTTTTTGATTCCAATAATTCAGTGTATTCAATAATTTCTAATGCAAAGGTCCTACTCATGTCAACAATTTTATTCTCTTTGTTTGTTTGCATCGGTTTTTATTTATCAAATTAACTAATTATCAAATCATCAAATTGGTTTTACTTCTTTTTTTTCTTGAACATTTCTAACATGCGATCTGTCACTACAAAACCACCCACAACGTTTAAAGTTCCTAGCACTACTGCAATAAATCCAAGGATGGTGGCATACATATTTTCTGCTTCACCCATTATAATAATCGCACCAATAATTACCACACCGTGTATGGCATTCGCTCCGCTCATAAGGGGAGTATGAAGTACAGATGGTACTTTCTCTATCAGTTCAATCCCTACAAAAATCATAAGGATAACCAAGTAAATCATTAACTGATTATTGGCTATAAAATCTATTATCGTATTCATTTATTTATTTTTGAATTTTTATATTTTTAAACTTTTTGATTGAATATTATTTCAATTTGTTACCTTCTTTACAAATTAAAGTGCCTTTTGTAATCTCCTCTTCCATCTCATATTTCAAGCCATCCTTAGTGGCTAAATGGGTTAGGAAAGCATACATATTTTTTGAATAACTCTCGCTTGCGTTTTGTGATAATAAAGAAGGAAGATTGGTTTCACCAACAATTTTAACACCGTGCTTAACGACCACTTTTCCAGCTTCGCTTAACTCGCAATTACCACCTTGTTCAACTGCCATGTCAATAATCACGCTGCCCAATTTCATCACTTTCACCATGTCTTCGGTTACTAAGATTGGTGCTTTTTTACCTGGTATTAGAGCGGTTGTAATCACCACATCGGCAGCAGCCAAATGTTTGGTTAATATTTCTCTTTGTTTTTTCAAGGTGTCTTCACCTGCTTCTTTTACATAACCGCCTTCGATTTTTACATCTCCAGTATCGAAGCTAATAAATTTACCACCTAATGATTCAACTTGTTCTTTTGTTTCAGGACGGATATCTGTAACCTCTACTACAGCACCTAAACGCTTGGCAGTACCAATGGCTTGCAAGCCTGCAACACCCGCACCAAAAATTAAAACTTTAGAAGGTGAGATGGTGCCCGCAGCCGTCATTAACATTGGGAAAATTCTTGCAGAGTGATGTGCGCCTAACAATACAGCTTTATAACCTGCTAAGTTGGCTTGAGAACTTAAGGCATCCATGCTTTGTGCCCTAGATATACGTGGTATGGCATCCATGCTAAACACCGAAATATTTTTGGCGTTTAACTGATCGATTAACTCAGGATTGGTTAAATGGTAAATAAATGAAATAAGGCTTGAACCATTTTTTAATTGCCCAATTTCCTCAGTATTTGGTGCATTTACTTTTACTAAAATATCCGCTTGACTGCAAACCTCTTTGGCAGAGCTTAAGATAGTAGCACCTGCAGCGGTGTATATTTCATCAGAAAAGTTTGAACCGATGCCTGCACCGGATTCTATTAGACATTCAAAACCTTGTTTAATAAAATTTTTAACAACATCTGGACTTAAAGCGACTCTGTTTTCGCCTGCTTTGGTCTCTTTAATAGTTCCTATTTTCATGCGAAGGCAAACCTACACGAAATTTTATATTAAACAAGCAATTTGGGTAAAAAAAATTCAACTATTGACACATCTCAAGTTTTCAATTCAAGCTGTGTTAATTGAATAACATATGCCAATTATCAAATCATTAAAAGATGGCTACAAGTCCGTTCCCGCTGCTCTAAACCATTTTTCAGGCACGTCGCCCTCGCGTGCAATTTCAAAATCCGATTCATTGCACCCAATGAATTTAGGGGCCGTCTTTTTACCCCCATTTTTTTCTGGAATCTGTAACCACCAGCGGCCTGTCAAATTGCTGTGCAAAAATACCATGTCTACTCCGCTTGGCGCGTGGCATTTGTAGACTTTGAAATTTCTGTGGTTCATGACCGGAAAATCGTTGAAACGGTTGTCAATGCCATCGCAGATGTACCATATCATTTGCGCGATTTGCGAAGCATCTATTACAGAATTTTCTGTCAGTGTAAAATTGCGGAGCAAATAATAATTGATGTTGTTTGATATACCAGCATATCGACACAAAGCACATGCTTCGTGGTTAAATAAACCATTCGGCATGGGTTGCACGGCACTTTGAAACTCTGAATATTTGATGGCCGATAAATCAAAATCGAAAATATCTGCTTGTCTTAAAAGGGGTTCCGACTGGGCCATATCGGCTCGCAGTGTGCCTAAACGAACACATTCGGTAAATGCATCTGCCACCTGTTGCATGGAATCATTGGTGGTTAAATAACTTTGAAAACCCAAATACGAAGCATGAAACAAACGTTTTTTAGAATTGAGCAAATACCCCAAATCTGTTTCATTATAATTTAAGAATGGCGATACGAGTGCATAGTCGATCGATTTGAAATCTATTCCTTTCATCAGTCCTTGCGCGTAATTGTGTTGCTCGCCAATAATGATGGGAATAATATTGTTTTCTTTTAATGTTAAAAGACATTCCGCCAAGCCTGCATTGATGTTTTTTTCGGTGCCTGTATGTTTTAAATTCCCGAAATCGGCCAATTCAATACCGTTCAATTTATGACTGTAATTGTAGAATTGTTTTCTCACTAAATCGGCATTTTTACCAAGACCAATAATGGCCACATCGACTTGCGAAACATCCGGAAATTTTCCTGAATTGAGTTTTATTTCAGACCCAATCAAACCTTGTTTTTTACCGATTTCTTTTAATAAAGTTTTGCTAATTGGTTCAAAAAATTCCTTTAACATATGCATGGTTCAATATTGATACAAATATCCGAATTTTGCACCACTTAAATTTCAACATAATGATAGTAACAGGTGCAAATGGTTTTTTGGGTAGCTATGTAGTTAGCGCCTTGTTACAAAAAGGGCATACTGTTATTGGTTTAAAAAGATCAGAGGCATCGACCCAAACGTTTTATAAAATTTTAAAGTATGAATTAAAGGATCAATACAGCGCTTTGATTCAAAACTTCAAATGGGAAGCGACCGATATTTTAGATATTACCACGCTCGATGAGGTGTTAACTGCTGGTGCAACTGTTTTTCACTGTGCGGCAAAAGTGGCTTTTAATCAAAAAGAGCACGATGCCATGATGGCTGTGAATGTTGAGGGTACCGCCAATGTTGTGAATGCCTGTTTGAAAAATGGCGTAAAGCAATTGGTGTATGTGAGCAGTACTGCTGCTTTTGGAAGAACCGACCATGAAGCCTTAATAGATGAACAAACAGAGTGGGAGGATAGCGACCACAATACCCAATATGCCGTTAGCAAACATCTAGCCGAACTTGAGGTTTGGCGAGGTATAGAAGAAGGTTTGAATGCCAGCATTGTCAATCCAGGAATTATCATGGGGTATGGCGATTCACAAAAAGGATCTTGCAGATTGTTTAGAAATGTGGCCAAAGGCATGCGCTTTTATACCAACGGAGTGAATGGTTTTGTTGATGTGCGCGATGTTGCGAAGGTGATGTTAACCCTCGCTGAAAAAGAATTATGGGGTCAACGGTTTGTGTTGGTGAGCGAGAATTTGAGCTATCGCACCGTGTTGAATGCCATTGCCACAGCCATGCAAGTGCCCTTGCCAAATATTGAATTAAATCCAGCGTATAAAAAACTGTTTTTAATGCTGGTGCGCCTACAATTGTTCTTTTATCCGAAAGCTACCATTACGCCAGAAACGGTGCGTACTTCTTTGAAGAAACATAACTACAACAATGCAAAGATTTTAAGTGCGATTGACTTTACTTTTCGTCCACTTGCCGAAACCATAGAAACGGCAGGACAGCAATATCAAAAAGAAGGTCTCTAAGAAAATTAAAAAGTGCCCACGACAAGATTCGAACTTGCACAACCTTACGGTCACTACCACCTCAAAGTAGCACGTCTACCAATTTCGCCACATGGGCAACTTTTACAGTGCAATATTAGTTGATTTTCTTGAGGGTTAAAAAAATTTTTGAAACAAAAAAAAGGCTGAAATGATTCAGCCTTTTTTATAATATTTTAGCGCTTGATTAATCTTCTTTAATGTTGAATGCTAAGCAATGATTGGTAATTTGCAGTTTCAGATGCTAATAAAATTAGATAATTACCATTTGCTATTCCTTCAATTGGTATTTGAAAATTTGCATCTGCACTGGCAATTAAATAGGAATTAATAAGGCGGCCTTGCATATCTATAATTGTAATATTGCATGTTTGCTTTATTAACTCTGATGGAATTGAGATATTGAATTGCGTATTGGCAGGGTTAGGGAAAATGGTTAATTGATTTTTAAAAACACCACTTACTCCTGCGTGCTTAGGATCATATACTTGTTGAAATGTAACATCTGAACTATTATCGTTTCTTTCGGGAATGGTTTCTGGAATGATATCAAATTCCTTTCTGTTTCTTAAAGTTCCTGAAACAGTTAAATTGTATTGTGGGTTATTTACAGAATCTGTTACATCTAAATTGCCTGCAATATCAATCGAATCCCCTTTTGCAATTGAACGAGTAAAACGGTATTTAAAAGATTGGAAAATATCTACTCCAAAATTTTTACTTCTGTTTATGTAATAGAAAAATGAATCAATTGGTCGTATAGTATCAAATCCTGGATTGTAAATACGGATTTTATAGTACAATTTGCCAGGTGAGTAAACAATGGTTTTTATTGATGGCTCAATAACTTTAACCTTAATGTTTATATAGCGACAACATTGGGCATTACCTTGAATAGAAAAAATAGATAGGACAAAGGCTAATATTAGATTTTTCATACTTTACAAAATTATTAAATTTACTTTACAAATCGTTCGCAATAACAACAGAAGGTAAGAGGTTGAGTGTATGTAATTGGTGGACATTCGGGATCCTCTTCATTACAAGGGAATATTTTAATTTCTAAATCAAAAGTAAAACACCGGTTAACCTCAGGTGTAGGTGGTACAATCGATGTATCGCAATATTCTGAGTTAATATGTATGGTTTGATCTTCTACACTATTTTTGTCTGTAATATCCATACTCCAACCTGGATTTGGTGTTAAACCTATATTGTTATATGTTGGAAAGCCAGGAGGAGGTGTACCTGGGGGTAATTTTAACGTCAATTTATAATCACAAAGGCTATTTAAGTTGCTAAAAAAATTTAATCTGAAGCTTTCAAAGGGTAAGCATGGTTTATATTTATCAGTAACAATAAATATTGGATCAACGAAGTTAACATCCATGGGCACGAAACCACCAAAAACCGTATCCTTTAGAACTGGAGATATTCTAATGGAATCATATGCAGAATAATAATCTAACTCTAAGTATTTGTAAGCGCTAACTAAATTATACGAAGTAGGAGAACTTGGATGATGTTGAACTTGGTATACATATATGGAATCTATGTCAGCAAGATTTGTAAAGCTAATATGTATTTTTCTAGGTCCAGTGCCTTTAAGCAATTGAACTTTATGTATGCTATCAAGGCTAGTAATTTCGATTTTTTGATAGCAATTAGTAATAACTAAATGGCCAGTAGTTGCCGTATGTCCATTTTTGTAATTTAACATTAATGCTAAGAAGCAAATAATGATTTGAAGTTTTTTTGTCATACTTTTTTTGTTTTAGAGGTTTGAATAAATGATAATTTTAAATTGTATTTAACAAACTAAACCTTTATTATTCAATTAAAAAAGCGTAGAACTACGTAAAAAATTTACGTAATTCTACGAACGCAAAATAGGACATATTTTCACAATCAACTTACTGTTATATAGTTTACTTTATTTGCAAAATAATTGTTATACTGAAATAATATAATTATTAAAATAAATAGTTGTCGTGAAAAGTTGAATCCAATAAAAAAGTTCATAAAAATAGGGTCAAGATTCATGTAAAATTTTGAAACAAAAAAAGGCTGAAATAATTCAGCCTTTTTTATAATAACTGAGAGATTAATTAATCTTCTTTAATGTTGAATGCTAAGCATCGATTGGTAATTTGCAGTTTCAGATGCTAATAAAATTAGATAATTACCATTTGCTATTCCTTCAATTGGTATTTGAAAATTTGCATCTGCACTGTAAATTGAATAGGAATTAATAAGGCGGCCTTGCATGTCTATAATTTTAATACTGCATGTTTGCTTTATTAACTCTGATGGAATGGAGATATTGAATTGCGTATTGGCAGGGTTAGGGAAGATGGTTAATTGATTTTTAAAAACACCACTTACTCCTGCGTGCTTAGGATCATATACTTGTTGAATAGTAACTTGAGAGCTATTATCGTTTCTTTCCACAGTAGTTTCCTCAATAATATCGTATGTCTTTCTATTTCTTAAAATGCCAGAGACTGTTAATGAATATTGAGGATTACTTACCGAATCTGTTATATCTAAATTCCCAACAATGTCTATTGAATCTCCTTTAGCAACTGAACGTGTAAATTGGTACTTAAAAACTTTATATATGTATGGTCCAAAATTTCTAATAATCGTTGTTGAATATATAAATGAATCAATTGATCTTATTGTATCTGAACCAGGATTATATATTCGTATTTTATAGTATAATTTACCAGGGGAATAAACTATGGTTTTCGATGACGGTTCGATTAATTTAACCTTAATATTTATATAGCGACAACATTGGGCATTAGCACGATCTATAAAAGCTATAAGAATAATTAAAAATATTGAATGTTTCATTGTGTACAAATTTATAAAATTACTTGACGAAAAGTTCACAATTACAACAAAATGTTAAGGACTGAGTAAATGTTAATGGGGGACATTCGGGGTCATCCAAAATACAAGGTTTAATCATAATATCTAAATCAAAAGTAAAACATCGATTAACTTCTGGAGTTGGAGGGACAATTGTGGTATCGCAATATTCTGAATTTATTGGAAGTGTTTGAGATAAACTTCCATTTTTATCAGTAATGTCCTTTGACCAACCTGGATTAGGAAATAGACCTATGTTATTGTATGATGGAAACCCAGGAGGTGGTGTACCTGGGGGTAATTTTAATGTAAGTGTATAGTCACAAATATTGCTTAAATTACTATAAAAATTTAATTTGAAATTTTCAAAAGGCAGACATGGTTTATCTTTATCTGTAACAATGAAAATAGGGTCAACAAAGTTAATGTCAAAGGGAATGGCAGGAGAGAACGCGCCTGGTTTTAAAACAGGTGTAATTCTTATGTAATCTTCACTTGTAGTATAATCAAATGCTCCTGTATACCCTGCATCTGTTAACCAAGTATAAGTTGGTGTTGTACTTCCTGGAGAATTGATTTTGTATATTGAAAAATAATTAAGATCAAGTGCATTTGTAAACTCAATATGTACTTTGTTAGTTCCCCCGGGTCCATTTCCCTTAAGAAAATTATAGATTCCTGTTCCACCCTCAACTTTTTGGTAACAATTTGTTACTCGTACTTGTCCAAAAGGAGCTTGAGATTTGGCAATGTTAGCATTAACTACAAACGCCAATAAAATAAGAATGGTTTTAAATTTTTCTTTCATAATATTACTGTGATTTTAAATTTCAACAAACTAAACCTTTAGTATTCAATTAAAAAAGCGTAGAATTACGCAAAAAATTTGCGTAATTCTACGTACGCAAAATAGGACATATTTGTGCAATCAACTTACTGTTAAATAGTTGACTTTATTTGCAAAAAAATTGTTATACTGAAAGATTATAATTATTAAAATAAATAGTTGTCGTAAAAAGTTGAATTAAATAAAAAAGCGTATAAAAATAGGGTCATGATTCATATAAAATTTTGAAACAAAAAAAAGGCTGAAATGATTCAGCCTTTTTTATAATATTTTTGAAACTAATTAATCTTCTTTAATGCTGAATGCTAAGCATCGATTGGTAATTTGCAGTTTCAGATGCTAATAAAATTAGATAATTACCATTTGCTATTCCTTCAATTGGTATTTGAAAATTTGCATCTGCACTGGCAATTAAATAGGAATTAATAAGGCGGCCTTGCATATCTATAATTGTAATATTGCATGTTTGCTTTATTAACTCTGATGGAATTGAGATATTGAATTGCGTATTGGCAGGGTTAGGGAAAATGGTTAATTGATTTTTAAAAACACCACTTACTCCTGCGTGCTTAGGATCATATACTTGTTGAAATGTAACATCTGAACTATTATCGTTTCTTTCGGGAATGGTTTCTGGAATGATATCAAATTCCTTTCTGTTTCTTAAAGTTCCTGAAACAGTTAAATTGTATTGTGGGTTATTTACAGAATCTGTTACATCTAAATTCCCAACAATGTCTATTGAATCACCTTTCGGAACGGGACGTGAAAAACGGTACCGAAAGGATTTATAGATAAATGGCCCAAAATTTCTATTTATTGTTATTGAATATATAAATGAATCAATTGGTCTAATGGTATCAAATCCTGGATTGTAAATACGGATTTTATAGTACAATTTGCCAGGTGAGTAAACAATGGTTTTTGCTGATGGCTCAATAACTTTAACCTTAATGTTTATATAGCGGCAACATTGGGCATTGCCTTGAATAGAAAAAATAGATAGGACAAAGGCTAATATTAGATTTTTCATTTATAACAAATTTATTGATTTACTTTATAAAATTAAATAATCAAATATAATATTTATTTAGTAAAATAAATACTTGTCGTAAAAGTTGAATCCAATTTAAAAGCGCAATAAAATACGGTTACGATTCATTTAAATTTTTGACATAAAAAAAGCCCCGAACTACGGGGCTTTTGTAAATATTTGAGAACTTAATTAATCTTCTTTAATGGCTTCGCTTTTTTTCTTGCAGCAAGAACTTGCTTTCTTTTGGCAACATGCTTTTTTGTTGCTTTTTTTAGCAGTTGTGGTGGCTGGCGTTGCCGCTGGCGCAGGTTCCGTGCTAGTAGCAGTTGGAACTACTTGAGGCAGGGTAGAAGGTTGTAAACCTTTTGGTGTTTCTTGTTTAGTGCCTCCTGTATTGGTAGCGCCTGTTGAGCTTGTTTGTGCATTGCTGATGACAGCTACACCAACAAAAAGTGCGAGGGTTAAAATTAGTTTTTTCATTTTTGTATTTAAATTAATAGTAATAAACATTCAATAATTAAGCCAAAGTTGCAACCACAGTTTCGCCTCCACGTGTTTTTTGTTGCAATTGCACATTCACAGTGGCGGTTAAAGGCAAATAAATATCAATGCGTGAACCGAATTTGATAAAACCCATTTCATCGCCTTGCTTTACTTCTATTCCTTCTTTGACATAATAAACAATGCGTTTTGCTAAAGCACCCGCAATTTGTCTGAACAACACTTCGGCTCTCGATCCTGCAATGACAACAGTGGTTCTTTCGTTCTCTGTTGATGATTTTGGATGCCAAGCTACCAAGTATTTACCAGGATGGTACTTTGCATATTTAACAATTCCACTGATAGGGTTTCTGTTCACGTGCACATTCACAGGACTCATAAAAATACTGATTTGTTTTCTTTTGTCCTTAAAATATTCGGGTTCTTCAACCTCTTCGATTACCACTACAGTGCCATCGGCTGGCGCTATGATATGGTTTTCGTTCATCACAGTATTGCGCGCAGGGTTGCGGAAAAACTGAAGAATAAGTATAAAAAAGACCAATGAAATGATCAATATAATTTTAGTCGCCAAATGCGCCTCGCCAAACAATGCATGCGAAGCAAGGTTGATACCTGCTAAAATAAGCAGGGTCACCATGATGATTTTATAGCCTTCTCTGTGAAATAACATTAGAATACGCCTCTGAATTTTTGAGTAGTAGCTACTTTATCGATTGCAACTACATAAGCTGCTGTACGCATGCTGCATTTGTGGGTTGTACCTGTTTCGAAAACAGTATCAAAAGCCATTTTCATAACGCGATCAGCACGTCTGTTAACACGCTCTTCGGTCCAGAAATAACCCATGCGGTTTTGTACCCACTCGAAGTATGATACAGTTACACCACCAGCATTTGCTAAGATATCTGGTACTACAATAATGCCTTTGTCGTTTAAGATTTTATCAGCGTTTGCACTTGTTGGTCCGTTAGCACCTTCAACAATTAATTTTGCTTTGATATTACCAGCATTCGCATCGGTAATTTGATCTTCCATTGCTGCAGGAACTAATATATCGCAAGGCAATTCTAATAATTCCGCATTGTTAATTTTTTCGCCACCAGTGAATCCACCTAAGTTGCCATTCGCTTTGGTATAAGCCATGGCTTCTTCAACTTTGATACCGTTTGGATTGTGGTATCCGCCAGTTACATCTGAAATACCAACGATTTTAACGCCTAGCATTTCGATTAATTTAGCAGAGATAGAACCAACGTTACCAAAACCTTGTACCACACAAGTACACTCTTCTGGTTTTAAACCCATTTTAGCTAAAGCCGAACGGGTACATACCATGACACCTCTACCAGTTGCTTCAACTCTACCAAGTGAACCACCCATAGAGATTGGTTTACCAGTAATGACTGCAGGTGTATATTGCCCTTTGATTTTAGAATATTCATCTACTATCCAAGCCATTTCTTGCTGACCAGTGTTCATATCTGGCGCAGGAATATCTTTATCAGGACCGAAAATATCGCTCATAGAAGCAGCGTAAGCTCTGGTTAAACGCTCAAGCTCACCTTTGCTCATGCTCTTTGGGTCGCACTTAATGCCACCTTTACCACCACCGTAAGGTATACCTACAACAGCTGTTTTCCATGTCATCCAAGCAGCCAAGGCTTTAACTTCATCTAAAGATACATCCATAGAATAACGGATACCACCTTTTGATGGGCCAAGTGTTGTGCTGTGTTGCACACGGTGACCTTCGAACACTTGAACTTTACCATTGTCCATGATAACCGGCAGATGCACGGTAACAATTCTGGCAGGGTATTTTAAGGTATTGTAGGCTGACTCATCAAGACCTATAATTTTTGCGGCTTCATCGAAGCGTTTCATCATCGAATCCAATGGATTCAGGTTACTGTGGATGGTTTCGTTACTCATTGTATGAATAAATTGGGTTATTTTTTTAGTTATAAAGGGTGCAAATTTAAGATTTTAGTTAGTTGTATCAAACAAATATTATTTGGGTGTAGCCTATAATGGACGAAATTGTGATAGAACAAAACTTGCTGAGCCCCCATTTAAAGGCCTTTGATCAGCCTATTCTTTTTTCTTATCGTAGTCTAATTTCATGCCCCAAAAGCGCATTTGTTGCAAGCACCAAGCCTGTCGTTTTTTAGTATACCTGCTTGGATGGGCGATTGAGAATTGGCGCGGACTGGGCAGTACCACTGCCATAAGGGCTGCATCGGAGGCCGTTAATTGTTTGGCCGATTTGTGTAAATAATGGCGAGCAGCGGCCTCGGCACCATACACCCCATCGCCCAATTCAACCACATTTAAATACACTTCCATGATGCGTTCTTTGCTCCACAAGGTTTCTATTAAAAAAGTAAAATACACTTCGAAGCCTTTTCTGATAAAGCTTCGGCCGTGCCATAAGAAAACGTTTTTAGCAGTTTGCTGACTGATGGTACTGGCCCCTCTGCGTTTGTCGCTGCCTTTTTTTTCCATTTTTTCGTTGTATTCCATGGCTTTTTCAATGGCTGTAAAACTGAAGCCGTTGTGGTTCAAATAATTTTGATCCTCGGCACACACCACGGCCAATTGCAAGTTAGGCGAAATATCTTCGAGCGGCACCCAGTCTTTGTCTAAGCGCATGGCTTGACCTTCGGCTTTTTGCTCGAAGCACCTTTGTATCATAAAGAAATTAACGGGTACAGGTAGCCATTTAAATAAGAGCACCCCACCAATGCTTAACACCAAAAACCAGAAAATAATTTTCTTAATAAGGCGCCATATAAAAGACCACACAAAGTATTTTGTAAAGAATGCGGAAAGACCAATCATGGCGCAAACCTAATGAAAAAAGCCGAATCTTAAAGATTATAGCAATACACGAATTGTGAAATAAAGATGGTTACAATACGGCTAAAGAATTTTAACAGATTTTTTAAATTCAATATTTTGATGGCGTAGGCATGACGTAGATATTAAGCCCCAATCACACCGCTGCCTACCAACTCTTCATCTTTGTACCAGGCTGCAAATTGTCCTGCGGCTATGGCCCTTACCAACTCATCGAAAATAATATAAACGCCTTCTTCAAATTGATATAAAATAGCGTTTACCAATGGCTGACGGTAGCGAATGCGCACCATGTATTCAGCTTTTTGGTTGGGTTCTAATTTTAAATCTTCGCGTATCCAATGGATGTCACCCGTTGGCACAAAAAGGCCCTTGCGCGATAAGCCATGGTGGGTTTCGCCCATGCCAACATATATAGAATTGGTAATGGTATCGGTGGCTATAACAAATAAACCCTCGGCTTTGCCTCCCACTTGTAAGCCTCTGCGCTGACCGATGGTAAAGTAATGCGCACCGCTGTGTTCACCTACTTTTTTGCCCATGCTGGCATCGTATTTTAGCGGTGTAGTTAAGCGAATTAATTCTTCTTTCGATTCAATGTCAGCACCTGCTGGCCAATTGAAATCGTAGCAACTGTTGTTGTTGTCAATTTCATAGATTAAGCCTTTTTTAGGTTTAAGTTGCTGCTGTAAAAATTCTGGTAAACGCACCTTGCCTATAAAACACAAGCCTTGTGAATCCTTTTTATTAGCAGTTGTTAAACCAATTTTATTGGCAATGTCTCTTACTTCGGGTTTGGTTAAATGACCAATGGGAAACAATGCTTTGGCCAATTGTTGTTGGGTTACCTGACAGAGAAAATAACTTTGGTCTTTGTTGCCATCTTTGCCTGCCAAGAGTTGGTATTGAATGCCAAGCGGTGTTTCAATTTCGCCTTTCTGACAATAATGCCCAGTGGCGACATACTCGGCACCCAATTGCACCGCGGCCTTTAAAAACACATCGAATTTTATTTCGCGGTTGCACAATACATCGGGATTTGGGGTTCTGCCAGCCTCGTATTCGGCAAACATGTAATCGACAATGCGCTTTTTGTATTCTTCGCTTAAATCGATGGTCTGGTAGGGTATGCCCAAACTTTCTGCCACCAACATGGCATCGTTGCTATCATCAATCCAAGGGCATTCATCGCTAATGGTGACCGAAGTGTCGTGCCAGTTTTTCATGAACATGCCAATGACCTCGTGACCCTGCTCTTTTAACACATAAGCCGCCACCGAAGAATCGACACCACCACTTAAACCTACCACTATTTTCGCCATCTTTTGAAGTGCAAAGATACTTATTTCAAATGAAAGAAAAGATGAGGTATGACAGCGATATCTTTATATTCAAATCAATAATATTGATGTTTTAAATCAAGGGTTTGCTCTTTGAAAGGTGGATTTAAAATTCGGTTAAATACAAAAGTTGTATTTTCGTGCGTTGTAATTTTGTATGATTAAAAAAATAGCAGTGTTCGGTGCAACAGGGGCAGTAGGACTGCCAGTTACCAAGGCTTTGGCCGATGCAGGTTATCAGGTTTCAGTATTGGTGCGCGATGCAGATAAAGCCAAAACCATCTTGCCAGAAAATGTGCAGGTAGTGGAGGGCAATATCACCTATCACCACGATTTAAAACGTTTTTTAACGGGCATGGATGCCGTGTATTGCAGTTTAAATGTTTCGCCAAACGAAGACATTGAAGACTACCATATCGAAACCGACGGGTTGCGCGAAATTCTTAATGCCAGCTTGGAATGCAGTGTGAGAAGGTTCATCTATTTGTCATCGATGCTTCAAAATTATCAGCACGAAAATAATTTTGATTGGTGGGTATTTGATGTTAAAAACGAGGCGGTAAACTATGTGCGCGACTGCGGTATACCTTATACTGTTTTTTGCCCAAGTATTTTTATGGACCGTTTTGTAGCACAACACAAACAAGATAAAACCCTTCAAATTATTGGCGAATCGCGCTTCCCTTTTTATTTCATCAGTGTGGCCGATTATGCCCGCATGGTGGTGAATTCAATAAAAGCATTGGGCAACGAAGACCGTGAGTACAATATTCAAGGCCTGGATTGTTATTCTACCAAAGAGGCCGCTCAATTATTTGTTAAAAATTATAGCAAAGAAAAACTGCGTGTAAAAATTGGTTCCATTGCATGGGTTAAATTTTTAGGGGTGTTTGATAAACGCCAACGCTACAAAGCAAAGTTTGCCGAGGCCCTAAACAACTACAGCGAAATTTTTACAGGTGATATGGCTTGGGATGAATTGGGAAAACCGAGCATTAGTTTTGCCGAGTTTGCCAAAACATCTAGCTAATTTGGAGGTTGTTTTTTTTAACCACACCACGAAGTAGCATTGCTTGCAATAAAGGACACAAAGAGGATCACACACCGCGAAGCAGCATTGCTTGCAATAAAGATCTCAAAGCGTAACTTTTAGGTACATCATTTTACTTTAATATTTAGATTTCAAGTCAATTAAATGAATAACCAATTCAGAATTTTTAGGAATTGAGTTGAGCGGGTTCATAATGCCCAACTTTGTTGAGCTCTAAAACGCTTTCGCCTGCTGCGTTCACATGAAAAGGACGGACAAATTTAGCGCCATACACAATTTCTTTTGCTACGAAACTACTTCTGCTATGAACAGTTTGCGCAAAAGTATCGTCATACGAACAGATGAATAAGAATAACTCAACATCCTTTTCAATAAAGTCTTTTTCGCTCCAATTTTTTAAAAAACTCTCCTCATCAATGGGGTGAACGATGGTCCATGTAAGGGCCAACATGTTTATTTTTTCGAATTCTAAAGGCAATCTACCAAATTTTCGTACTTCATTGCCCTGCTCGTTTTTTTCTTTCCAACTGATGTTCAACTTGGCCGTTACTTCCACTAAATTACCTCTGTTGTCGTTGGCAATCATAAACATTAAAGCATTCATATTTTTGAAAGGTGCAATGATGGCATTAGCAGAATAACGCAAACGGGCAATGGGTCGGCTGTAGCGACCGTATAAAGTACCTGTGGCAATGGCAAAGGTCATGAGCCCCAAGAAGGCTTCGAAACCAGCCACTGTATTGGTTAAAATGCCTTGCGGATGTAGACCGCCATAACCAACGGTGGTAAATGTTTGCAGACTAAAAAAGAAACATTGCCAATAGTAAGGTTCAGCATTGGTGCGTATGCCCACAATGTTTTCGGCACCTATGCTCAAATAAATCCAAGCAAAAATGAAATTAATGGACAGGTAAACACATAAGACTGACAACCAATATTCCGACCATTTACAGGTAATCCCATAGCGGTATAAGCTGAATTCTCTAAAGAAATCATTTTTACGAACAATGTTGAAGCTCCCATCCTGGTTGATGGTTCGCTTTTTGTTTTTGTCGCTTTTATTGTCAAAACCTAAATTTTCTACAGGAAGTTTTTTGCTGGCCATATGGTATTGAAGTTTATTCAAAAATAAGAATAAATCCCATTCTATTATAAGTTCCCTTATTAATTTGCACTATGAAAACATTTGTTAGCCATGTGCTAAAAAATCTAGACACAATACTTTGATAAAATATACTTAACATTCATGTATTTTTGCAGGAATGCACCAGGCTTTGCAATTGTTTTTAAAGTTCATCAAACTACTGTTGCTCTATTTTATAATATTTCAGCTTAGTAGGATCTATTTTGTACTTTACAATACGAATTTGTTTGAACAAAACAGTTTACAGGTTTATTTTGAAACGGCTTTTCATGGCTTTCGACTTGATTTATCGGCCAGTGCTTATTGTATAGGTGGGTTGCTGATTATTGAAGTTTTGCGACAAATTTTTAAACGCAAATTAATTGCTGTCCAAAAAATATATTTAATATTCACCTTTACTTTAATACTTTTCATTACCATAGCAGATCCGGAATTGTTTCAAAAATGGGGCAATAAATTTAACAGTCAGGTATTGGTTTATATTACACATCCTATGGAAATGGCACTTTCGGCAGGTGCCACCAATTGGGCGAAAACGGCTTTGTACACAGTGGTTTTTCTTGTGTTTTTAGTTTTATTTTATAAAACCATTTTAAAAGTATTAAATAAAAAGGCGGAATTTCATTACTTAAATACTCTTTGTTTGTTGCTCTACATGGGCCTCGATTTTGTATTAATACGCGGCGGTTTAGGATTGGCAACTATTAGTCAGAGTGCGTCCATTTACTCCGATCAATCGGTAAAAAATGCTGCGGCCATCAATAGCTTTTGGAATGCGTTTTATTTTATTTTCACCAATTCCGATGTGATTTACAAACGCCATTTGTATTATTTGGAAGATGCCAATGCCGATCAATATTTTAAAGAACAATTGTCTGGTCCTGCGGATACGACCAAACTTTTTACAACCAATTGCCCCAATGTGATGGTGGTGATGCTAGAAAGTATTACGGCCAATGCGAGTTATTATTTTTCGAAAAATAACAAGCACACGCCGTATTTAGATAAAATTGCTAATGAGAATTTAAGTTTCATGCGCTGTTATGCCAGTGGCGATAGAACCGAGAAGGGGTTAGTAACTGTATTAAGCGGTTATCCTGCGCAGCCTTCTTCGAGTATCATTGTGTTTCCCGATAAAATGAGCAAGTTGCCTTCTATTAGCAAATCATTGCGTACCCAAGGGTATAAAAATTATTATTTCTATGGAGGCGATGCAGAATTTGCTTCGATGAAGGCGTATTTACTGGTGCAACAATTCGATTATATTTTCGATCGCGTAAGTTTTAAACCAGAAAACTTAACTAGCAAATGGGGCGCACACGATGAGCATTTGTATAACTTGGTATTGGAAAAATTAAGTGCAGAAAAAGGGCCTTTCTTCACCACCATTATGTCGCTAAGCAGTCATGAACCATTTGATGTGCCTTACCACAACAAGAAGATTGTTAACGATGAGTGGTATGGCTTTAAAAATTCAATTGAGTATGCGGATGTATGCTTGTTTAATTTTTTAGAAAAATGCAAACAACAACCTTGGTATGCCAACACTGTTATCCTACTGGTCTCAGATCATGGCCATGATATAGGTTTAAAGGATGTGCATTATTTTGGTCCTGAGAAATACCATATTCCAATGGTAATTACTGGTGGTGCTTTGAATCAAACATACCGCGGTGTGAAGTATGAACAAGTGGTTTCTCAAACCATCATACCGCAGTTAATTTTGTCGCAACTTGGTTTGCCTACGGCTGATTTTGATTGGCAAACAGGTTTTGAACATAACATTGGATTTGCACAATACCACTATAACAATGGCTTTGGCAGAGTCAACAACACACAGCATGCGATGTTCGACAATGATACCCGCAAATGTTACGACTACAGAGGACCAAAAGCCGATAGCTTAAACTTTCTAAACCAGGCCAAAGCATTCCAACAGGTATTGATAAAAGATTTTTTATCAAAATAGAAAAATGCGTGTTACTTTTGAGCAAGGAAAAAACCGCGTAACTTTTTAAAAATAAAACCGTTCAATAGAAAAGTAAAGATGACAATTGGAGATTTGCCAAATAAAAAATGGTTTTCATGGAGTTTAGTTGCGATTTTGATTTTGGCGAATGTAGTTTCGTATCAGATGGCCAATCAATATTTCAAACAAGTGAATCCAAACATTACCGAAGAGGTAGTGAATAGTTCGAATTACTTGGGCAGTGGCAATAAGGTGATTGATTGGGCCCGCGATATTTTAAGATTCTTTAAAAACCCTTAAGCTGTGGTCAATCGTTTTTTTTCTGAACTCATTTCTGTTATCACAAGGTACAAGGTTTACCACCTTTTGTTTTGGATGTTATACATCGCTTTCTGGTCTTTTATTTTGCGCTCAGGCATTTCGTGGAAACAAGATTTTTTGAATGCCACCATCTTTATTTTCTTTCACATTGTGGTGTCGTATTTTAACAATTACTACTTGATAGAATGGTTCTTATTTAAGCGCAAGTATTTAACTTTTTTATTAAGTCTCTCGCTTTCTATCATTTTGGTATGTTTTCCTTTGGCGGTCTCCACTTTTAGGTATTTGCCATTAATGGATGATAGTATCAATTCTATATGGAGCGTTGGTTTTTTTGTCACCAATTTTTTATTCATTCTGTTCACAGTATTGTTAACCACCTCTATAAAAATCTTTAGAAACTGGTATTTGAAAGAGCAATCGAACAAGGAACTACAAAAGTTAAACATTGAAAATGAATTGCGATTTTTAAAATCACAAATCAATCCCCATTTTCTATTCAATAATCTCAATAATTTATATGCCTTAACACTAAAGGGCTCAGACCTAGCGCCCGAGGCTGTTTTAAAACTTTCGAATATTCTGCGCTTTGGCCTTTACGACAGTCAGAAACAAAAGGTACCCATGGAGGATGATATCCAATTTGTGCGCGATTATATTGAATTGGAAAAATACCGTTTGGGCGACCGCACCAATATACAATTGCATGTATACGGAAGTACCATTGGTAAAATGATAGAACCCTTTTTGTTCATTAATTTTATAGAGAATGCCTTTAAACATGGCGCTAATCCAACACTTGGGCAGTCGTTTATTGATATTACCTACAACATCGATGAGGTCGCAAAAACGATTACTTTTTCGGTTTCTAATAACAAGCCACGTTCGCTCAACAACCTCGAAAAAGACAAGGTGGGTGGCATTGGTCTGAAAAATGTGCAAACCCGTCTGAATATTTTGTACCCTGCCAAACATCAGCTTAAAATCGCTGACGAATTAGAAACATACACCATTACTTTAATATTACAAACCACATGAACACCATTTTAAAAGTCATAGCTGTTGACGACGAACCCTTGGCCTTAGAAATCATAGAAGCCCACGTTAAGAAAACACCCAATTTAAAACTCATTGCCAAATGTGCCAATGCCATTGAAGCAGCTGAAGCCATACAGCACGAAAAACCAGATTTGATTTTTTGCGATATACATATGCCCGAAATCAGTGGGATTGATTTTATGAAGACCTTGCAAAACAGTGGCATATTGGTTGTGTTTACAACAGCTTATGCAGAGTATGCGGTAGATGCCTTTACCCTCGATGCCTTGGATTATTTATTAAAGCCAGTGTCTTACGATCGATTTAAAAAATCGGTTGAAAGGGCCGAAGAATATTTTACATTTAAAAACAATGTAGAGCAACCCCATGCCGAAATGAATGTTGGGCATATGTTTGTGAAGGCCGATTCGAAAATGGTTAAAATCAATTACGAAGACATTTGGTATGTAGAAGCTTTTGCTGATTACGTTAAAATTTACACGTCAGAAGAAAAGCGCATTGTTACGTTACAGACCATGAAAAACATGGAAACCAGTTTGCCTGCCGATAAATTTGCACGCGTGCATAGAAGTTATATTGTGGCGATTGATAAAGTAAAATCGATTGGTGCGCACGAAGTACAAATTGGTAATAAGAGCATTCCTTTGGGAAAAAATTACAAGGATGCCTTTGCACAGCGCATGCACATCAAATAAAACTTTTAGTTGTTGCGAAAACTAAGGTAAATAAGCTTTAAATATTTACTTTTGCAGCATGTTATCCATTTTTCCTTCGGAGGTTTCTGTGCATCAGATTCATCAATATTTATTGGGCAGTGTTGGTCCGAGGCCGATCTGTTTTGCTAGTACCATTGATAAAGAGGGCAATAGGAATTTAGCGCCGTTTAGTTATTTCAATGTCTTCAGTGCCAATCCACCCATTGCGGTGTTTTCGCCAGCGCGAAGTGGCAGAACAGGTGCGAATAAACACACCTATGAAAATGTGAAGGAAGTACCCGAAGTGGTTATCAATGTGGTGACGTATGACATGGTGCATCAAATGAGTTTGGCCAGTTCGCACTTTGACAAAGGGGTCGATGAATTTATAAAATCAGGATTTACACCCATTGCTTCCGACCTGGTAAAACCGGCAAGGGTAAAAGAAAGTCCAGTTCAAATGGAGTGCATCGTTAAACAAGTGATGGAGCTGGGAGAGGGTGGTGGCGCAGGCAATTTAATTATTTGTGAGGTTGTAAAAATGCATATTAACGAAGCCTTTATCAATGAGAACGGTGCCATTGATCAACAAAAAATAGATTTGGTAGCCCGCATGGGTGGCAATTGGTATTGCAGAGCGCATGGCGATGCTTTGTTCGAAGTGTCCAAACCACTCACCACCATTGGTATTGGCGTTGATGCACTGCCAGCACATATTCGTTTAAGCGAGCATTTAAATGGCAATGAATTGGGCATGTTAGGCAATTTAGAGCATTTGCCTACTGAAGCTGAAAAAGCAGAAGCCAAACAATCTTTGGGTGGGGCTGACGCTTTTCAAACAGCAAAAGAATTACTTAAAAAAGGACAGTCGGCGGGCGCTTTGGCCCTGTTGTGGTAAAAATTATATCAAAATAGAACTTAATAATAACAATATTAGGAAAATACCTGTTATTTTTGCAGTTAGAATTATTCTAAACCAATGAGCGATTTTATAACCATCTATGCCGAAGCTACTCCCAACCCAGACAGTATGAAGTTTGTAGTTAGCAAAATGATTTTGCCTAACGACAGTGCCGATTACCGTACCCTCGATAAAGCAGAAGGCAATTCTCCACTAGCGGTCGCTATTTTCAAAGAATACCCTTTCGCCAATGGCGTTTTTATCATGAATAATTTTGTTTCTGTTACCAAATTGCCAGATGTGGCTTGGTCGGATTACATTACCCCAATGCGCGAATTCATTAAAGTGTATATCGAAGCGGGCAATGAAATTATCAGTGCTAACAAAACCTTAAGCACCGAAGAGGAAAGCGAAATAGAAGCCAAAATTAAAAAATTGTTAGACGACCATGTAAAGCCAGCTGTTGAAATGGACGGTGGTGCAATTACTTTTAAATCTTTTAAAGAAGGCGTGGTAACCGTTGTGATGAAAGGAAGCTGTAGCGGTTGCCCTTCTTCTACCTTTACCCTAAAATCAGGCATTGAAAATTTACTTAAACGCATGGTGCCTCAAGTTGAAGCAGTTGAGGCAGAGGCTGAATAATTTTAAAAAATAACAAAACTCACAATAATATCAATATGAGCGAAACTAAGCATTCCGTTAAGAACGGATCAACAAAATCTAAAACCATTGCCGGTATGAAATTTTTACTAGCACTTTCTATCCTTTTTGTGTTCGTTGGTTGCAAAAAATCACAAGACTGCGATGGCACCGTACAACAAGGTGAATCAGTATTTATTCCAATTACCTTCATTGGTTTTGCACCACAAGAAATTGATGGTATACAAGTGACCAGAATTAACAATAGCAACACTAGCTTGAAGGACAATTTTACATTAAATAAAATTCTATGGTCTTATTCTTCTCATAGCGACCAAGAGCATATTACCGACAGAGCACAAAGCGGTTCTTTTGATAGCTACGGTAGCTATTTTGATAACAGTACCCTTATTTTTAAATGGGACACTGGTGCAGATACCCTTTCTAATTTCATCGTTAGAAAATCAAAAGTAAATTCTACCAGCGAATGCCACAAAGACGATCCAAACGTTAAAATCGACCAAGTTACTTATTTCCACAAAGGTAAACTGGTACCTATGGGCACTAACATTACTGTCTACAAATAAGCAATTAAAAACAATATTGAAAAAAACCTCCTGATAATTTTATCAGGAGGTTTTTTTATGCATATGAAATAGAATGCTTTGGTTAAATAGGTAACTTAAATTTTAAAGACTCGTTAGCTTGCGTTCACCTATCTGTTGTCTCCACATCGCGTAATACAAGCCCTTTTCGTTTAAGAGGTCTTGGTGCTTGCCCGATTCAATGATTTGCCCTTGTTCTAAAACATAAATCTTATCGGCATGCATAATGGTGCTTAAACGGTGGGCAATCATAATGGTGATGGCTTTCTTGTCCATGTTAATGCCGCGAATGGTTTGGGTAATCTCTTCTTCGGTTATACTATCCAAGGCCGAAGTGGCCTCATCGAATACCAGTAGGTTAGGTTTGCGCAACAAGGCACGGGCTATTGAGAGTCTTTGTTTTTCGCCACCACTTACCTTCACACCACCCTCGCCAATCATTGAGTTAATGCCGTTCGTCGCACGGTCTAATAATTTTTGACAGCTGGCTTTTTGCAATACATCTAAGATGTCTTCATCGCTGGCCTTAGGGTTTACAAATAATAAATTTTCTTTAATGGTACCCGAAAACAATTGGGTGTCTTGGGTGACAAATCCAATTTGCTCGCGTAATTCATCCAAATCAATGTCTTTGCCATCAATGTTGTCGTATAATAATTTACCTTCTTTGGGTTGGTATAAACCTACCAGTAATTTTACCAGTGTGGTTTTACCCGAGCCCGAAGGCCCAACAAAGGCAATGGTTTCGCCCTTATTAATTTTGAAATTAATATTCGCCAAGGCAGGGGTGCTCGCACTCTGGTGTTGGAAACTGACATTCTGAAATTCGAAATTTTCGAGGTTTTTTAATACCTGCGGTTTGCTTGGCTTATATTCAATAGGCGTATCCATTAAGCGCTTGAAATTATCTAAGGATACTTCAGCTTCTCTGTGAATTAAAATGATATTGCCCAATTCCTGCAAGGGATTGAACAGGATAAAAGAATAAAACAGGAAGGTAAAATATTGACCAGGACTCAAAGTATTTTGAAAAATTAAAATCAATAAAATAACAATCATGATACTGCGTGTAAGTTGCAACGCGGTACCTTGTAAAAAATTTAAACTTCGGATGTATTTGACTTTCTTCAATTCCAAGTCCAATATTTTATAAGTGGTATTGTTTAAACGCTCTATTTCTTGGTTGGCCAAGCCCAAACTTTTAACCAATTCAATGTTGCGCAAACTTTCGGTGGTGCTGCCTGCCAAAGCGGTCGTTTCGCCCACAATTTTCTTTTGCATGACCTTTATTTTCTTGCTCAATACCGAACTGATAAAGCCAATTAAAATAATAGCACTCACATACACCAAGCTTACTTTGACACTCACACTTAAAGTAAAAATCATCACAAACACAATGCCTACCACCGAGGTAAACAAGATGCCAATGAACGAGGTAATTAAACGCTCAGAATCGGTTCTTACTTTTTGAAGAATCGAAAGGGTTTCGCCACTGCGTTGGTCTTCGAAGGTTTGAAAAGGTAGCTCGAGCGAGTGTTTTAAACCATCGGCAAAAAGTTGTGCGCCTAGTTTTTGAACAATCACATTGGTGTAATAATCTTGAAAGTTTTTGGCGATTCTTGAGACCATCGCAACACCTACCGATAAACCCACTAAAAACAAGGCGTGGTTGATGTATTGTTGTTGTGTTAATTGCCCTCTTTTGTTAATGATTTCATCTACGATTCTTCCAACTATTTGTGGATCTAAAAGCGAAAAAAATTGGTTAACGGTGGCAAGAAACAATGCCAGAAAAACGTATTTGATGTTAAAACGTAAGTATTTAAAAAGAATTTGCATTGTATATTAGTGCTGCAAATATAAGGTGCACCCAATTAAAAAAAGGCAGAATTTATTCGCAAAACAAGAATGCGCTTATAGAGAAAAACGATAATTTTTATTGATACTATCAATAGCGTTTAAAACGCCAAGACAGCTTCTACTTTTGCTAACAAGGCATCGATCTCTGCATGGTTTTTTTGCAACACCGCTTTGGCTTCTGCAGCCAAGGCTTGTGCCTTGTCAGTAGTGCTTAAACCTTTGGCGTTTACCATCACATTGAAATACGCACCGCGCACCGCTGTTTTAATGCATAACAAACCAACTGCTGCATCGGTTACACTGTTCGGATTGCCATGCTCTACCATGTATTGTAAAAGTGGAATGCAATTGTAAGCCACTTTCATGGTTCTCAAAGGCACTTCGGTGGCATAAATAGAAGCATTTTCGATGGCTGCTTTTCTCAATTCTTTTTCATCCCCATTGTCTTTCGGCATGGCGAAGGCATTCATAATGGCATTGAAAGAATTCGTATCCTCATCAATTAAAAACAACAACTCATCTTTAAGCGCCTGACCTTTATCGGCCCAATCAGAAAATTCTTTGGTACGCGCTTCCCAACCTCTTTTATCGGCACTCAAATTGGCCACCATGGTACCCAAGCTTATACCCAATGCGCCACACAAAGCACTTACCGAGCCACCACCTGGGGCAGGACTCTCGCTCGCTGTTTCGTTGGCAAAGGCTGTGATGGTCATGTCCACCAAACGTTTGTTGCTTTTATGTTCTAAGACATATTCTATGATGCGTTCTTGCGGATTGAAAGCACCCAATTGGTTTAAGCCCATGGATTGTATGGCAATGTCAATTAATTCTACATTGCTTACGCCTGTGCTTCTGCCTTGTTTGTTTAAATAATAACGACCAGCATCTAACAAAGGTCCCAACGGCACAAGGCCCACCAACTCGCTGCCCGTAATGCGCACACCGCGCTCATCGCCTTTTTTACAAACCTCATCAAAGGCTTGGTGCACCGAGGTAATTTTGTAATTGGTAAGGTTCATGCTGATTTGCGCCATGCCATATTCTTCGATGTACCAACCAATGGCTTTTACTGCTTTTAAAGTACCCGGTATTCTTACATCTTCGCCATTGGCATCTTTTACAATCTTGCCTGTTATAGGATTGCCTTCGCGTTTTACACGGCCCGCTTCTCTTACATCGAACGCAATGCGGTTGGCAATGCGGGTCGATTTGGTGTTCAAATTAATGTTGTATGCAATTAAGAAATCTCTTGCACCTATTACAGTAGCGCCATGTTTCAAAGGCAATTCCGCAGGACCGTAATCGGGTTGCCACTCGGGCAAGGTTATTTTTTTTGCAAAGCCTTCGTATTCGCCCGCTCTGATAACAGATAAGTTAGAACGCTCTTTGTTCACTTGCGCTTCTTCGTATAAATAAACAGGAATGGCTAATTCAGTGCCTACGCGTTCTGCTAATTTAATGGCCCATGCCGCGCAATCGGCCATGCTAATGCCGCTGACAGGTACAAGCGGACAAACATCGGTAGCGCCCATGCGTGGATGCTCGCCTTTGTGGGTGCGCATGTCGATTAACTCTGCGGCTTTTTGTATGCCAAGAAAAGCAGCATCTACCACTTGTTGTGGTTCGCCAGCAAAGGTCACAACGGTTCTATTGGTGGCCTTGCCCATGTCTACGTGTAAGAGCATAACGCCTTCAACACTTTCTATGGCATTGGTAATTTGTTTGATAATATGGGGGTCATTGCCTTCACTGAAATTAGGCACACATTCGATGATTTGCTTTAACATATCGGCAAAAATAATTCTAAAATGTATGTAACCACAAAAAACTTATATAAGTTTGTGTAAATCAAATGAACAAGAAATTAAACAGAAGCAGAACAAACAAAGTGATCGGTGGTGTTTGTGGAGGCTTGGGCGATTATTTCAATGTCGATCCCATTGTCTTTCGCTTTGCCTTTGTCGCCTTGCTATTAGCAGGCGGTGGCGGTTTTTTTATTTATTTAATATTGTTGGTGGTCATTCCAAAAGCACCATTCGAATTCGATAACAACAATGCCCAACAAACCGTGAATACCGACAATGGCTTTAACAGTTTTCAACAAGCCGATTTGGGCGATAGCGAAACCCCCGATAGCAGTCGCACCATTTTTGGTTTGATACTGATTAGCGGTGGGGCCTTGTTGCTCTTGAACAATTTGGTAAAAGCCTTTAACATCGAAAAGTTATGGCCTGCCATTTTGGTGATCATGGGTCTTGGCTTAATTTTTCAAAAAAATAAAAACAACAAAGATAACAACGCATGAAGAACCAAAATTTTACAGCCGGTTTAGTATTAACCATCTTGGGTGCAATGCTCTTGCTACGCAATTTCGATTTGTTAAATTTCGATTGGGAGGTGTTGTTTAAGTTTTGGCCCTTGCTTTTAATCTATGCGGGTTTGGCCATTATTTATGGCAATAAAAAAACCTGGTTAGTACCTATTGCCATGTTAGGCATTACGGTGTTGGCCATTTTGGTTTATTACATTTTCCAGCAAACCCCACAAATCATTTAATCGAATAAGTTTTCTTTTTTATCCCTATAACGAGGGCTTCAAACCAATTATATTGTGGTTTTGTATTATTTTGCGCGTCCTAATTGAATTAGAAATACGCGTATGAAAAAAAATCAACTACTCATTTTGTTAGCATGCACCATGGTTAGCACCACTGCATTCGCTCAGAAAAAAGACGATAAATCCCCTGCAGAAGCGCCTAAGCCTGCAGCCGCTACAGCTACCATTGCCGACAAGGTAAAGCGCTGCAAAAAAATCGACGGTTTGTTTACCCTTTACCGCGATACTGTGAACGGCAACTTAATGATGC
>CANMBF010000019.1 GCA_947496065.1 Bacteroidota bacterium
ATGGCAATAACCCTGGTGCGCAAGGTGCACAGAACGGCATACCTGGTGGCGATCCCAATGGCAGAGGCAATGGTCCTGGTAATGGCGATGGTCCAAGTTCTGGTATCGGCAATGGTCCGAATAAAAGTGTCAATCATACCTTTGGTAATAGAAAATTAAACCTTGCAAACAATACCGAAAACTGCGGTGAAAAGGGAACAGTGATTGTCGATGTAATTGTAAAAGCAGATGGTTCTATCATCCCGACAGGTATTAATCCAAGCACTAAATCACCTTCTCGTTGCCTTCAAGATTTAGCAATGAAATTTGTAAAGAATTCAAGATTTGCGCCTTCTGATGTTTCGAGTGCAGATGGCACTATTACCATTAAATTTAACTTAAATTAATTTAATCGGTTTTTTGCTTTTAAATAATGACCTATAAGGAAACTCTCGACTTTTTATTTACTAAACTCCCCTATTTTACCCGTGATGGTAAAGCTGCGCTTAAGCCAGATTTAAAGAATACAATCCTTTTGTGTGAAGCGATCGGCAATCCCCATTTAAAATTTAAAAGTATACATATTGCAGGTACCAATGGAAAAGGCAGTACTAGTAATATGCTGTCGGCCATTTTGCAGATGCAAGGTTATAAAACAGGATTGTATACCTCTCCACACTTAAAAGATTTTAGAGAGCGTATTCGCATTAATGGAGAAATGGTTTCTGAAGCATTTGTTGTCGCATTTACTGAAAAAATTATTCCCCATTTGGAAATTATTCAACCTTCCTTTTTTGAAATTACGGTGGCCATGTGTTTTGATTACTTTGCTGAACAACAGATTGATTATGCCATTATCGAAACAGGGTTAGGCGGTCGATTAGATAGTACCAATATTATTCATCCGATACTTTCGATCATAACAAATATAGGTTACGACCACACTGATTTATTAGGCGATACTTTAGCTAAAATAGCTTTTGAAAAAGCAGGCATCATTAAAAGTAATGTCCCCATTGTGATAGGTGAAACCCAAATGGAAACCACGCCTGTTTTTAAAGAAAAAGCAAAACTTGAAAATGCATCTCTTTATTATGCTGACCAAAATCCAAATTATTTTAATACGGAAATCGAAAGCGACTTAACAGGCATTTATCAACAAAAAAATATTTTAACGGTTATGCAAGCAGTTGAGGTGCTTCAAAAAATAGGCTTAACAATTGATCCATTTATGGCTGCACGTGCATTAAGGCAGGTGAAAAAATTAACGGGATTTATTGGCCGTTGGGATATTCTTCAAACAAATCCAAAAATAATTGTAGATACTGGTCATAACGTATCTGGTTTGAAATATGTATTTGAGCAATTAAAACAGGAGACCTATTCAAAATTACATATTGTCTTTGGAATGGTAGCTGATAAAGATAGAAGTGAGATTTTAAAATTATTGCCTAAGGTGGCGATGTACTATTTTTGTCAACCCAATTTACCAAGAGGTTTAAACCCTGAATTGTTAAAAACAGAATGTGAAAGTACAGGCTTGTTTGGACATACATACGATTCAGTTGCCAATGCCCTAAGAGCTGCCAAAGAAAATGCAAAACCAAACGATTTAATTTTTATTGGCGGAAGTACCTTTGTAGTCGCTGAAATTATATGAACACAGAAAAGAAATTAATTATTTATACCGATGGTGCCTCACTCGGCAATCCAGGCAAAGGTGGCTATGGCATAGTATTAAAATGGGGTACTGCCCGCAAAGAAATCAGCGAAGGCTTTACCTTAACGACCAATAATCGCATGGAATTATTAGCGGTAATTATGGCCTTAGAAACCATTAACAAACAACAGCTCAATGTTCATATCTATACGGATAGTAAATATGTGTGTGATGCAATCGATAAAAAATGGGTATGGGGTTGGCAAAAAAAAGGTTGGAAGGATAAGAAGAACATTGACTTATGGAAACGATTTTTGCCATTATTTGATCAGCATAAAATTAGCATGCATTGGGTAAAAGGACATGCGGGCGTTGAAGAGAACGAAGTTTGTGATGTTTTGGCTACTACTGCCGCTAAGGAAGGTCCTTGGAAAAAGGACATAGGATACGAACAAGAGAAAAAGGCTGGATTATTATAACCGATTTTGTAATAAGCGGGCTACATATTTTCCAATAATATCAAATTCTAAATTCACCTCATCGTCAATCTTTAGATATTTAAATATTGTATTTTCATAGGTATATGGAATAATGGCTACAGAGAATTCATTAGATCTACTTTCTACAACTGTAAGACTTGTGCCATTAACAGTGATAGAGCCTTTTTCAACCGTCATATCATTGGTATTGTAATGAAACCAATATTTCCAGCTTCCATTTTCATCAACAATACTTTTACATATTGCGGTGGTGTCCACATGACCTTGCACAACATGGCCATCAAAACGTCCATTGGCAGGCATGCAACGTTCCAAATTCACGCTGTCGCCAATCTTCCAATGCTTCATAGAAGTGCGTTCTAATGTTTCTTTAATAGCAGTAACTGTGTATTGATTGCCATTGATATGAACCACAGTTAAACATACGCCATTATGCGCTAGACTTTGATCAATCTTAAGTTCATTCGTAAAATTAGATGAAAGAACAAAGTGTTTATTTGTTCCTTCATCTTTAATATTTTTAATGGTTGCCAGGGTTTCTATAATACCTGTAAACATTTCAGTAAAATAGATTAACCGAAAATACCATCTAATATGATTCCTGCATCATTGCTATTGATACACATGATAGGAATTCTACCGCCATTGTTTACAATTTGCTGTGCATAGCTACCTAAAAGAAATTCGTTAAATCCTTTTTCTTGTTGGCTCATAATCATAATTAAATCAGCATCAATTTCGTTGGCGTAGGCTAAGGTATCTTCAGCAAAACTATCAGGATATTTATCTTCTTCTAAACCACGTAAAATATATTTAGCCCCATTGGTATCAAGAATATCTTGGGTTTGATTAATCACGGCATGAATTCTATTTCTAAATTCTTCGTTAGTTGTATTTTCGTAAATAACGTGTACGGTACTGTTAAATTTCAAAGCTACATGGACAGCCCATCTAACCTTTTGACGACTTTCTCTGGTTAGATCAATTGGCAACACAATTTTCTCATATCCATTTCCAATTGATTTTTCTTTAACAACTATTAAAGGAACTTTCGCATAATTGATAACACGACTCGCATTGCTACCTGTAATTTGTTGAAGACCACTTGCGCCATTGGTACCCATAATGATACTGTCGTAGTTACCTTCATTAGCGATATTTGTGATAACTTTGTAAATTTTACCAGATTCAATGAGTTTATTGATTTTGATGTTTGGATATTGCTTATTGGCTTCTGCAATCATTTTATCCAATTTCATATCAATGGCTTCTTTCAACAAGTCAGCATTATTATTGCCACCAAACAAATTACCAATGAAATTCCCTTCATCCATTATGTGTAATAAAGTTATTTCATTTTTGTAAACATCTGCTACTTTCAGGGCGTGTCCTAAAGCGTTTTGTGCTACTTCAGAAAAATCTAAGGGCACTAGGATAGTATTATTATTATTCATATAAATTATTTTAAACTAAATTATTGTAGACATTCTGTACATCTTCATCCTCTTCTAATCGTTCGATTAAAGATTCTACTTGCAGTTTTTCCTCTTCGGAAAGTGTTGCCACCACAGATGTTGGAATTCTTTGCAACTCGGCACTTACAATTACGATTCCTTTTTCTTCAAGTGTTTTATACATGTTACCGAATTTTTCGAAAGGACAAGTGATGACCATTTCATTCTCCTCAATTTCTATTTCTTCCAAACCGGCATCAATTAATTCAAATTCTAATTCTTCAGTATTTAAATTATCTGTTTTGATTACAAAAATACTTTTTCGAACAAAAGCATAGTCTAAACTTCCACTTTTACCTAATTCACCGCCACCTCTGTTTAGGTGCATACGAATATTTGCAACAGTGCGAGTTGGGTTATCTGTAGCTGTTTCAATGAACAAACCAACACCCTTCATGCACATGGCTTCGTAATTAACTTCTTCGTAATTACTTGAGTCTTTGCCCGCAGAACGCTTGATGGCCGCCTCAATTCTATCTTTCGGCATATTCGCACTTTTAGCATTTGAGATGACCACTCTTAATTTAGCATTTGAATCTGGATCAGGTCCACCGGCTTTAACAGCAATTGCTATTTCCTTACCATATTTAGTAAAGGCTTTCGACATTCTGTCAAATCGTGCAAACATGGTGTGTTTGCGTTTTTCAAATACTCTTCCCATAATCAGTAACTATTATTTTGGGTGCAAAAGTACTAACAAATTTTTGAAATATGAATTCCTAAATCCTTAAAAGCACAGTTGCACTCAAATACTAGAATAGATGGCGCCATTGCTAAGGAAGAACAAGGCTTAATAAACGATTTTTGATTTCCACGTTTGTGTGGCCTTATCGTAGCTCACATTCTTATCCGGGAACATTACCCAATCTTCTTTTACTTCTGGCAGGTAAGCATTTACATTACCTGTTTTAACCATTGTACTGAACAAGACTGCCGATTTTTCCTTCAGTTCGGGCATTTTCATTTTCCAGGTCCAAAATAGTTCTTCATAGCTCGAGGAATCAATGGCTCCTATTTGATTTCTTTTGAATCTGCCGCAAATAGATGCAAACTTATCACCTTTGATACTTGGTTCTAGGCGACTTACCATAAAATAAGCGTAACCATCTTTAGATTCAGTGTAATGCATCCATTGGTATTTGCGTTCCACCTTATGCACTAACATAAAATGTTTATTTTTAGGCAAAAATCTTTGATTCTCAGGTATACTATCGTGTAATTTTGAAAAATGTGGTAAGATGGTATCTAATAATCCATCATAATTTACTTTATAATCTGATAAGGCATACTTTGAATTATTGCTACAGCCATTAAGTATTAGAACTAGAACGAAGGAAACTATAATTTTATTCATACTATTTTTACGGGAGCAAATTTAAGTTAAGAATGAAACTAATAGATTGATTTTAGGTTTTTTAATTGTTAAGGAATACTTAAGACAAGCTATAAAATCCCAATTAATTTAACCATAAACGCCACATACCTCGGCCAAATGTACTTACAAATAACATTCTTTGTGCTTCATAATATTTTATTTCACTTACCATTACCGATGGAAAACCTTTTCCAAAAGGCATCCATTTTTGATTGGGTTCTTTTATAAAAACCCCATTTGCATTTCCACAGATCCAATCGTTTCCAATTGGTTCAATACTAAAGACTGGATGATTGCTTAGGCCTTCACTCATATTTTCAAATGAATTACCGCCATCTTTACTGAGAAATACTTTATTAACTTCATTGGCTTTTGAATTATCAAATCCATTGAGTGTTATCGCAATTTCACCATTTTGATTGACATCAATATCCGTAATACTCCGCCATTTTAAAATTGGCAAGGCCTCGCTTTTATCTATCCATACTAAGCCCCCATCGTTTGTATAATAGAGCTTTTTAACCAAGGGTCCGCCCCATGTGGCATCCATTTTAGACAGCCAAATTTCGGCTGTATTATCCGGATTTACCCAAAATGCACCAATCGGTCGTTCGGTACTAAGCGCACTACTTAATATTTCAAAATTCTTTCCTTCAATTTGTTTGTATAAATGTTGATTGGCGATATAGAGGGTATTTTCACCTTTGTGATAAGCCATTCTAAAGTCAAAAAAATTGATATCGCCACCGGCATGGTTATAGACTAAATTTCTACCATCATTCTTAGTAACATAACACATTTTGGCATATCCGCAAGCAAACGAAAGACTATCGCCCATGGCTGTTACCCGACCTCCGTCACCATATAAATCGCAGGTATTCCATTTGCGTTTTTTGAAAACAATAATGCCTTTGTCCTGAGTACCTGCCATGATTACATTGTTAATGGCTTTGTCAAATCCGAAAAGTAAACTCGCATTTAAATTTAAAGCTTTATTGGTTAAACTAAACCAAGTCAGTCCACCATCTGCCGATTTATCAATGCCTCCATCTGTTGCAATGTAAATATGCTTATTTGCAGTTATTTGAATGGCGTTCACATCATCATGTGTGTTGTTGGGCAATAGATATTCTGGTGTTGTAATTTGTGAAAAAGAAGCACCTCCATTAATCGATTTAAAAACACGCGTGGTGCCTACTAATAGTTGCTCATTGCCATCAAAATCTTTATAACCTGTAGCCATACACATATGGTAAATATTGGCTATAAATTCAGAATGACTAACCAACACTATTTCGCGGAGTGAAAGGATATTCGCTTGTAGTAAATAGCTACTATTATGACTAACCGCAATCCATAGTTTTTTATTGTTTTTAAGAGAAAACCCAATTTCATACCTTGCATTTTTACCAGGCGTAGCGCCATAACTTCTTGCTACAACTGCCGTTTCATCGGTCCATGTTTCGCCCCCATCATAAGAGACTATCAATACATTTCCTGTTACAAAAATCTGTTTTTCATTTTCAGGGTTTACCTTTATAGACTTTAAATTCTCGCTCGTTTTGTAAATACTATTCCATGTTTTAGCACCATCATATGTGATAAAAATTTCATGATCAGAAATACTAAGTAATTTTTGTTCGTTGCGTTTATCAATAATTTCAATACTTCTTTGTTGGTTGTAGTTGTATTCAGATGGATTGTATTGCAAACTGTTTCTTTGCCATGTTTCACCATTGTCAAAACTTTCAATAAGCCCATATCCAAATTGTTTTTCCATGCCCAAATCGGTGGCACAAGAGGCTAATAAATGTTTATCGTTTTTATTAAATCTAAGAATACTGAAGATGCCTGTTGCAAATTCAAAATCTAATTTTTGATGCCAAGTAATACCGCCATCGGTGGTTTTAAATAATCCTGCTGAAGCATGTCCAATGAGTATTTCATTTTCGTTATCCGGATGTAGATTGATACTTTCAAAACGCCCTGAACCAAAAGCACTCCATTCATTTTTTTCAGCCAATGGAATAGGCGCGCCAAATGGACCTATGGCTTGCCAAACATTGGGTTCTATTAAATCAGAAAAAGCGTTTAATTGGTTATAGTCAGCCGCTGTTCCCTTTTTATTTTTGCATGAAGGGTTAACTATAATTAATAAAATTACAATTAATAAGCGGGTTGGCATAGACCCTTGGTTTATTTAAAATTAGAAGCAACTACCAGTTCTTTTCCACCACCACTATAGTCGTAAAAACCTTTACTAGTTTTTGCACCAAGATCGCCAGCCGTTACCATGTTTACTAACAAAGGGCAAGGTGCATATTTGGTATTCCCTAACCCATCGTATAAAACATTTAAAATCGCCAAGCAAACATCTAGACCTATGAAATCGGCCAATTGCAAGGGCCCCATTGGATGTGCCATTCCAAGTTTCATGACCGTATCAATTTCTTCCACACCAGCCACACCTTCGTGCAAAGTAATAATGGCTTCATTAATCATTGGCATTAAAATTCTGTTAGCAACGAAACCAGGATAATCATTCACCAATGTTGGAATTTTACCAATTGCTTTGCTTAATTCCATAATATTTTCAGTAACCGTTTTACTTGTTTTATAGCCATTGATTACTTCAACTAGTTTCATTACAGGCACTGGATTCATAAAGTGCATGCCAATAACTTTATCTGGTCTAGCAGTAGCTGCTGCTATTTTAGTAATGCTGATAGATGAGGTATTAGAAGCAAGGATGCAATGCGCTGGCGCTGCTGCATCGATGTCTTTAAAAAGTTGCAATTTAATACTAGAATTTTCAGTAGCCGCTTCTACAACTAAATCGGCCATAGAAACACCCGATTTTAACTCTGTAGTAGTCGTAATATTGGCGAGAGTCTCTGTCTTTTGTTCTTCAGTAATAAGTTGTTTAGCAACTTGTCTATCGAGGTTAGATCCAATTTTAGCAACTGCCTTTTGAAGGGCTGCATCATTAATGTCTATTAGATTCACTTTATATCCATTCATAGCAAATACATGTGCAATGCCATTTCCCATTGTTCCTGAACCTATCACTGAAATATTTTTCATATTAATATTATTATTGGGCAAAAATAGTCAAATCCAAGAGGGAAAAAATAGTTTTAATAAAAATTTATAAAACCGATTAAATCGCAAGTCCTTCTTTATATACTTGCAAACATCTGTTCCTTGCAAAGGCCTGATCGACAATTGGTTTGGGATAATTTGGACTCAAGTATTCTGGCACCCAGTGTTCAATGTATTTGAATTTAGGATCGAATCTTTCTGTTTGCAAATAGGGATTAAAAACTCTGAAATAAGGTGCTGCATCGACACCAGAACCAGCAGCCCATTGCCATCCGCCATTGTTACTGGCCAAATCAAAATCCAAAAGCTTTTCAGCGAAATAAGATTCACCCCAGCGCCAATCAATTAATAAATGTTTGGTTAAAAAACTGGCCACAATCATACGCACCCGGTTATGCATCAATCCTGTTGCATTCAATTCGCGCATGCCTGCATCGACAATAGGATAGCCAGTTTGACCTTGGCACCATTTTTCAAATGCAATCTCGTCGTTGAGCCAATTAATTTTATTGTAAGCCGGTTTAAAGGCACCATGCTCAACACGTGGAAAATGAAATAAAATTTGACTGTAAAAGTCGCGCCAAATTAACTCATTCAACCATTTCTCACTGAGTATTTGCCCTTTGGCTGCTTTATCGCGAATGGAGATGGTACCAAATCGGAAATGTAAACTTAGTTTACTCGTGCCATCGATGGACGGAATATCTCTGTTTTGTTCATACTTTTTAATGACACCTTGTTTTATTTCTTTCGAAGGATAAACAAAACTTGAGGATTTAAAACCAATATCATTTATGCTCAACATGCTTGTTACCTCTGTTTGATTTAAAAATTGGTAAAACTCATTACAGGGATAGGGCTTAAAAGTATCTGCTGTTAACTTAGACTTCCATTTATTTGAGTAGGGCGTGTAAACTGTATACGGCGTTGCATCATCTTTTAAAACTTCATTTGTATCAAAAACGACTTGATCTTTGTAACTTTTAAAATCAATGGATTGACTCGCTAAATATGCTGTTATGGCATCATCTCTTTTAATTGCGGAGGGCTCATAATCGCGATTGGCAAAAACAGACTGAATGGTATGTTTTACAACAAGGTTTTTAAATACTTCCAAAGGATTGCCATAAAATACCCAAAGGTCGGCACCCATTTCATTTAATTCGCTTTTGATTTCAAGCAAGGTTTGATGAATAAACTGAACTCTTTTATCGGTTTTATCAGTAAGTTTATTGAGTATCTGTTCATCAAAAACAAAGATTGGCTGAACATTTTTACCAGATCTTAAAGCATGGTAAAGACCGGCATTATCATTTATTCTTAAATCTCTTCTAAACCAAAATATGTTCATTTTGTCAATAAGTTTTGTAAGGCCATTTTTGATAGTTCAAAATCAAATTTAAAACCAGTTTGCTTTATTTTATCATTACTTATATTTTGAGAAGTAAGCAAAAGTTTGTAACGCTCTCCAAAAATAAGTTTTAGGGCAACTACAGGAATATTGGGCAATAATAAAGGGCGGTGGAGAATATGCGCTATTTCGCGCGTTAGCGTTTCCAATTTAACTGGATGAGAGGCCACTGCATTGAAGGTTCCAGCAATTTTTTTTTCTAGCAGATGAATGAGCATTTGGCTCCAATCGTCAATGTGTATCCAACTTATGATTTGCTGTCCATTGCCAGGCACTGCGCCTGCAAAGTAGCGAATCGGTGTTGCCAATTGTTTTAAAAAACCCCCTTTTTCTGATAGTACAATGCCTGTTCTCATGACACTAACCAATGGGGCGATTTCTTTAAACTGCTGGATCGATTTTTCCCAATCTACAACTAGTTCAGAAATAAACCCCTCTCCATTTGTGTAATCTTCTGCCATTTTATCTTCACAAATATTTGAATAAAAACCAGTTGCAGTTCCACCGATATAATGCAAAAGCGGTTCGTTTCTCAATTTAAAAGCCTCGAATAAAACATTCGTGGGAACAACTCTACTCTCTACTAATTGCTGTTTTCTTAATTCGCTAAAAGGCTTGTCGAATATACCTTCACCACATAAATTGATACAAATGTTGACACCGTCTAATGCCACCATAGGCAACTCGTTTTTTGCGGGTTGCCAATAAAAAATAGAGTGGTTGTCTGCTTTATTTTTTTGCGTGGACAACAAAACAACATTATAATTTTTTTGTTTAAGCTTTGTTATTAGATTTGAACCAATTAAACCAGTACCCCCAGCAACTAAAATTTTAAACATATAATAATAAACATAATTCAACACTGTAAGTTTTAAATTAATGAAAAAAGGCAAAAAGGAATATAGAAATAAATTATTCATCAGAGACATCGAAAATATTTCAGGAATAAAGGCACACACCATTCGCATTTGGGAACAGCGCTATAAAATATTTGAACCTCACAGAACAGACACTGGGATACGTTTTTATGATGAAGAACAGTTGCGTCTGATATTAAACATCTCCATTCTTAATAACAATGGTTTTAAAATTTCGAAAATAGCAGTAATGACTTTAGACGAAATTCATAGGAAATGTCAAGAGTTATCTGAATCTAAATCTAAATATGATGGGCAGATTCAATCCTTGGTTAGTACCATGATGCTTTTTGATGAGAAGGAATTCAATAAAATTCTTTCCATCAATATTCTCAAGATTGGTTTAGAAGAAACCATGATGCAAATTGTATTTCCATTCATGGAGCAAATTGGTTTATTGTGGCTTTCGGGTAGTATACATCCAGCCCACGAACATTTTATTTCCAACTTAATTCGTCAACGCTTATTTGTTGCCATAGATAATTTAAATGTAATTCACTCCAACGATTCGCGTAAGTTTTTGGTCTTTGTTCCCACTGGCGAATCACACGATCTAAGCATTTTATTTGCCAATTATGTGTTGCGTTCGCGCGGGCATGATGTTATCTACCTCGGTTCTCAAACGCCATTTGAGGATTTATTCGATGTCTTTGAGTTAAGAAATCCAGATTTCATCTTTAGTATCATAACCTCCATTAGTAGTAATGTGAGCATTCAAATGTTTATTAATAATCTTGGTAAGCAATGGAAAGAAACTCAAATTCTATTAAGTGGCAATCAAGTGACCAATAAAAAAGATCTAAAACTTCCGCCTAATTTAAGAATACTCTCTAACCCTTCTGAATTATTGGGATTCTTAGAGGAAATAAAATTGAACTCTAAACTTAGAAACACGATTAAGAGTTTTTCACAGAATACGAATGCCAACGGCGCTGAAAATTAATGGCCTTATTACATTTAAAAAACATCACCATTGATTCAAAGGATTTAATATTGGTCAACAATGTTTCCTTTTCCATTGAAAGAGGTGAAATAGTTTCGATTGTTGGCGAGTCGGGTTCTGGCAAATCGCTTACCTGTTTATCTATTCTTCAATTATTAGCCAAGAACCTTACGGTTAAAGGCGAAGTTGAATTTGATTCGCAACAATTTGGCAATTGTAACTTGCTAAACTTACCAGTCCATCAACTACAAAAACTGGCATTAAAGGAAATTGCCTATATTTTTCAAGAACCGATGACTGCTTTGAATCCTGTTCAAACCTGCGGTCAACAATTAATAGAGAATATTAAACTGTGTGGGTTTAAGAAAGCGGAACAAGGACAACGTTTGTTGGAATTATTAGAAATGGTTGACCTAAATGACCATCAACGCGTCATCAATTCTTACCCTTTTCAGTTATCGGGTGGGCAGCGCCAACGTATAATGATTGCGATGGCCTTGGCAGGGAATCCAGAATTAATTATTGCCGATGAACCTACAACAGCATTGGATATTTTATTACAAACAGAAATACTTGGTTTATTGAAACGCATTTGCAAAACAACCAATAAAAGCATGTTATTTGTTTCGCACGATTTAGATGCGGTGAGTGAATTTTCAGATAGAACAGCCGTCATGTATAAGGGTGAACTTATAGAAATGAATACCACAGAACAAATCATTTCTAATCCTTCGCATGCCTATACAAAAGCTTTACTGGCCTGTAAACCCTCGGCCGATAAAAAAGGCTATTACCTTACAACCTTAAAAGATTCACAAACGCTCGATTATATTTCGGTACCCCTGGTTCCGAATCCAATAAGCGAACAATGTATTCTTAACGTTAACCAACTTACTAAGATATATAATGATTCATACAAAGCATTAGAACATATTTCTTTTTCAATAAATGAAGGCGAAAGCATCGGCTTAATTGGTGAATCGGGTTCGGGTAAAAGTACCATTTCAAAAATATTAGTCAATTTAGAACAAGCCAGTGGCGGAAAGCTTAGCTTTAATTTTAAGAATGGAGGTGAATTGTCCTCCAATGTCCAAATGGTTTTTCAGGATCCATTTGCAGCGCTGAATCCGAGCTTAAAAATAAAAACAATGTTGGCTGAGGTGTTCAATAAACATCAACCTAACATCAAAAATTCAGAGATTAAAGCTGCAATGGAGCAGTTATTAGTCAAGGTTGGTTTACAAAGTAGCGACCTCGAAAAATATCCATCTAACTTTAGTGGCGGACAGAGACAAAGGCTTTGCATTGCCCGTGCTTTGGCAGCAAAACCGAAATTGCTTATTTGCGATGAAGCAACTTCTGCATTAGATTTATCAGTTCAAGCTCAAATTTTAAACCTTTTAAAAGATTTGCAAAAAAGCGAGCAATTAACCATTTTAATGATTACTCATAGCATGGCTGTAGCTGCATGGTTTTGTAACCGCATTATTGTATTGAAGAATGGAGAGATAGTTGAACAAGGGGAAACTGACACTCTATTTAAAAGTCCACAAAATGCCTACACCCAAATGTTATTTGATGCGTCTCATTAATTTGATGAGCTAAAAAACAAATCCCGACCTAGGCCGGGATTTTTTATGCTATAAAGTTTTATTTATAGGTCGGCAACGACCAATAAATTATTTAGATTTCTCTGTTCACATCCCACTGTTCAAGGTAATCAGCAACACGCTTTACGAATGCACCACCTAAAGCACCATCAACCACACGGTGATCGTAACTATGGCTTAAGAACATCATGTGGCGAATTGCAATGACATCGCCATGTTCTGTTTCTAGTACTGCCGGACGTTTGCGAATAGCACCCACTGCTAGAATGGCGACTTGAGGTTGATTAATGATAGGTGTTCCCATCACATTGCCAAAAGTACCCACATTGGTTAAGGTATAAGTACCCCCCTGAATATCGTCTGGTAGTAATTTATTTTCTCTGGCGCGTTTTGCTAAATCATTAACTTCTCTCACAAGACCCAATAAATTTTTAGTATCTGCATTTTTAATAACGGGAACAATAAGATTGCCCGATGGCAAAGCTGCAGCCATCCCTATATTAATGTTTTTGCGTTTAATGATATTGGTGCCATCCAATGAAATATTAATCATTGGAAAATCCTTAATGGCTTTAACCACTGCTTCGATAAAGATGGGGGTAAAGGTGATTTTTTCACCTTCTCTTTTCTCGAATCTGCTTTTATTTTTTTCTCTCCATAGTACCAAATTAGTTACATCGGCTTCTACAAATGAAGTAACGTGTGGACTTGTTGTCACACTCATTACCATATGGTCGGCGATTAATTTGCGCATGCGATCCATTTCTATAATTTCATCGCCAGGCATCATGGTTACTTTTGGTCCTTCATGTTTAACAGGGGCCGCTTTAACAACTTGTGTTACTGTAGCTGTTGCATTTACTTGCGCTATACTAGCAACCGTATTTTGTAATGTTCTACCGCCTTCTATGTATTTAAGAATATCGCCTTTGGTCACTCTATCTTCTTTACCAGTGCCTGGAATCTGATCTAATTCAACCATTCCAATACCTTCGGTTCTTGCAATGTTAAGTACCAATGGCGAATAAAATCTTGCACTATCAGAATTCGAAATTTGAACTGCAGCAGTAGCTGCTTCAATTGATTGTTCAATCACTTTAATTGGCTGAGAAACTGTTTCTGATACTACTTCCCTTATAGGTTCGGCAGCAGCAACTGTGCCGGCTTCGGTGCCTATTAATGCAATTGCAGCACCTACAGGAACAACATCGCCCTCATTCCATAACTTTTTAATCAAAACACCTTCATAGGTAGAAGGTACTTCAGAATCTACTTTATCAGTTGCTATTTCAACAACTGGTTCATCAAGTTTAATAGTATCACCTTCGTTTTTCAACCATTTGGTAACGGTAGCTTCGGCAATACTTTCTCCCATTTTGGGCATTATTAATTCAAATTGAGCCATAATTATTTCTGCAAAAATAAATATTTTAACTATTAAAATTATTTTTATTTAAGCCGAATTAATGAGAAAGATAATTGTTGAGCAAAGCCGCAATTTTTTCCCAACTAAAATTATTAATTATTGCTTCTGAACCCTTGTTACCAGACACTTTTCGAAGATCTTCATCAGAAAGTAGTAAATTAACTGTTGCAGCAAAATCATTTGCATTGGTTCTCATAAAAGCACCATCGCCATCGGCAATTCCCAAACCTTCGAAGCCAATATTAGAACAAACCACAGGAATACCCATTGCCATGGCTTCTAAAACTTTGTTTTGCGTACCTGCTCCAAATCTAAGAGGCGCAACAACAATGCTGGCCAAATTATACATGGATTGCAATTCAGGTATGAACCCTGTAACCTCAATATCATGCCCATTGGCAAGTGCTAAAACTTTATCGATAGGGCGTTGACCAGCTATAATAAATTTAACATCGGGATGTTCTTTTTTTATTAAAGGAAAAACCTCTTCGACAAAATAAATAACCGCATCAACATTGGGCGCATAGTCCATATTACCAGTAAACAACAAGGTGCCTGCGTCACTGTAGTCATGCACCATCGGTTTGAATTTATGCGTATCTACCCCATTAGGGAGAACACTGATATTGTTAATACCATGTGTTTTTAAGAGAAATTTTTTATCTTCAACAGAACAAACCAAGTTAAGGTTAAACTCATTCAAAATATATTTCTCATAAGCCATCACCCGCTTGCTTTCAATATTGTCTAAAAGGGTTACCAAAAAATTGCGTTTGACAGTCTTTCTGCGCTGCCAGTATAGTGAAAATGCGTCTGGCAAATCAAGGATGCGCTTTAGTTCCTTTTTATCAATAGCATACTGTGCCATTCGCAAATGTTGAACGTGCACCGCATCGAATACCTCTTTAGATAAAAGTTTTGAAAGCACTTTTTCAAAGCGTTTGCTTTTAAAATAATTGACTTGCAAAGGCAAATTACCAAACATGCCTAACGCTACATTTAAAAAACTTCTCCATTTGGGCAATTTAACCACTTTAATGGTTTTAAAAATGGATTGTAACGCTGGAATGTAATCGTAATCCTTATCTGATTCGGCAAACGTTATGAGGTGCAATGTGTGATGCTTTGACAACTGAGTTGCTAAGTTGAATATTTTCAATTTATCGCCTCTAAAGGGTGGATAGGGAAAGCGGTTAGCGATAAAGAGTAAATTCACAAATAAGAATTAAAATTGAAAACGGTAAGTAATATGTTTTTTGATAGGCTGAGCACCCATAGATTCAAACATGCTCAACATTTTTGGATTGAAATCGCCTATCCACGCCAATTCATTTTCGGAATATTGATTTTGTCTTTGAATGGCTTCGCGGAATTTCATGATTAAAGCCACCTCCATGCCTGTATTATGGTATTGTGGAATAACGCCAAAAACAATGCCTCTGATACGTTTCACTTTGCGTTTGTAATATAAGAATTTGAGTTTGCCAATCAGATTTAACTTGCCATTCACATGTTTAAAAATTTGGTTCACATCTAAAACCGTGATATAAAAACCCACTGGCTTACCATCTGCGTAGGAGAATATATTTAAATCTTCAACAATAATGGGTTTCATCATTTTCATTAAAACCATTATTTTTTCCATGGTCATTGGCTCAAAATTTTCGTGAAAAGCCCAAGCCTGATTATAAATCTCAATAAAATCTTTCGCGTATTTTTCGAGATTGTTTTTGCGAATGTGGTCGAACGTATAGGTAGGATTTGCAAAAACTCTACCTGCTAATTTGCTAAAGCGTTCGAAGTTAAAGATACCTTCATGAATCAATGAGGTCGTTTGACCGATTTCGTGCAAGAATCCATAATTTTCGAAAAGTGCTTTGTAATATTTTAGATTGTAATTTTCGCGGTAACTAGGACTTTCAAAACCATCTACCATGAGGCCCCAGAAACTATCACGCTCACCAAAGTTAATGGGTCCATCCATATAGGTACATCCATGGTCTTTTAACCATTTTTTACCTTCATCAAATAAACAATTGGCAGCCGCTTGATTATTGATACACTCGAAAAAGCCAATACCTCCGGTTAGGATCCCTGTTCTTGGTAATTTATTATAAAATGCAGCTACACGACCAACGATTTCATTCTTTTTGTACAATAACCATTGAATGCACTCCCCTGTTTTATAGGCGGGATTTTCACCCTCATTAAATACAGCCGCAATGTCCTTATCGAGCGGCATGATATAGTTCTTATCGCTTTTATAAAGCCCTTTGGAAAATTGAATAAATTCGCCCAATTGCTTCTTATTGCTAACTTTTACTATTTGATATTCCACAGTGCAAAAATATTTCATTCTTCGTTACAATGCTTAGTTTTTTTTTAAATAATATAAACCTTGTTAAAGGGAAGAATTAAAATGCATAAATGGCATTGGCTTTAAAGGCGGCCTATATGTTTCTTCCTGGGTTTATGTTACCTACCAAAGGGCAAAAGAATACCATGAAATATTACAAATATTTCAAACGGTTGTATTCAATATTAAGATTAATGTTTCCTAATTTTGTTTGTACTTTAAAACCCTTAGGCTTGGCGATGATTAATTAGACATTGCAGTCCAATAAAAAATGTGTTTTAGAAGTTAAAGACATTGTAAAACTTTCTGAATAATTATCTATTCTGAAGTAAAATGTTGCGGCACACAGAAAAAAAATGGTTAAAGTATTTTTAAATGTTTTTTGATGACACGAATTTGAATATGTTTGTATAATAAATACTACGAAATGCACTACCATTCTATTACCGCGAATATTGGCGTTAACAATGTCAATGAAACTGTTCAATTTTATACAGAAAAATTGGGATTCGATTTAGTGATGAGCAATCCTGAATCAGGCGATTTAATTTGGGCCATGGTGAGTAATGGCGATGTATTTTTGATGTTTCAAGACCATACCAGTTTGAAAGAAGAATATCCAGAGTTACAAACCACGGGAAAAGGATGCATCACCTTTTATGTCAAAATAAAAGACATGGCCAGTTTGTATGAACAACTAAAGCACAGCGAAATGATTGTTAAACCACTCGCTGCAACGCCATACGGGGTAGCTGAATTCGCCATCCGCGACAACAATGGCTATATACTAACCATCGCTGAAGCCTAGATTAGAATACCAACACATTATACATACGGCAAAAAGCTGCGGTATTAATTTATACAAGGACTATTAAAAATCTTTTTAGGGTATTAAAAAAAATAAAACAATCTAAAGTAAGCGGCCATTTTACAGACTCCAATATTCCATTTCTTTGAATTGATGGCGGTATTGTCCTTTTAAATCGAGTACAAATGACTTTTCGTTACAAATTGACTTGAAATAATCTTCGGTTAAATTTTTATACTCTAGATGACTCACTGCCGCAATCACACCATCATATCCTTTACCGATTTCCTTTTCTAGACTAAAGCCATACTCTTCATGAACTTCTTCGCTATCAGCACGCGGGTCTACTACCTCAACATTAACGCTGAAACTTTTTAATTCTTTTACAATATCCACTATTTTAGAGTTGCGAATATCTGCAACATCTTCTTTAAAGGTTGCACCTAAAATTAGGATACGTGCATCTTTAATTTTTTTATCGTTATTAATGAGTTTTTTAATGGCCACTTTCGCAATGTGTGCCCCCATCATATCATTGGTATATCTGCCTGCAGCAATTACTCTTGGATGTAATCCTAATTCAATTGCCTTGTATGTTAAATAATAAGGATCAACACCAATACAATGCCCTCCTACTAGACCAGGACTAAATTTAAGAAAATTCCATTTGGTTCCTGCGGCTTCGATAACATCATAAGTATTGATGTTCATTTTATCAAATATCAAACTCAACTCATTCATTAAAGAAATGTTTAAATCTCTTTGCGTATTCTCAATAATTTTTGCCGCTTCGGCCACCTTAATGCTAGGTGCCTTATGGATTCCTTTTGTTATGATTGAACCATACAACGCCGCAATTTCTTCTAAACTTTCAGCATCACTTCCTGAAACTATTTTTAAAATTTTAGTCAAGGTATTCACCTTGTCGCCTGGATTGATTCTTTCTGGCGAATAGCCTACTTTAAAATCTGTATTAAATACTAATCCACTTTCTTTCTCCATCACAGGAATGCAGTCTTCCTCAGTACAACCAGGGTAAACGGTAGATTCAAATATTACATAATCTCCTTTTTTCAGAACTTTACCCACTGTTTTTGATGCACCAATCAATGGCTTTAAATCAGGACTTTTAGCATCGTCAATCGGGGTTGGCACCGCTACAATATAAAAGTTACAATTTTTAATATCTTCCAAATTGCATGAAAACGAGATATCGCCATTTTCAAATTCATGGGCTTCAACTTCTTTACTAGGGTCCTCATGCCTATTCAACATATCAACTCTTTTAGGATTGATATCGAAACCTACAACTTTGTATTTCTTAGAAAATTCTAAAGCCAATGGCAATCCTACATAACCAAGCCCAATTACTGCAATCGACTTTTGTTTGGCAACTATATCATTGTAAATACCCATAATTTGTTTTTAAACTGTTTTTTTAAGAATGCAAAAATAGAAATATTATGCAATACAAGTGCATTCCTTACCCAATACTTTTGCCCTAGGTGTTCACTAATATACTCAGAAAGGTTTAACGCTTTAATAAAAAGCGATTAGGCAATCGAAGAATGCTAATTTGCACGTTATCTAAGAACAATACCAACCCATTAAACACTCATATTTTCGAAATTTGGCATAATCAATTAGGGTGTATTTTTGCGTTTTTTCGTTAAAATACCCAAGTGTAAATCGTCTTTTGTTTGGAAAGCGCCATCTTCCAATGGCTTTTATATTCTGCAACCAAACATCTTGAAAAACCACTAAATGCCCATTAGAAGAAAATTTCAAAAACAAAACAAGAGAGTGCAAAAGCAATTATGACAACTAAAAATATTGCATATCTAACGCGCTAAAAGGCCAATTGGATTTTAGAAATAACTTAAAGTTTAATATCTATGATTTTAACTTTGTAATTGTATGTTTTGGAATTTGACAGCGTAACAATAACATTATAATCATCATTATCTCCGACGGTTTGCATGTTGATTTCTGGCTCCCATACAAGGGTATTTAAACCATAACCTGGCGCCAAAGCCTCTATTGTTAATGGAACATTTTCACCCAATTTATTTTTCATCACAACAGTTGCACCCGCTAAATTTTGATCGATGGTAAAACTCCATTTTTTATAAACCAGCATTTTAGGACAATAGCCAGCAGGTGGCCAAGCGATGAATTGCGATTTATATTTGAGTGTATCAAATTTATTTGAATTATCTACCGTTAAAATGGAGGTGTAATTCAGAGCTGTTCCAATTCCCATTAGCTGCGAATAGGGATAGAGCAACCATCTGCGATTGCCAACAGTAGGATGATTTTGTCCCATGGCTGCCGTAATAGCAATCGCTGGATTTCCATCCCTTGAAAGTATGGAAAGTTTCAAAGCATCAAAACCAGCGGGGATAAAACATCGCCAAGCATCTGTTGGCTGGTGACTCATACTTTTATTGGCTTCACACATTAAAGCGGCTATTTCACAATTTTCATTGTTATCGTTAGTTAAGATAATTTGTTCTGAAACACCTGCCATTCTTCTGAAATAATTGATTCTATTTTCCAGGCGGTAAATCAATGTGTCATTCATTTTACCTGGCGCACATTGATCAACGTTTCCTTTCCATTTATAGTCAGGTACACCTTGGTCTTTTTTACCATTGGGATTAATGCGGGTTCCAAAATAATTGACTTTAAAATCGGCAACAACAATGTCTTTCCATTGCAATTCAAGTGTTTTTCTTAAATCAACATACATGGTATTTGATTCAGTCCACATTTTTCGAGCTAATGCAAAATCATTGCTATCGATTGCTTCTTTAATTAATTGCGTTCTGTACTCTTTTGCCTTGGCCCTAGATGATAAATCTTTTGGATAATCATGGGTACAGGCATCGTTCATAATAACCAATGGCAATAAATCGTAATAGGTTGCTTTTTCTTTATTCTTCAAAACCAAATAATCAAATCTTTCCTTGAGAAGCATTGGCTCTTTAGACTGAAGTGCAATGCGTCTATTGAATAATATTTCAGCATAAAAAGGACTTTGTCCTAAAATATAAGAAGAAAAAGGTTTGATAATCATGGGTTGAACCATATTGTTGGTCCATGCATTAAATGCTGCATAGCAAGCTTCTCGCAAACCTATCTGGCCAAAATATTTATAAATAGATTCTAAGAAGACTACTTTTTCTTGACCGGCAAAAATGTCGAATTTCTTTATTAATTCGAGGTTTTTGGATTTTGCTTTTAGCGCCTTGCTTTTGGCGTAGAGCAAAATTAAACTATCAAATTGTTTTTGTTCATTCGATTTGGCCATTCCATTTAACAAATAAATATAGATTGAATTCTCGCGGTGATTTAAAAACGAATCGGTTGGAAAATCGTTTAAACTTTGCTGAACCATTCTTAAATAATCTTCGCTTGGCGGAACTTTTTCAAGGGCATAGCGCATTAAGTTGTAGGTATAAGAGCTAAGTATAGGGTCGTTTGGCAAAATCTCTCTGCCATTTTTAACAATTACATAGGCCGTATCATATTGTTTTTTATCGATGTAATATTGACCCAATTGACGGAAAGGCAATTTACTGTAGCCATATAATTTCGAACCATTTTCAGTAACCCCTCCATAAATCATTTCTGCCGCTTCTTTGAAATAAGGCAAGCTTTCTATTCTTAAATTCATTTGCCAGTAGCACTCTCCTACCAAAACCAGCGATTGAGTATCCATTCCAAAAGATAAACTTCTTTTAAAAACAGGAAGTGCTTTGGCATATTTATTTGTGTTATAGGCTTCAAGTGCTTCTTTATTATTCGCTTTGACTATATTTTTAAAAAAGGCCACTGTCTCTGGTTCAAGGTAAATAAATTTTGCACCAACCATGATAAGCTTATTATCAGGATTGAATTCTGCAAAGCGAATGGCATCTTTTAGTGCATTGGGGTATTTTATTTTTAGATCTGGATCTTGCGAGATACCATACATGATTTTTGCTTTGAGGAGTCGCACCAACACATGGTTCTTCGTTTCCTTATTTTCCATACATTTATCAATGTATTTCAAGGCCCCTTTTAAATTTTTTTCATTGAATTGTTTTTCAGCTTTATCATAATATTTCATTTGTGAAAAAGCCAAGATTGCAAAACTAAACAGAACTATAAAAGCAAATAATTTCTTCATGTAAATTGTAACGACAAATTAACCTAATATATTGTTAGCACTACTAACAAGTTGTTCAACACTCCATGCTTCCGGTTTGGCATTGAATTTAACTTTTGTTAAAGCCCAAGTTTCCTCAAACAAGGCAGAATGGCGATAACTTTCTAAATGAACTTCATGGTCCCAAATGCTGTAGGTAAACATTACATTAGGCTGATCTTTTTGTTGCCAAAGTGCCAAGTGGGTGCAGCCTTCACGGGCCCTTATTTTTATTTTTACGGTTTCAAAAAGCGAAAGAAAATTGTCAACTTCTTCCGGTTTAAAACTCATTTTAACCAATCGTATTATCATATTTGGGTGATAGAAATTACAGTATTTTCTTTGATTCTAAATAGTTGTGAGGCATTCCCTTGGTTAATGGCTAATTTCAAATATCCTTTTTTGCTAAACATTAACAAGGCGAGTCCTTGTCCAACAGAATTATAATTGTTGTGTATTTCGTAAAAATGCACATCTCTTACAAATTGTATCTTGGCACTGAATTTACCCTGCTCAAATTTTTGTTCGAATTGTGTTCTATTTAAATTAAAATAGCAGTTGCCATGTGGATCAGTATAAATCCTCTCACAAACAATCATATGGTCGTGTTCCATGGCCTTCTTTTGGGTCAGCATAACAACATTCTCTGCGCGTTTCAATTGACTTGTTTCGTTGAGAATTAATTGATTTAAAACCTTAACTAATTCGATATTATCACAGGTATATAGCCATTCATTTTTATTAATTTCAAATACCAAAGAGATGAGACCATTGTTAGGAAAAACATACCACTTATCGCGGTATTTGTAGATAACATTTTGTGAATGCGAACCAACACTAACAAGTGTAATCATTGTTTCATTTCCATCGAATTCTAGTTGGTTGACCACGAATGCAGCTTCAACAATATTTTGTAATTTTATTTGATGCGAAATATCAACAATTTTTACATCTTTAATACCTTGTAATAACTGACTATGCAAGAGTCCTATTTTAAAGGAACCGGATTGAAAATCTGATATTAATTGAATGATTGCCAAAATTGATTATTTTCGTATGCAAAAATATCCACTTATCACCCAATTAAAAAAGAATCTTTCACTTTGGCAGAAAAATCAATCCTAATCGAAGACTTGCAACCACAAGACATGTATGGTACAAATAATATTTACCTCAATATTATAAAAAACAAAAATCCCAAACTTAAAATTATTGCCCGCGGTGACGAAATTAAAGCCATTGGTGAAGAACAAGAAGTTGATGATTTTGTCAAACGCTTTCAAAAATTCAATATTTCGGTGATGAAAGGTCGCGAATTAAATGAATCATTAATCAGTGAAATTTTCGGTTCTTCAGAAACAAGCCCTACAGACGCAAATACTGCAACATTATTTGACAATGAAAATAATACAATTTTATTTGGCAACAATGGAAAACCGATTAAAGCGCGCACTGCCAATCAAATTAAACTCGTTCAAGAGATTGCGAAAAACGATATCGTTTTTGCAATTGGTCCTGCAGGTACTGGTAAAACCTACACTGCTGTGGCAGTGGCTGTAAAAGCACTCAAAAACAAAGAAATTAAACGCATTATTTTAACACGTCCGGCTGTTGAGGCAGGCGAAAGTCTAGGTTTTTTACCCGGCGATTTAAAAGAAAAAATTGACCCTTACCTACGCCCCTTATACGATGCTTTGGATGATATGATTCCGCCAGATAAGCTTAAATTGTATATTGAGAATAGAACTATAGAAATAGCGCCTTTAGCTTTTATGAGAGGTAGAACATTGGACAATTGTTTCGTCATATTAGACGAAGCCCAAAATACAACTGATTCACAGTTAAAAATGTTTTTAACAAGAATGGGGCCTTCTGCTAAATTAATCATTACAGGCGACTTAACCCAGGTAGATTTACCTGCTAAACAAACCACAGGTTTAATTAAATCGACTAAAATTTTAGATAAAATTAAGGGCATCAGTATTGTGCTTTTGAATGTCGATGATGTTGTAAGACACCGACTAGTGAAAGAAATAATAAGGGCTTATGAAAGTTAAAAATCGTATTTAAAAAAAATGATTACTTTTGCCTAGTTAAATTAAAGTTTTTAATGAACCCAACAAATACAGCTAAAATGGAAAAAGGACTAATGGCTACCAATTATTTTTTTAAAGATCAAACTTCCTTTTATAGAGGTAAAGTGAGAGATGTGTATACCATTAAAAATGAATATGTTGCAATGATTGCATGCGATAGAATTTCTGCCTTCGACCATGTTTTACCAAAAGCCATTCCACACAAAGGCGAAGTTTTAACGCAATTGGCTTCCTTTTTTCTTGATTCAACTAAGGATATTATTCAAAATTGGAAAATTAGCACCCCCGATCCCAATGTTACTTTTGGTATTAATTGTGAAGCCATTCCTATTGAAATAGTAGTGCGCGGTTACTTATGTGGGCATGCTTGGAGAGTCTATAAAACGGGTGAACGTATGATATGTGGCGTAAAAATGCCAAATGGAATGAAGGAAAATGACAAATTTCCAAAGCCTATCATAACGCCTGCGACAAAAAACAGTAGCGGCCACGATGAAGATATAAGTGTAGAAGGTATTATTACACTAAAAATTACGACTAAAAAGTTCATAGATCAAATGGTTGAAGCGTCATTAGCACTATACAATAGAGGAAGTGAAATGGCTAATGAACGTGGATTAATATTGGTTGACACCAAATATGAATTTGGTGTTCATGATAAGAAATTAATATTAATTGATGAGGTACATACCCCTGATTCCAGTCGTTTTTTCTATTTAGACACCTACGAAAAGTTGCAAAAAGAAGGAAAGCCTCAAAAGCAATTATCAAAAGAATTCGTTAGGGAATGGCTTATGGAGAATGGTTTTCAAGGTTTGGAAGGCGAAATAATTCCTGAAATGACCAATGAATTTGTTAACAGCGTAACTGATAGATATACTGAATTATTCGAAGCAATGACTGGCAAGGTATTTGTAGGAAGGGATTATGCAAATGCAGATAGAGTTATTGAAGAAAACATAAATGACACACTACTAACAATTTAAAAACATAAAACATTATAAAACACTATAAAACTAAATGAGACTACACACTCTTAAAACTACCCTTCTCCTTTTTTTCTCTCTAAATTTTATTATTCACAATGCCCAAACAGTCAAAACTTTTGCTGGTAAAGCTTATGCTGGTTCTGGTTTTTACAATGGCATTAGAAACAATCATAAAGATTCTATGTTGTTTTCTGCACCAACTGGAATTGCTATAGATACTGCCGGGCGTATTTATATTTCTAATGAGCACAACATCATGCTTATTACAGGAACCAACTGTAAATTAGTCGCTGGTTATAACCTTGATCCAACTTCGGGTGGAGCACCTGATAGCAAAGATGGAACTGGAATTTCAGCACGATTTAACGGACCCGCCGGCATGACAATAATTCCAAGTACCAATGAAGTTTTAGTCGCCGATGGAGATAACCATCAGATTAGAAAGGTAAGCGCATATTTTAATTTATCCCAAGACCCAAGTGTAAGCACAATTGCTGGTATAAAGTTATTAAATGGATCATACCTAAATAGCACCAATTCACTGTCTAAGTTTAATGCCCCAGTTGGTGTTGCTACGGCTTCGAATGGTGATATATATGTTGCCGACAGAAATAACCATTGCATTCGAAAAATCTCTGGTGGCAATGTATCTACAATAGCCGGCAAACCTGGTGTTCAAGGTCATGTCAATGGCGCCAATGGTACTTCTACATTCAATTCGCCTTTCAACGTTTTTGTTGATGGCAATTATTTATATGTTGCAGACTATGGCAATAGCGCAGTTCGTAAAATCGACTTAGGTACAGAAATAACTACTGACTTTATAACTTCAGGATTATCTTCTCCTACAGCATTATGCATCATGAGTGGCGCATTTTATATCGCTGAACAGACTTGTGTCAAGAAATATGAAGGCAATGTTTTGAGCTTATATGTTGGTAGCACCTCGCAAACTGGTAATACAGATGCCACTGGCAATGCTGCGCGTTTTGAATACCTTACAGGTATTGCCTATAGTCAACAACAAAATTTATTGTATATCGTAGATAAAGGCAATAATGTGATTAAAAGTATTACACCTAGTAACCGCCCTGTGTGCAATTTTACGGTTTCTAATCAATCGCCAACTAAAGGACAGACAGTTATTTTAAAAAGTACCTCAACCAATAACCCTACTGCTTTCAAATGGCTATTTACGCCTGGTAGCTATAATTTATTAAACAATTCTAAATTAACGGATAGCATTATTTATGTTAGTTTCACCCAAGCGGGTTCATTCACAGTTAAACTATGGATAGCCAACAATGGTGGCGCAGATTCATTAACTAAAAATAATTATATCAACGTAAGTAGTATTACCTCTGCACCAGTAGCTAGTTTTGTAGCTTCTAAAACAAATCCAAAAGTTAACGAGAGTATTAGTTTAATTGACCAATCTTCAAATGATCCAACTTCGTGGACTTGGAGAATATCACCAGCAACGTATATTTTTACCAATGGAACAGATTCAAATTCTAGAATTCCAAATATTAAATTCACCAATGGCGACAACTACAACATTACCTTAATTGTTAGGAACAGTCTTGGTTCCACTTCTGAAACAAAGCTAAATTACATTAATGTTAATCTTTCAAGTTTAAAACGAATTGCTATTTCACCAATTAACTTATTTCCAAATCCTGCTAACAAGGTCGTCAATTTAAGCCATTCACTTAATGGGCAAATTGAGATATTAAATCTACAAGGTCAGATCGTATTTACGCAACATAAAAGTGAAATAACGACAGAGCTCAACATTGAAAATCTTGAAAATGGTGTCTACTTTATATTGTTGCATACTTCCAATGGTTTGATAAGCGATAAATTAATTGTAAAAGCATATTAACAAAAACAAAATATTTAAAAGGCCCTCAAACGGGGGCTTTTTTTATGCTTCTTGCGACATATTCATTAATTGGGTGATGGTTTTCCAATTGCGAGTAGTGGCATTTAGCTTCAACTTATTTTCAATGAATTGATTGCTTATTTTAGAATTGCCATAACCATTGACAGGACAATGAATATAAATGGAACTGTTATCAATTGTAAATTCGTCTGAACCTAAATCTAGTTCATTAAATTGTTTAACCAGTGTACTATTTGGAATCTCAGATAAGAAGGTAACATGTAATTTACTAATCTCTGTCACGCCATTTTTAAGAAATGGATTGTTCTCGAAAACATGTTGTAATTCTTTGAAAGTTTTAACTAAAATTGGCACATCAAAACCAAACACTTCATTCACACGCTTTGCTATTAGTAGCTCTAATTCTTGCTGGTTTTTTAGTTCAGATTGAAAAATAACATTTCCGCTTTGGATGTAGGTTTGGACTGCATTAAAACCCAATTTTTGAAAGAGGTTTTTTAATTCATCCATTTTAATGATTTTGTGACCGCTAACATTGATGCCACGTAATATACATATATAGGTATTCATTTTCTTTTTAATAACAATCGACATCTGCAATTAATTGCAATCCTTTAATATTATCCCTTAATATAAGGTAATCATATGTTTTTGTAATAAACTGTTTAATGGCCTTTTCATTGTCCTTGTCCTTTTCCATTTTCACTAAAATATTTCGCAAATAATAATTTTTTATTTTTGACACAAAAGGCGTTTCAGGCCCTAACACACGTGCACCTAATTGTCGCTTAAGCAATTGCGAAAACTGAGCTGAAACCTGGTTAATAATTTCAGGTTGTTTGTGCTTTATCGTTAGTTTGATGAGACGGCTAAAGGGCGGGTAACTAAACTGTTCTCTTTCGATAATTTGTGAATTATAAAAGCCTTCATAATCATTACTTGCAACCGCTTTTAATACTTCATTCTGAACTTGCCTTGTTTGTATAATTAGTAAACCTTGTTTACCATGTCGACCAGTTCTTCCAGCCAATTGCGTCAAAAGTTGAAAGGTGCGCTCATAGGCTCTAAAGTCGGGGAAATTCAATAGTTGATCGGCATTAATAACGGCTGCTAAATGAACATTTTCAAAGTCTAAACCTTTCACCACAATTTGGGTGCCAACCATAACATCTGCTTTGCCATTTTCAAAATCGTTGATATAATTCCGAAAAGCATTTTTTTGTCTTGTGCTATCTTGGTCGAAGCGAATAATGCGCAATTCGGGCAAAAGCAATTGTAATTCTTCAACAATACGTTCGGTTCCATAACCTTGTATACCCATGGTATTGTTCCCACAAGCTTCGCATTTTGTAATATTGGGTTGATGATATCCGCAGTAATGGCATTTAAGATTATTACTATACTTATAGTAGGTAAGTGCAATATCACAATTTACACATTTACTAGTCCAGCCACAAGTGGTGCATTCTACCACTGGAACATACCCCTTGCGATTTTGAAACAATATGCCTTGTGATTTTTCATTTTGAAGTTTCAAAATTTGACTAAACAAAGTGTCGGTAAAAATACCATGCATTTGTTTTGTGCGTGTTTCCTCTTTTACATCTGCAAAAATAACGTTGGGTTGAAATGCTTTGCCGTACAATGCTTTCAATTTTACCATTCCATACTTACCTGTCATCGCATTGTAGTATGTCTCGATTGATGGTGTAGCCGAACCCAATAAAATTTTAGCCCCCGTGAGCTTCGCATAAACCATGGCCAAATCGCGGGCATTGTAGCGTGGCGCTTTATCTGTTTGTTTAAAAGTAGTTTCATGCTCCTCGTCAATAATAATCAAACTCAATTTTTGTAAGGGCATAAACAAAGAAGAGCGAGGGCCAATCAATAATTTAATTTCACCCTTATTTGCCTTTTGCCAAATTTCAACTTTTTCGAATTGACTAAAACGCGAATGTGATACAGCCATTTTATCGGAGAAATATTGTTCCAAACGTTTTATTAATTGCTCAGTCAAAGCAATCTCTGGAACCAAGTACAAGACACTTTCTCCGCGTTCAATGGCCGATCGAATGAGATCAATATAGATAAAGGTTTTTCCACTTGCGGTGGCGCCATGCAATAAAGTGGTTTGTTTGGTTTTAAAACTTTCCTTGACCTCGTTCAATGCAATTTGTTGTTCCTCTGATAACTCAAAAGTGCTTTCTTCGTTCTGATTCAAATGTATCCTATCGACCGTGACTTGATATTGTTCTATGATATTTTTATCGACCAAAGCTTTAATCGCAGAGGTGGCTAGGTTGTATTTTTTTATTAAGTCGCTTTTAACGGCATCTGTGTTGGGCTGACCAATTAAAGCGAGCAACGCCTCGTATTGTTTTTTGGCTTTTTTTTCTACAGTTATCAAAAGCTCATTGTATTGGTCTTCCTTTATATTGGTATTTAATTTAATTCTTGTAGACAGTTTAGGTTTATAGACTTCGGTTATATCGTCTGATATAACAATTAACTCACGGTCGTATAAACTTTTAATAATTTTGACAAAAGATGATTTTGATTTTAATTCGGTTTCGATGGCAGAGATTCTTAGTTTTTCTTTACCCTCTAATAGTTTTAATATTTTGACTTCTTTCTCATCAAGTTCCTTTTCATCATAATGAATATCGTCTGCTAAGGCAACATACGTTTCACTTTCAATTTTCAATCCTGAGGGCAAAGCGGCCGACATGACATCGCCCAAAGTGCACATGTAATAATCGGCAATCCATTGCCAAAACTTTAACTGCTCAGGCGTAATCAAAGGAGAATCATCAATAAAGGTTAATACATATTGCGCCTCATATACTTTTGGTGGTTCAGATGTAATATTAACGATAAGGGCCGTATAAACTTTTCGTGAACCAAAAACTACAAAGACGCGTTTACCAACCACCGCCAATTCGTTCATTTCCTCCGATAACCGGTAGGTAAATAAACGTGGAATTGGCAAAGGCAAAACAACTTCTACATAGAGTGTTTCTCTGTCATCATTTATTATGTTTTCTATAGGCTCGCTCAAATATTTTTAGGTGATAAATAATGTAGGATTTTTCCTTTGTTCAGTTCTATGCTATCGGGGAATTCTAAGATATATAGTCCGCATGTATTCATTTCTGCGGCTCCCGTTGTACTTAATTGGTTGGCTAAATTAGTAATTCCAAAGTTATGACCGACCACCATGATTATTTCATAATCTTGGTATTTCAAAATAATATCATATATATCTGATGCAGCTGCATGGTACAGACCATCTAAGTATTCGATAGGTTCATCCAACCGAAACAGGGCTAACGTCTCTTTGGTTCTAATAGCTGTACTGCATAAAATAATATTTGGCTGAATACCTAATAATTTAAATGCTTTGGCCACTTCAGGTGCATCTTTCTTGCCCTTTTCATTAAGCGTTCTATTAAAATCAGAATTTGTAAATTGAGAAACACTTTTTGCATGTCGCAATAATATCAATTGTTTAGCCATAATTAAGATTTGATAGATTTTAAAATATTTAAACTTGCCAATAAATATCCTAATACCATTAATACACCTCCTATTGGCGTTATCAGGCCTAATTTTTTTAACCCAGGAATATTTAACAATTCAGAAATTGAAATTACGATTAATGTTGAAGAAAATATAAAAATTCCAAATAAAAGTGAATAAATTGAAGCATTAGAAATTTTAAATTTTGTTGTAATATTGAGTATTAATATTAATAACAAACCGAGTGAATGAATGCTTAAATATTGACAAGCGGTCTGGTACACATCGAGCATGGAAGGTGTCAGTAGACCCTTTAATCCATGGCTGCCAAAAGCACCCAAAACAACCGAAAGGCCAAGCATTACTATAACTATAACAAGAAGAATTTCTAAATTATTTTTTAAAAACATGATACAAAAATATACTAAAATGAATGCATTCAAATTAAAATTATTGCTATTTTCGGGAAGCTTATGCACAATAGGCGCTCTTCAATCTCAAACTTATCTTGGACTTCAACAAAGTAATTATGCTGGCATACACCAAGCCAATTTAAATCCAGCCAATATTGCGAATTCAAGGCACAAGTTATATATCAATGGCTTTACAATGGGTTTTGGATTTAACAATGATTATTTAAGTTTGAATATGCCATTTTCGTTGCAACAATTGGCAACCAATCAAGTGCCCGCCCAATACCATAAGAATGGCAACCCCAATGCGCCTATTGATTTTCAGGATGATTGGTTAAAGGAGAGTCTCAATGGTAAAAGTAAAAATTTAAACTTATACTCACAGTTCAGAACACCTGGTATTATGTTTACCTTGCCAAAAGGGTTTGCTTTCGGCTTGCAATATAAAAACACCATTAGTTTTCAAATTAACGATATGGCCGAACCACTCGCCAGGCTTAGTAAATATGGTGTCGATAGCAGCAAAGGTAATACCCTTTACAGTGGTCCCAACCAGTATAAAGTAGGAGAAAGATTCGAAGACAATGCATTCACAGTAAATTTTAATGCCTATGGTGAATTGGGTGGAACCCTCGCAAAAACGATTATAAAAAATGACCAATTAACAATTAAGGCCGGATTTACAGGTAAATATTTAATGGGATATGCCAGTGGTTACATAAAAAATAAAGGTGTTCAATTTCGCTTACCAAATAAAGATACCATTGTTTTTAATCAAGCAGATATTGAATATGGCTATACAGACCCTGCTATTTTCGAAAAATTAAAAGTTGTCAATGCAGATTATTTGAGAGAAAAATTAAAAGGGGCAGGCTTTGGTTATGATATAGGCGCCACCATTGAATGGAGTCCTGAGGGAACTAAAAAACTAACGAATGATAAGAATAATTACTTGCTAAGAGCTGGCTTAAGTTTATTAGATGCTGGAGGCATCTATTACAAAAACAATTTAAAAACTACCCATATTACAAATTCTTCTGATAAATATTTTGATGTTACCGGTGCATTTGGCAGCGCATGGCGTTCGACCAAAGATGGTATGCGTTTTACGGATAGTTTGATGCGAACAATTTTTGCAATAGACAGCGCTTACAAAACGATTAAAACATCGATGCCAACCACCATTAATTTACAATTTGACTATAACCTTTTTAAAAATTTATATGTAGGCGCCAATATTTCACAAGACATGCGTGGCAAAAAATCAATTGGTATTCGGAAGCCTTCTTATCTTGTGGTGATTCCACGTTTCGAAAGTAAATTATTTGAAGTTTCCATACCTATGGGCTTAATGAACGATTATAAAACTGGTAGAGTTGGTATTTTTCTGAGAATGGGACCTGTCTTTTTTGGTTCCGATAATTTAATTGGTCAGTTAAAATCAAATAATTTTTATGGCACCGATTTTTACTTCGGAATTAGCAGTGGAATAACATCGAAAAGCAAAGGCAAGAAGAAGTCTTAACGCCTAAAAACGAAACCCTTTAATATAAATTTCAAATTAATCACATAAAAAAATTATTTTTGCGATATGGATAAAGTGGTTTCAAATGCTGACGAGGCAATCAAAGACATTAAAGATGGTGCAGTCTTAATGTTAGGTGGGTTTGGATTGTGTGGTATACCCGAAAATTGTATCAATGCCCTTGTTAAAAAAGGGACACAACAACTTACCTGTATTAGCAACAATGCAGGAGTAGATGATTTTGGTATTGGCCTTTTATTAAACACCAAACAGGTTAAAAAAATGGTGTCCTCTTATGTCGGCGAGAATGAAGAATTTGAAAGACAATTGCTCAATGGTGAACTTGAAGTTGAATTAATACCACAAGGTACTCTTGCCACCCGCTGTTTAGCAGCAGGCTATGGCATGCCGGTGATTTATACACCTGCAGGTGTAGGAACTGAAGTAGCAATCGGAAAAGAAACACGTGATTTTAAAGGCAAAACCTATTTAATGGAAGAAGCATTCGATGCTGATTTTGCAATCGTAAAAGCTTGGAAGGGCGACCACCATGGCAATTTAGTGTACAAGGACACTGCCAGAAACTTTAATCCACTAATGGCGATGGCTGGGAAGATTACCATTGCCGAAGTTGAAGAATTAGTGGAACCTGGTGAATTAGATCCTAATTCTATTCATACTCCAGGCATTTATGTCCATAGAATTTTTCAGGGTGTAAATTATGAGAAGAGAATTGAACAACGAACTGTTAGAAAGAAAATTTAATTCGCTTGTTTGATTGCTCTTTAATTTTAACATGACTTTTAAACCGATTTTATTAATTGCACTCACCGCAATTTCACAATTTTTAGGCGCACAAAATTCTGCTAATTATTGCGTCTCAGGGACAATGATTGATAGTGCTTCGGACCAAGCATTATCAAATGTTCGAATAGAATTGCGCAACAAATTGAATGAAACAATAACAAATATTGTTATCAGTGATTCATTGGGTAAATTTGAGATATGTTTAAACCAACCCATCTATGCCATTAAATTTAGTCTTATTAGTTTTAATGACAGACTGCTAATAATTACAGAAACTAACTATCCAATCAAATTGAATACGGTTTGGATGCGTTCAACCAATAATTCTCTAAAAGGATTTTCCTTAAAACTAAAAAAAGAAGAAGAGCCTTTTACCATCGAAAAGAAAACCTATTCGGTTAGTCAAAATATACTTGCAACCGGGGGGACTGCAATCGATGCGCTAAAACAAATACCTGCGGTAAACGTGGATGCAGATGGCAATATTAGCATACGCGGAAGTAACAACATTACCATTTATATTAACGGGAAACAAAGTAGTTTAAGTGGTGCCGATAGACAAGCATTGCTCATGCAAATCCCTGCAGCTAATATTGAGAGCATAGATATTAATACAAATCCTGGAGCTAAACAAGATGCAGAAGGAATGAGTGGAATTATTAATATTACACTTAAGCAAAACACTAGTAAATCAAAAAACGGATATATTACTTTAGGTGCTGGAACACATAATAAATACAATGGAACAGCCTCGTTTAATAGCAGTTATAAGAAGTTTGTTTTTGGCAATACACTCTCCTTTCGTCAAAATGATCAATGGGGAAGAGGCTATAATTTACGGCAAAACTTTTTTAATAATACGAGCAGTAGAATCAATCAATTTAGCAATGGTGAGTACTTGAATTATAATGGTGCTTTTTCTGGAACAATTGATTACAATTACAACAAAAAACTCACCTTGTCTACCAATTATTTGTTCTCAGATAACCTTAACAATGATGAAGATTTGAGTAGAAATTTATTGAGCAATGCGCGTGATAGTGTGTACCAAATTATAGAAAGAGGCAGCAAAGTAAAAGGCAATAATTACAATATTGATGCGGGATTAAGCATGAGAAAAACATTCGACAAAAGCACTCATAATTTAATTGGCATGGTGAATTTTTCTAGGACATTTACTGACAATACCACACAGTTTGTGCAGAATGAAATCAATACGATTTCAGAAAAAATTAAATCCCCACTTCCCTATTTATTAAACAACAGCAATTACAATATTTTTACAACACGATTAGCGCAAATTGATTACACAAAGCCTTATCAGACGAATATCAAATTTGAAACTGGTTTAAAGTACACCGGCCGTTCAATCGACAACGATTTTTATGTTGATTCATTTAATCACACTTTGCAAAAAAACGCAACAGACTCTGCAAAAAGCAATCATTTCTTATACAGTGAAAAAGTAAGTGCAGCCTATGCCATGGTTAGTCACACCCTGAATTCAATTGTTAAATACAACTTGGGATTAAGGTTCGAAAATACTGATATCAAAGGACAACAATTAACCAGTCGTGAATCTTTTGCATACAACTATTCAAAATTATTTCCTTCTGGAAGTATTAGTTTTACGTTGCAAAAAAAATACAAATTACCAGACATTCAACTCAGTTATAGTAAAAGAATAAACCGACCAGGTCAAAGAGATTTAAATCCGTTTCTTAACTTTTCTGATCCCTATAATTTATCAAAAGGCAATCCGAATTTAAAACCTGAAATGACCAATGCCCTTGAACTTTCGGCCATCTACAATACCAAAAAAATTGTTTTTACGGTTACCATTTACGCGCGTCAAACCAATCAGCCCATTTCGCGTTACAGAACCATCGATTCCAATGGCATCTCGATGGTAAGTCAAATTAATTTAGGCTACAACAGAAGTACAGGGGGTGAAATAGTTACTAAGTTTAGTTTATTCAAAGACCTAAAAGTTACCATGAATGGCAATGTATATAAATACATAGTGGCAGGCAATGTATCAGGCAACGACTTCATCAATCAACGTATCTCATACTCTGGCAAGGCCAATTTAAATTATCAATTTTGGAAAAAAACAGATTTGCAAGCCTCTTTTTTTTATATGGGACCAAATGTTACACCACAAGGGCTAATGAAAGCCATGTATGGACTTGAAGTAGGTGGTAAGAAAGACCTTATCAAAGACAAATTAACTGTAGGTTTAACATTAGCAGATGTATTTAACAACAGACGATTTGCAATGCATATGGGTGATGCATCATTTAACTCTGATTTTTATAGGAAAAAAGAAAGTCGAATTCTTACTTTTAACCTTACTTGGAAATTTGGAAAATTAGAAGGTCAAGCACCAGAGAAAAAACCAAGAACCATGGATCGCTCTTCGGATATGGATTTTTAAGCCATGCATCAATTAATAAAAACGAACGACGGCAGTTTCACTTTATACAATGAAGTATTGGATGAAACCTATCATTCCGTGAATGGTGCTTTAACCGAGAGCCTTCATGTGTTTATCAAAAATGGACTTTTATATCGGTCCTTCGAAAAAAACGAAATTCATATTTTAGAAGTTGGATTTGGCACTGGCCTTAATGCCTTGTTAACTTTGGAGCACAAACCAATTAATCAAAAGATATACTATACTGCCATTGAACCATATCCTTTGAAATTAGAGGAGAATATCGCCTATTTTGAGCACTTTGCAAAAGCACCTAAAAAAGTATCCGCTATTGCATCAATGTTGCAAAATGATGGCAATGGCTTTAATGAAATTGAAAGTGGATTTTATTTTTCATTGTTAACCCAAACTGTTCAATCTTTAAGCATGGCTGATCATCTTTTAAGGTATTCGGAATTGGATATATTTTTCAATGGTTTCGACCTAGTTTATTTCGATGCATTTGCCCCACAAAAGCAATCTGAAATGTGGAATTTGGAAACTTTATCATCCGTAAGTGAACAAATGTCAAAAAAATCATTGCTAACAAGCTATTGTGCACAAGGCCAGTTTAAAAGAAACCTTAAAACTTTGGGATTTAATGTTATAGGGGTTGAAGGTCCTCCTGGTAAGCGTGAAATGACGATAGCCTTGTTTTAGTCAACATTCTTTTAATAAACAAGTAAATCATAAATATTTTAAAGCGCTGATATACAGCGCAAAGCACATATTATTTATTTTTTACTTGCATTTATTACTCAAATATTTAGTTTTGTTTTAATTAAATTAACTGCTTATTGAAATGAGAATTTACATTGGAAACTTAAATTACAGGTTGCGTACTGAGGAGCTAAAGGCTGCTTTTGAGCCTTATGGCGAAGTTGTAGGAGCTAAAATCGTACGCGACAAAGAGACTAACCGAAGCAAAGGTTTTGGGTTCATCGAAATGACCAACGATGCAGATGGAATAAAAGCCATTGAAGCATTGAATGGCACTGACCTTAGTGGACGAAACATGATTGTGAGTGAGGCAAAGCCAAGAGAGAATGATGGTAATTCATCAACCCCTCCTAATTCACAAGACTGAACTTCTTTTGCTACTGAATGATTTGCTTCATAATTTGAAGTGAGAGCAATAGTAATGTACTTTTCAAAAAGCTCTGATTACTAACTTATGTCTTCTCGTATCTTATAAAAAATTCACCTATTGAATTAAGAATATTTGATGCAATTAAAGTTGAGGTAGCAAAAACTTTAAATTCAATACTATTGCATCAAACTTGATACCCTATTCAATAGATAAAACAAGCCTAACAGTCCATAAAAAAAGTTATACATTACAAATATTGATGGTCAATTAAGTATTTAATTAAATCATCCAAATCACTTTTAGCAGTGGTTTTTAATTCAAAATATTGATTGTCTTGATTGGTGTGAACTCGCCATACATGTGTTCCCTTTATTACTTCAGTGGCCAAACAAACCATTTGTTTCATGGTATTGTAGACTTGAATTTGATTGAGTGTGCCGTTTGGACTTTCAATGGTGAGTTCTTCAAAGGTACCCAATATGTTATCATTTTGGTAAATATCATTTCCTACCAAAACAACTGGTTTGGTTTTATCGCGTTCTACAATTTTAAAATTTTCTTCTATTGCTTTTTTTTCTTCTTCTTTTTTCTTCATGTTCCCCTTTAAAGCTACAAACGTTTCGACCCTAAAAGTATCTAATCCAAAAGCATTGATAAGTTTGAATTTGCAAATCACATCGCTGCCATTCGTAGATAGTAAATCCTGTAAATCGCAGTTTGAATTCAAATCTGGAAAATAAAAATTATAATAGTTTAGAGAGGTTCCCTGTCCTTCGGAGATATAACGCACTTCGATTAAGGTGTGTTGATCTTTGATCGATTTATAGACCGCAACAATTTCACCTCTCTTTTTACCATCGACATTTGCCAAGGCCACACCGTTGCAATAAAAACTATCGGCTTCTACTACCCCACCATTCAAAGGTTTTGAATGCTTAGCATTCTGAGCATTAACGTTGGTAGCTATACCCACCAGTACAATTAATAAACTTAATTTAAATTTTACCCCCATAACATTATAAAGTTATATGCTTGCTTATTGCATTGTACTCAGCTTCATCATTGCTGGCAACAATTACAATGGTATCCGCATTTAATTTTGAGATGCAATTAGAATACCAAATTTCACCTTCCTTGTCCATGTTCGACAAAGGTTCATCTAATAACTTAATAGGTGCATTGCCAGCTAAACAAAATGCCGTTTTAAGTCTTTGCAACATTCCTGAACTAAAATATTGAATGGGTTGGCTGGCTTGCTGTTTTGAAAAGGCTGCATAATCAATGAAATTAGAAAGCGGCATTGACATCTTTCCTACCTTCATTTGATGGATATGAATTTCTTCTATTGAAAACTCTAATGGAAGCGACATTAAAGGTGCAGTGTAATTAAAATACAAATGTGGTTGTTCAATCAGTGTGTTGTCTAACAAAACCTCGCCTTCGGCTGCTTGAATTAAACCGAAAATAATTTGTAATAATGTAGATTTACCACTGCCATTTCTACCAAGAATAGCAATGCTTTCGCCTGTATTTAAATCAAAACTAATGTTGCGAAACAACCAATGTTGATGGTAGTGCTTACCAATTTGATTGACCTTTAAATGCATTGCAGTTATAGAAATATGATTGGTAATTGCTTAAAAAGCATTCGCCTATTTTGAAATATAGCCTTTCATGATTCCTCTATCACTCTCTTTGATGAATTGCAGTATTTCATCGCGTTCTGAGCTCGCAGGCATATTGGCTTCAATATGTGAAATGGCTTTGTTATTATTCAAACCTCTTACATAAAGAATTCTATAGATTTCTTGAATTTCTGCAATTTTTTCTGTTGAATAATTTCTTCTTCTTAATCCAATAGAATTTACACCTTCATAGCTTAGCGGCTCCCGCGCTGCCTTTGTATAAGGTGGAACATCTTTACGAACCAAACTGCCACCACTAATCATTGCATGTCTGCCTATATTCACAAATTGATGTACCAAGGTAGCGCCACCTAAAATAGCATGCTCACCAACAACAACGTGTCCTGCCACTTGTGTACTATTGGCCAGAATAACATAATCGCCAATGATGCAATCGTGTGCAACGTGACTATAAGCCATAATTAGAACGTTAGAACCAACTTCAGTTTTACCTCTATCCTTTGTTCCTCTGTTAATTGTCACACATTCTCTAATGGTGGAATTGTCCCCTATCACGGTAAGCGAGTCTTCGCCATCAAATTTTAAATCTTGGGGGATGGCCGAAATAATAGCGCCTGGAAATATGCGTACATTTTTACCGATTCTCGCGCCTTCGAAAATGGTAACCCCTGAACCAATCCAAGAACCTTCTCCAATCTCCACATTTTTATGAATGGTGACAAAAGGATCGATTACAACATTGTCGGCAATTTTAGCCTGAGGGTGTACGTATGCTAATGGTTGAATCATTTTAATTTAATAGTGTTTTATATAATACAATTTTTTAGGTGCCTACCCCCTAAACTTATATGTTTTTAATTTTAATAATTTGTGCCATCATTTCGGCTTCACTTACTAACTTGTCGCCAACAAAGCAACGGCCACGCATTAGGCATATGCCTCTGCGAATGGGTTCTAACAATTCCATGCGCATAACCAATGTATCGCCTGGAACTACTTTATCTTTAAATCTAGCATTGTCAATTTTCAAGAAATAAGTGGCATAATTTTCTGGATCTGGTACTTCGCTTAATACCAATACGCCACCGGCCTGCGCCATGGCTTCCAACTGCAAGACACCTGGGAAAATAGGGTCGTTAGGAAAATGACCAGGGAAAAAATATTGATCGCCCGATACATTCTTAACAGCCACAATATGTTTTGCAGATTTCTCAATGATCTTATCTACTAGCAAAAATGGATGTGCATGTGGTAAGAAGCGGTTAATGTCCTTGTATTCAAAAATAGGTTTGATGTTCGGATCGTAAAAAGGTGCTTCACTAACTGCTTTCTTTTTAGTTTTTTTAATTAATGCTTTTATTTTTTTAGCAAAAGCTACGTTACTCGCATGGCCGGGACGAGCTGCCATAATTTGTGCTTTAATTGGCATACCAATCAACGCCAAATCACCTAATAAATCTAATAATTTATGCCTAGCTGGTTCGTTTTGAAAACGCAATTCTACATTGTTTAAAATGCCTTCTTTTCTTACTTCGACTTTTGGTTTGTTAAATATCTTAGCAAGTCGCTCCATTTCATGGTCTTCTACTACTCTATCAACAATCACAATGGCATTGTTCAAGTCGCCACCTTTAATTAAATTGTTGTTTAACATGATTTCTAATTCATGTAAAAAACAAAAGGTACGACAACTTGCAATCTGTGTTTCAAATTCACTAAGATTCGTTATAATGGCATGTTGACTACCTAAAACTGGACTGTTATAATCCACCATTACGGTTGCTCTATAATCATCTAATGGCATGGCTACCATTTCTACTTGGTTCTCTGGATCACTGTAATGCACATTGTTTGGAATAATGAAATATTCTCTTTCAGCATCTTGTTCGATGATACCAGTCGCCAATAATTTGTCAACAAATGGTTTAGCACTACCATCCATGATGGGCATTTCAGTTCCATCTATTTGCAATAAGATATTATCAATTTCTAAACCTACCAAGGCTGCTAATGCATGCTCAACAGTGCTAATGCGTGCACCATTTTTTTCAAGCGTCGTACCACGTGAAGTATCTACTACTAAATCGCAATCGGCTTCTATGATTGGCTGCTTATCTAAATCAACTCTTTGAAATTTATAACCGTGGTTTTCGGGCGCTGGGCAAAAAGTAAGATTCACATTTTCACCTGTATGCAACCCTACACCAGAAATGGTTACTGCTTGTTTGATGGTGGTTTGTTTCATTAATATTTATCGTTTGTATTGAGCATCAAATTATTGATGACTATTGTTTTGATTTAAAAGTTCTTTAATTTTATTTTCAAGGTCGCGCAGCCTCAGCTCTAGTGCAGGTAAGTTGCGCTGTAAAACTTGACTTTTGAAAGCATCTTTCAAAGGCATAGCTGGCGATCCTATAAATTGTTGATTGGGCTCTTTGATACTTTTTGGAATACCACTTTGACCACCAATTTGTGTACCATCTGCAATGGTAATATGGCCCACTATACCAACCTGCGCGCCTATGACACATTGTTTGCCAACTTTGGTACTTCCTGCCACACCGCTTAAACCCGCAATTACTGTATTCTCTCCAACTTCAGCATTGTGAGCAATTTGCACCATGTTATCTAATTTAACACCCTTGCGCAAAATAGTGCTACCCATCGTTGCTCTGTCAATACAGCAATTGGCGCCTGTTTCAACGTTATCTTCAATAATGACATTACCTATCTGTGGTATTTTGGCATAGCTTCCATCGGGTGTTGGTGCAAAACCAAAACCATCCGAACCAATAGCAGTGCCAGCATGAATGATACAGTTGTTACCGACAATGCATTCAGCATATAAATTCACACCAGCATAGAAAATGGTATTTTTTCCGATACGCGCATTTTTACCAATGGTGCAATTCGGGTAAATCTGAGCACCTTCGCCAATTTCAGCATCATCTTCAACCACCACATAGGGTCCAATATATACACCATCGCCAATCTTAGCAGAATAACTTATCAAAGCGGTTGGATGAACCCCTTGGCGGTTTTGGTGCGGATTAAAATATTTATCTAACACTTGGCAAAACCCATAATAAGGCATTGGGTGTCGAATAATAGTGGCTGAAACTGGTTTTTCTAAAACCAAATCAGCGCTTATAATAACCACCGAAGCAGCGGTTGTATAGAGATTCTGACTGTATTTTGGATTGGATAAAAATGTAATATTGCCTGCCTTGGCATCTTCAATTTTACCGACAGAAGTAATGACTTGTTCAGCATTTCCTTCGATGGTTCCTTTAATTAAACTGGCTATTTCAGATGCTAATATTTGCATAAATATGGATGCGAAGATAATATTTACGGATAATAGCTTAAATAATATTTTTTAACGGTCTGTTTCAAGGCCTTTAAGTTGTAATTATCACTTGCCTCAGTGACATCTTTAATGCTGCCATCCTTCATTAAAATATTGATTCTGGTACTTTCGTCTTTGTAAGCATCATTCTTAATAAGATTTTGTGATGCAAAGTAAGGCGCTTCAACATTCTTAAGCTTGTTTTTTTGACAAATTAAATCTTGTTTTTCTAAAATCAATGATTCATCAAAAGGCTTAGCAGATACCATGATTTTTGGCAAATGGCGTTCGACTAAATTTTTACATAGAATACGCAACACTTTGTCATCACATGTTTGCCAAGTTTTTATGGCTGAGAAAATATCAGAATCATCAAGACTGGCAAAATTCTTTAACGCCAAGGGCTGCTCCTCAAACGTTTTTTTAGTTACTTCGTTTTCTAAGAACCATCCTAAAGCAGGTGTTGCAAATAATTTTACGCCTTGTTTACTCACCTCGGCCGCTCTCTTTATAATGTTGGTTAATACAATATCAGTTGCCACTACTGTTTTGTGCAAGTATACTTGCCAATACATCAATCTGCGGGCAATAATGAATTTTTCAATGCTGTAGATACCTTTCTCTTCCACTACCAATTCATCGTCTACCACATTCAGCATATTGATAATTCGCTCCGATCCTACAACGCCTTCGGTTACGCCGGTAAAAAAACTATCGCGACTCAAATAATCGAGGCGGTCCATGTCAAGTTGACCAGAAATTAATTGATAGCAGAAAGCTTTTTTGTATTGGTTTTGAAAAATTTTAATGGCCAAATCGAGCTTGCCTTTAAACTCAATATTGAGTTCATGCATCATCTTTAACGAAATGTATTCGTGCGATACACTGCGAACCAATGTGTGCTCGAGGGTATGGCTATAGGGGCCGTGACCAATATCGTGTAATAGAATTCCAATATATAACGCTTCGGCTTCGGCATCTGTAATTTTAACACCCTTGTCTCTTAAAGTAAATACCGCTTTGGTCATAAGTTGCAAAGCGCCTAAAGCATGGTGAAAGCGCGAGTGGGTAGCACCAGGGTAAACATAATCTGTCATGCCCAATTGCTTAATTCTACGCAAACGTTGAAAGAAGGGATGTTGTATGAGTTCAAATATCAAATCGCTAGGAATGGTTAGAAAACCATAGACCGGATCATTGACAATTTTATTATGTTTTATCATAGAAATAAAGATGCAAATTTACATAAATTTAAGGACGCTTTTCAGACAACATATGATAATTGTAAATATAATTTTTTCATTTTAACTCGAAACTTAAATTTCATAAAATTGAGATTCTTAAATTCTGGTATGTTTTAATAATTACCTGTCTATAATTCATTAAAAAGTATTTGCTTTGCAGTCATTAAATTTTATGCTTACCAAAGAACAAATTGCAAAACGCATCGCCTCTGAATTAAAAGATGGATTTTATGTGAACCTAGGCATTGGTATACCTACGCTTGTGGCCAACTATATTCCCGAAGGTGTCGAAGTGATTTTACAATCTGAAAATGGCTTATTGGGCATGGGTCCTTTCCCATTTGAAGGCGAAGAAGAAGCAGATTTGATTAATGCTGGCAAACAAACCATTACTACGATTGATGGTTCTGCCTTTTTCGACAGTGCCCTTAGCTTTGGTATGATAAGAGCAGGCAAGGTTGACTTAACTGTGCTTGGCGCCATGGAAGTAAGTGATAAAGGCGATATAGCCAATTGGAAAATTCCAGGCAAAATGGTGAAAGGCATGGGTGGTGCCATGGATTTAGTAGCGAGTGCGAAAAACATCATTGTCGCCATGCAACATGTGAACAGAGCTGGTGAATCAAAACTTCTAATTCAATGCGATTTGCCAATAACTGGTTTAGGATGCGTTAAAAAAGTAGTGACTGAATTAGGTGTATTCAACATCAACGAGAATGGTTTCGAAATGATAGAGATTGCCCCAGGCGTTACTGTTGATGAAGTAAAAGCAAAGACCCAAGGCCGCTTAGTAATTAGCGACCAATTGAAAACCATCGAAATTTAATTAGTCCTCGGTTTCTGGCGTTGGTTCTGGTTTCTTCAATTTAGGTTTCTGATTTAACAGCACACCTTCTTTATTGTACAATTCATACAATACCAATTTATCATCGGCATTGTAGTATTTCCATTCACCTACCATAATACCATCTTTATAAAAACCTTCCACATGGTTTTCGCGGTTGTATAATCCGGCTTTAAATACACCATCTAATTTACCCTTTTTATAGGTGCCAAATTGATCAAGACGGTGCTCATAATCTGCATGGTATTTTTTATCACCCACTTCGGTCATTATTTTTTCTGCAACATATATTCTAAAAGGGCCATCATAAATATTATCAGTAAACGTATACATGCTCAAGGTATCACCAATTTCATTAAAAGTTACCCAAATACCTTCTTTCAAACCCATTTTATAATTTTCGATTTTCAGGATGCTTCCAAAAACATTGTCCCAATAATAAGAAACACTGTCTTGAATGCCATTTTTAAAATAACTTTCTTCGGCAACCGTGCCGTTTAAGTGATAACGTTGGAGTTGACCATCGCGAATGCCTTGTTTATAATTTGTAACGAGTCTAAGGTTGCCTGCCTCATAGTAGGTCTCCATTTTGCCGTTTGGCTTTTCGTTTAACAATTCAACTTTTTGCTCGATATTGCCATTGTTAAAATACGATACAGATAAGCCTGTCTTCTCCCCCATCACATAGTTAAAGGCATATTTCGGATAGCCATTGTCATAAAATGCATTGACCGTACTATCCAATAAATCGTTCACATATTTGCCTGTAAGTTTCAATTGTCCATTAGAATGAAAGTATTGAAACGGTCCTTGGCGTTTGCCTTCTTTAAATGTCAATTTGGCTCTCACCAACACCCCTCCTCCAAAGAACTCGGTTTTGGTGCCCTCAATTAAACCATTCTTCCATTGTATTTCTTGCATTTTTGTGTTGTCCTTAAACGTTTCAACACTCGTACCAGTGAAGGGTTGATCTCTGAAATAATATACATCGTTGTTATTAAGTAATTCCGAAAAGGGTACTTTACGAATAGCAGGTCGCGAAGTTGTTGGTGCCTGTGCAGGCGCGGTAGCCTTTGGCTTTTGACCATACACTTGTGTAGAGAACAATAATGCAACGAAAATACTGAAACCTTTTGTCATGCTGCGAAAATAATTGGTTTGAAAACAGTTTGCAATTTTAGAATTCAACAATGAGCGATAACTTATTTACTTTATTGGTCTCTTTAGGCAATAAATATGAAATTAACCTACTTATTATTTCGCACTAATATTAAATTAACATGCATTTAACGCTATTTTAAAATTCAAATTGCGATTAAAATAAATTATAAATAAATATAAAATAAATATTTTCAATTAATCAAAATACTAGAAAACTGCAATCTAATTTTTTAGTTTACAATCCACTATTCGATTAAATTTAGACAATAACCCACCTTATTTTGGCATATTATCTTAAATTTGCACTAAATTGCTTTAAAGCGTTCATGACCAAATCACCCTTGTTTAATAAAGGATTCCAAAATGCCGTCTTAAGTTTAGCACTTAAAACCATTAAACTTCGGTATAAAAATTCCTTTTTGGGTGTTTTTTGGAGCATGTTAAACCCCTTGATATTTTTGACGATTCTGATCATTGTCTTTAAACAAATCAACCATATTGAGCATTTTGCACTGTATGCTCTCACTGGTTTAATTTTTTGGAATTTTATTTCGGCCTCTATTTTACAGGTCTTAACATCTTTTATTGACAATGCGGCTATTTTAAAGTCGATTAACCTACATCCATTTTGTTTTCCTTTATCGGCCATGGTTGCTGCAGTCTTTAATTTGTTATTAACCCTAATTCCATTTTTTGTTATCATGTTTTTTTTAGGTTATGACTTAAGTTGGAGTTTCCTTGCCTTTTTTCCATTTACGATTATAACGGCCATCTTTGTTTTGGGTTTGGGTATGTTAATGGGCACCATCAATGTTTACTTTAGAGATATCCAATTGTTATGGACCACCATTATTCCAGCTTTCTTTTATTTTACGCCCATCGCCTATACACCAGAATTACTTTCTGAAAATCAACGTTTCTTGTTAAAATTAAATCCATTTTATTATTTCATAGAATCTTACCACGATATTTTTTATCGCTCTGCTATGCCAAGTTATGAAAACTTTGGCATGAGTTTATTGCTTGCCATTTTAAGCATGGCCTTTGGTTATGTTGCATTTAACAAATATAGAAAGGGATTTATATCGAACATCTAATGACAGCAATACAACCAATGATAAGGCTAACGGATGTGGACATTTGCTTTTATGTTCAAGAGAATGGTTTTGTTTCTATGAAGGATTTTTTACTCCATCCTGGTAAATACAAATTACTGCAAAAGAGTTTTGTGTTAAAAAATGTGAACCTTCAAATCAACAAAGGCGAATCATTTGCACTGCTTGGAAAAAACGGATCAGGAAAAAGCACCTTGTTGCGTGCCTTGTCGGGCATTATTACGCCTGATAAAGGAAACATTGAATTGTTTGGAGCTGTTGCTCCGCTGCTTGGCTTAGGCGTAGGCCTAGAACAAGAATTGACAGGTATAGAAAATATAAAATTATCATGTGCATTAATGGGCATGACCAAAGCAGAAATAAAGCAACGCTTACCAGAGATTATTGATTTTTCGGAATTGGGTGAAGCCATTCATTGGCAAGTAAAACGCTTTAGTACCGGAATGATGAGTCGCTTATCATTCAGTATTGCCATTATCAAACAACCTGAAATCTTATTAATAGATGAAGTTTTATCGGTTGGAGATTTAGGATTTCAACAAAAATGCTTGAAGAAAGTAATGGAAATTAAAGACAATGGTGCTACGATCATATTTGTTTCTCACAACTTTGAAGAAGTAAGCAATATGTGCAGCAGAGCAGCCTTGGTCAACAATGGAACAGTTGAATTTGTAGGCACTGTTAAAGAGGTAGGTGAACGTTACCATCATTTATTTGACAATTAAGGTTATGCAAGACGCTGAAAAAAACATTGAAAATAACCCAATCGATAAGCATGAAGTAGATCATACTGCCTTGTTGAATGCTGTAAAAATATATGAAGAGAGAATTAAAGAAATTGAAGGTAGTGTTTATTGGAAAGCCTATCTTTTCTTTACAAAAACAAAACTAATTTTAACAAGTGATAGTTATTTAAAAAGCGATAAGTGGCGATTTTTTCAACGCATACGGTTTCTTTTTTCGCGACCTGGACTGCTACTAATTAAAAAATTCTCCTTACAACTTTTTAATTTAATTTTTGGGAAAGTTAACCGAATAATCGGCATTAAACCTTCTGAAAACAATCAAGATTATACGCTTTATAAAGAAAAGAAATTTCCGCGCATTAGCGACCTAAAAGCCATGCGTGAAAACATTATCAACTTTTCCAAATCGCCTTCTTTAGAGTTGTATGTGCGGGTAGACAATGATAATTTCAAACATTTAAATGTTTTTTTAAATGCACTTGAAAAACAAATTTACACAAAATTCAATGTCTGCTTTTTAGTGAACGACAACAGTAATTTAATTCACTATACACTTAATAAAGTAATTAGCAGAGATGAGAAATACCGTGCCATGGCCTTGGCTGATTTAAATACAAACTCTAACTCTATTCTTGGCGAATACATCATCTTTACAGATTTAGCTTGTGTGCTTGCTCCTAGTTGTTTATATGAATACATCAATTCCATCAATGGGGTTAAGCTTGTTGACTTTATTTATTCTGACAACGACTTTATATATCCATTAACTGAAACAACTGACCAAACAGAGAACCCTTACTTTAAGCCTAATTGGAGTCCTCATACGATATTGTCAAGAAACTATATTGGCAATACTTTTCTTGTTTCAAAAACACTTTGGAAAACCATTGATTCCATTTTGGTTCAAAACGTCTATGGTTTAATATTGCAGCTTAGCAATCGCGCCAAAAAGGTTCATCATATTGCAAAAATTTTATACCATGAATTCCCTGAGTCTATCAATTTCAAAAAGATACTCAACAATCACAGCGCACTAGATGCTTATTTGAAAAGTAAAAACCCTACGGCTTTTGCAAAGCTCTCTGAAGAATCGTTGGGTAGTTTTGAGCCTCATTTTCCATTGAAAGAAAATGATTTGATTAGCATCATTATTCCTTGTAGAAACAAAGCCAATATTTTAGACAGCTGCCTCCGTTCTGTTTTCGAAAAATCAAGTTACAAGCATTTCGAAATTATCATCATTGACAATGGCAGCACTGAAAAAAGTTTTAGTAGCACTGTCGCACAATGGGAATTCAATTATCCTGAAAAAATTAGATGCCTTCGATTGGATATTCCCTTCAATTATTCGATTCTAAACAATACTGCTGTAAAATATGCCAATGGAGAATATCTGCTATTTTTAAACAATGATACAGAATTGATTTCTGAAAATTTATTAGAAGAATTATTGAAAATTGCCCAGTTAGACAATGTAGGGGTGGTTGGACCAAAACTCTTATATCCTAACGATACGTTACAACACGTTGGCATTGTGCTTTCTGTTGACGAATCTGGCACACATGTATACTCGGGTTCGCACAAGGATACTGCAGGTTATTTTAACAACACCAATTGTGTAACCAATTATGCTGCCATGACGGGCGCTTGTATGATGGTAAAAAAAGAACGTTTTGAAGCCATAGGAGGATTTGATGAACACTTGGCCATTGATTGCAATGATGTTGAACTTTGTTGTCGACTAATTTCGCATGGCTATTTCAATGTGTACGTTCCTTGGGTAAAAATGTACCATTATGAGTGCTTAACGCGAGGTAATCCTATCCTTAGTAAAAAGTCGATGGCCAATCAAAATTTAGAAAAAAATTATTTTATAGAGAAATGGAGTGATATCATTAATGACGATCCATTTTATAACATTAACCTCTCGCGCACCTCAAAATATTTTGAAATTGGAAATGAGTAAAACAACACCACTTTATAGCTTCTTAATTCCAGTTTATAACACTGGTAATATATTATTCGAAGCCCTCGATTCCATAGATTCTCAAACCTTCGATAAATCGACTTTTGAAATTATTATTGTTGATGATTGTTCAACTGATGCAACAACCATAAAAATCATCGATCAATTGATGACATCGTTAACATATAAAACTTTAAAATTAACGGTTGTTCGCAACAAGAAAAATAGTTGGTTGGCCGAAACAAGAAATGTTGCAGCGCGCATCGCTACTGGACAATATTTGGTTTGTTTTGATAGTGATGATATTTTAGAACCTGATTATATAAAACACTGTCATTTGGCTTTTGCCGCCTACCCAAATGCATCATGGGTGTATCCAAGTGTTCGCAAATTTGGCTATAGAAACCGTGTAGATATTATGACCGATTATTCTGCCAAGGATTTATTTTTAAGTAACTATGTAGTGGCAGTATCGCCCGTTAAAAGAAGTTTATGGAACTCATTAAACGGACAAAAAACCCATGATATTTCATCTCAGGTAAAACTTTTTGAAGATTGGGATTTTTGGCAAAGAGCCATTGGTAAAGGCTATTTTGGTGTGCCTATTAAAAAAGTTATTTTTAATTACCGTCAAAACATTCGCTCCCTCATCACACGCAGCGAAGATGAAGGAAACTTAACGACCCTACTCGCCTACCGAAGCAATTGGACCTCTATATTTGGGCTAGGTATTTCTCAAAATAATTACAAAAAAGACAACCTACAGTTTAAAAGTAACTATGGTTTCTTTTCTCGGGTTTTAAGAAAAATCATTAAGCTGCTATTAAAACGCAATCCTTCAACTCTGAGAATTAGTGATTTATTATTGTATATTTTTTTACCTTCGGTTTTCGCTAATAGAAAAAAGAACAATGACAACAGTTTAACCAAAGCACATAAAATGGCTGGCTTTCAGTCTGGATTTAAACCCGTTCTCGATAAAGATTTAGAGCCTATTCTTGAGGTAAATAAAACAGCCCTTTGTGGTCATTTTTGGTGGCATACAGGTGGCGCTGAGAATATATTTCTCGACTATGAAAAGAATCTTAAGCAGAATGGTTTTAAAGTCATAGATGTTGTCAACGATAGTAAGGAAATTGCAGGGGTCCTTAGAGAAAAATTTGGGCAAACAGCTTCAGAACAATTTGCGCTCGATGAAATTGCAGATGGTCCTTACCCCCGTTTATTGGCCTTATGGGAACTTATAAAAATAGAAAAACCACAAATCATATTAATTATGAGCCATCCTTTTTTGTATTTGTTAGCTCCTTTAATTCGCGAAAAGCTACCGAATACTGTCCTTTATGATTTATTACACTGCGAGGAACACGATGAAAATGGTTGGTTCGAGGCGGCTTACAGTTATCAATCTCACATTCAAAACAGAATTGTAACAAGTGAATTTTGGAAAAAAGTACTCATTGAAAAATACAGCGAAAAACCCGAAAAAATTCATGTTATTTATAATATGATCGACTTTGCTAATTTCAAAAAATTGCAAATTGATAAAGTAAAGTCGTTGCAAAATTTACACATAGATTCCAATAAAAAAATCATTGGATTCCTGGGTAGGTTTCATGAACAAAAGCGCCCCGATTTGTTTATTGAATTAGCAAGCCAAATGAATAATCACGATGATTACCATTTTATAATTGCTGGTTCAGGTCCCATGTTACAAGAATTAGAAGATAAGATGCATGGTTTAACGAACCTTACTTATATAGGTAAAACAAATCAACCAGAGAAAATATTGCCACTTTTTGATGTCGGCGTATTTCCTAGTCAATTCGAAGGTTATGCAGTCATCAGCATGGAATGTGCCTATTTAGGTATACCTGTAATCGTGCCAAAAATCAATGGATTTAAAGAACAAATTGAGAACGGCCACTTTGGTAAAATGTATGAAATTATTAGTGACAATAAGGATGTCAATCAAATGAAGTTGCTTATCACCCAACAATATGAGGAAATAATCGCTTTAGGTAAAAATGGACCTGGATTTATGGAAGAATTTCACAACAGTGAAAATATACATAATTCACTAAATCAATTATTTAAAATTCATATTTAATACATTTAACTTATTTTTAATTTGTATTTTAAATTTAATCTATAAAAAAATGATAAAAATTTTATTAATTTGAAGAAATTTACAATCTCTTTATAGACCTACTTTATTTGAAAACAGCCAATAGTTATACCAAACAGATATTTTGCATCGAAGGCGATTGGCACCCCGATCTTCGTCAAAAAGACACCATTGAAAATGCTTTGCGTTTTATGGAAACTGCCAGTGGAATGAAAGTAAAATACATTCACCGACACTGCAGCACTCCTGAAGAATTAGAGCACCGCATTAAGGAATACGAAAAGAAAATTTACGACCAGTTCAGCATTTTTTATTTGGCTTTCCATGGGGTTCCAAATGGCTTAAAATTGAATCAAAAAACAATTTTATCGCTCGACGAATTGGCCACCATGTCTGAAAATAAATTACAAAATAAAATCCTTCATTTGGGCAGTTGTCAAACCCTCAATATTGACAAGAGGCATATTAAAAAAATGCTCAAAAAAACGGGGGCTCTCTGCATAAGTGGATTTAAAAAAGAAGTGCCATTTGTAAGTTCCACCATTTTCGATGTACTTTATTTCGAAATGTGTCAATATTACAAAAAGATGGACACGATTGAAAAATATATGAAAACCTACTATGGCAAACTGATGAAAGAATTAGAGTTTGTAATGATATATGAATAGAAGAAAATTTATGACAAAAAAAATAATATTAGTATTAAGTATTGCTTTGGTATTAGTCGTTGCATGTAAATCTAAAAAGACAAGCATTCCAGCCGAGCCACAGGAAGAAATTGTTAAAATAAATACCAAATATGGTGATATGTATGTTTGGTTATACAAAGCCACGCCTTTGCACCGCGAGAATTTTTTAAAACTAGCTAAAGCCGGATTTTATGACAGTACCACTTATCATAGAATTATTTCAGGTTTTATGATTCAAGGAGGTGACCCAAACAGTAAAGACAATGACGCCTACAACGATGGCATGGGTGGTCCCGGCTATACAATACCTGCAGAAATTAGAGATACCATTATCCACGACCGTGGCG
>CANMBF010000020.1 GCA_947496065.1 Bacteroidota bacterium
TTAATTTTAAAAATTAAAACAATTACTTTGTAATCGCAAACTCTATATCTATAACAAATCCTGCCTTCACAGCATGGCCATTTTGCATCCCTGGTTTGTATTTAGGTTGTATAGAAATAACACGCAATGCCTCTTCATCGAGCAATTGATTGCCAGAAGATTTTACGATTTTAACATGGTCGACACTACCATCTTGATTAACCACAAAATAAACGCGTGCGATGCCTTCTATTTTTTTTCTTTCGGCTTCTAAAGGGTAGTCTTGGTTATCGAATAGAAATTGGGCAAATGCGTCTTCGCCTCCAATAAATTGGGGTGATTTTTCTACACGGCTCCATACCTTGCCTTCGCCCATTGTGCCATTACTAGCATTGTCTTTATTGGCTTGCGAATTGACTTTATCAATGGAGTCTTTTTTTATTGCTGCAATTTCTTTCTCTGTCAATTGTTTAACAGTAGGACTTGGGGGTTCGTTAACTAGCTCTTTTTTGGCTGCTTCTAATTCCAAAAATTTTTCAGTTGGCCGTTTTACCTCATCTAATTTTGGTGCTGGCGGTTTAATGGGTTGTAGCGGATTAATAGAAGGAGGTGCTGCTAACACATAGGTGCGTGTTTCAATGATCAATGGAACTTCTTTTTGGAAGAGATGAAAATAGCTAAGCAGTGCTGGTCCGGCTGTAAAAAAAAGGAACAGACCGAATGTAAAATAAAATGCTCTTTTGAGATTTTTTCGATAAAGTTGTCGCAAATAAAAAGCACCATAGTCCTTGTTTTTATTTTCAAAAACTATTTCATTCATTGAAAGATTGAAATAATTTGGTTTGCGCTCCATGGTTAGGTGATGTAATTAAATACGAATTCAAGGCCAAAGGTAAAGGATATTTTAAATATGTATTGCCAAATATCCTTAAAACAAGACATAGAGGTTTAAATAATGTTAGAACGTTAATTTGAAATAATTGTTACTTATTGTTCTCAGAATCCTTTTTTTTGTATTTAAAAAGCTTTTGATTGATGTATTTAAATTGGATATTAATTTAGTCTAGCAATAAAAAAGCCCTGTGGATTGTATCCACAGGGCCTTTTTAAATTTATATAGAATGATTAGCTAATCATTGATTTGTCTTTTTTGAACAAGTCTAATACAATTGGACAAGCAATAAAGATAGTTGAGTAACTACCGCTTATAACACCTATTAATAAAGCTAAAGAGAAGCCTTTCAATGCTAAACCTCCAAATAAGAACAATACCAATACAACAACAAATACTGTTACTGAAGTCATAATGGTTCTACTCATGGTTTGATTGATCGCGCTGTTAATGATTTTACCTTTGTCGTGCTCAGATTTGAACTCGTTTAAGTTCTCTCTAATTCTATCAAAAATTACCACCGTATCGTTAATAGAATAACCAATAATCGTTAGCACCGCACCGATAAAGTTTTGATCCATTTCTAAGGCGAAAGGTACAAAATCCTCTAATAAGGCAAAGATGGCAAATACCATCAGCACGTCGTGTAACAAAGCAATAATTGCACCTACTGCGAATCCAATGTTTTTGAAACGGATGATGATATAAATAAAGATCGCAATGATTGAAACAATTACAACCCACATTGATTTGGTTCTGATATCAGATGCTACAGTTGGACCAACTTCAGAACTACTTAAGATGCTATCTTTCGTTGCTTTAAAAGGCGCAAGGGCTTTGATTACATCTTCCTCAATAATATCTGCATTTACACTAGCCTCATTAATTTTGTAGGTCGTAACAATTTTATAACGACCCTCAGTACCAATGGTTTTTACTTCGTTGCTACTGTTTGGTAAACCTTTGTCTAAGGCAGCTTTAACATTTTCTGCTTGTAAACCGGTTTCCAATTGCATAACGTATCCATATCCACCTTTGAAATCGATACCTGCGCTTAAGCCACCTTTTTTAATTAAGACAGCAAAACCAATGACTATAATAATGGTTGAGATAGCGTAGAACCGTTTTCTTTTTCCAATGAAATCAAAATTAGCATTCAACATTAAGTCTTTTGTAAAACTATTAGAGAAGGATACATCTTTACCTTTTTCAGTTCTTCTTTCAATTAAAATTCTAGTGATAAAGATTGAAGTAAACAATGAGGTTAAGATACCGATGATCAAGATAATGGCGAAACCATAGACTGGACCCGCACCTACGAAGGTCATGATAATGGCTGCAATTAAGGTGGTTAAGTTACCATCGATGATGGAAGAGAAGGCCGCAGAGAAACCTTGAGAAACAGATAGCTTCATGCTTCTTCCGTTTCTTAATTCTTCTTTAATCCTTTCATAAATTAATACGTTAGCATCTACCGCCATACCAATGGTTAACACGATACCTGCAATACCTGGTAAAGTTAATGCTGCACCATAAGAAGCTAATATGCCAATGATAAAAAATATGTTGGCAAATACAGCAATGGTTGCAATTAAACCACCGCGCTTGTAGTACAATAACATTAACACCAACACGGCACCAAAGCCAATGATGAAAGAGTTAAGACCTTTTTTAATTGATTCTGCTCCCAAGGTTGGACCAACCACGTCTTCTGCAATAATAGTAGCAGGCGCAGGCAATTTACCAGCTTTTAATACGTTAGCTAAGTCAGTTGCTTCTTCAACAGAGAAACTTCCACTGATAGATGAATTACCGTTTGGTATTTCGCCATTCACACGTGGTGCTGAGAATACTTTATTATCTAATACAATGGCAATAAAGTCACTGTTAGTCGCTGCTTTTTTAGTAATGTTTTTCCAAAGTTTAGAAGCTTGCTGGGTCATGCTCATGCTCACTTCAACTTCGCCAGTGTTGGCGCTGTTGGTAGCAAATGCATCGGCTATAATATTTTCTTCACCACTTCCTAAAGCTGATTTGCCGTCTTTGGTTGCACGCAATGCATATAATTGGTATACTTCTATTTCTTCGCTTTCTGGTTTGGCACTCCAAGCAAATCTTACATCTTTCGGAATCGCATTTAATACAATTGGATCTTCCAACATTTTGTTAATTTTGGTCATTAACTCTTTTGGAGCGCGGGCCAAAATACTACTTTCAACAATACTGCCTTTTTGATCCAATAAAGGAACAAGACCGGCCTCAGCAAATGGATATTTAGAAGAATCTTTGGCATTTTGCGCTTTTACAAAAGCTTTCTGAGCGCTGTCTCTAGCTGTAGAATCAGCCATCGCAGCAATTTCTTTTAATTTAGCAGAATCGTCTGTTGAAGCACCTTTGGTTAATCTCAATTTTTGAGCATAGGCTGCATTCATTGGCTCGTATACTTTTTTATAGCCTTCGAATTGGTTCTTAGGATTGTTGCCATATACTTCCCAGAACTCAAGTCTTGCACTTTGTTCTAATAAGGCTCTGATACGTTTCGGATTGTCTACACCAGGCAGTTCTACAGAAATTCTACCACCATCTAATTGTTGGATGTTTGGTTGAGAAATGTTACCTGAGTTTAAACGGGCTTCAATAACCTGGCGGGTATTATCTGCTTTGCTTTTTAATTCTCTTTTTAGGTAAGCAATGATATCACTTTCTGATGAATTTGATTTTAATTGAGGGTTATCTCTGTTAACAAATAAGCTACTAAGGGTTGTGTTAGGCGCATCTGCCTTAAGGTTATTAACTACTAGGTCAACAAAATCGCCACCACCTTTTTGATAGTCTTGTTCAGATTTTGCAATAGCAGAAATAAGCGCAGGATTTTTTTGCGCTTGGCCAGCTAAGGTTTTAACTACCTCGCCTTTAGAAACCTCCAAAATAACGTTCATGCCGCCTTGTAAATCGAGACCAAGTTTTAACTCGGCATCTTTACACTGGAAATAATCCTTTTTGGTGATGCCTATGTCTAGCAATGGCTTTCTTCCTAGAGAGTCCAAGTAAGTGCGGTATTTTTCACCGTCGTATACTCCGCCTTTGGTAGCGAATGCTTTGGCTTTGGCTTCGAAGCTACGAGCCTTCCATGTAAAAGACAATTGATAGATGCAAGTGAGCGCTAAAACAATTGTAATAAAAATTACTAAACCTTTATTTTTCATTTTGTTACGTTAAATCAGATTTTATTTAAGGGTGCGAAAATAACACTTTAAACCTTTGTTTCAAATTAAGAATGAAAAATAATGGATTTATTGACATTCCACAGACTTTTGTCTGTGTATTATAATGGTTAGTTAATTATGAGGGCTATATTTTTTCAATTATATTAACCATTATGAAAGAAGCCTTAATGACTTGCACGAGCGTTTTAAAATCTGCACAGATTGCTAACAAGCCCCAATTGTCATAATAAAATGTTAATTTTGGAGTTTCTATTTAAGTTATGATGAAGCGGTTTTTTCTTTGGTTTGTTTTTGTATTTAATGTAGGTGCAGCGCTTGCCGATCCTACAGATTCAAGCTTTGTTAAAGATCCGTATTTTCAAAAACTACTCAAAACAAATTCACAAGTACCCGTTTTTTACAACGAAAATGTAAGAAAGCAAATTGTGGTTTATATTAAAAACTTAAACAATTCAACGGCTATTTTAATTGGTAAAACGCAATACTATTATAATTTGAATGCACAGTTGTTCGAACAAAATGGGGTGCCTAAACAATTGTTCTTGGCTTGCGCAGCCAATAGTGAAAGCAATCCTACTTTTGTAGATATGGATGGCGCTAGTGGCATGTGGGCCTTAACGTATGCCATGGCTAAAAAGTATGATTTAACCACCAACAGTTATGTGGATGAAAGAAGAAATGCCAACAAAAGTTCGAAAGTAGCGGCTACTTATTTCAAAGATTTAAACCTAATTTATCAAGATTGGTTAAAGAGTTTGGTGGCATTCAGATGTGGCCCAATTAACATGAACATGGCCATACACAAGGCCAATAATTCTTTGGATTACAGCGTGGTACACAATAAATTGCAACCAGAGTTTCAAAATACGGCAGTCAATTATTTTGCTTTTTGGTACATCTGGAATTATTATGCAGAACACCGCATATTACCTGTAAAGTATAAATTGCCCGATACTGATACCGTGCAAGTGCAGCGCGAAATTAGTCTGTCTTCGATTTCATATCAACTCAATATTTCTGAAGAGGTTTTAAAACAATGTAATTCAGAATTGCGTATCTCCATAGCGCCCACCAGTTATAATGTAATAGGGTTAAAACTACCAAAGGATAAAATTGGAGAATACCATACCAAGCTAAGCACACTTTTTCCGCCTGCCTTTGTTTTTTCTGATACCTTATTGAAAGATTCATTGAATTTGGGTGAACGAATTCTTATAAAGCCACCCATTGAACAGCCTGTGGTCGAATCGGACGATACTGAAGAAGAACCAGCAAAGCCCAAGGCCGTTGATAAATCAAAGGTCACCATTACCTATGTGGTAAAGAAGGGTGATGGCTTATTGCTCATTGCAGATTTATTTGATTGCAGAACCAGCGATTTAAAAAAATGGAACGGTATGAAACGCGAAGCCATTTTTAAAGGGCAGAAATTAAAGATTCAAGTGCCCAAAGCAAAGGTGACGCAATACAAGAAAATTAATACGTTAAGTTTGGTGCAAAAAAAGAAATTGGCCAAGCGGAGCTAAGAAATTTGGCACTTATTTTTTTATAGCAATGGCAACTTGCCATTTGTTTCGTTTCTGCGTATTATTGTGCTATTATTTTTAATTAATAAATTAATGCAAACCAATTTTAAGTGGTTATTTGTAGGACTTGTAATCTCAATCGGCACTGCTTGTAATAATGGGGTGAGTATCGAAGCTAACCAACAAGCTGAAAATGATAGTTTGGGAACAATGTCCGAAAAGGAATCCGCCAAGCCATCCTTTTCGTCCTACACCGAAGCTATTTTGGCTATGCGACAGCACAAAGATGAAACGATGCTGAACAATGGCATTATAGAGAAAACGCATATCGCAGATTTTGATGGGCTCCAATACTTTGCGCCTGATAGCACTTATATTTTTAAGGCGAATTTACAATTATTGAAACCAGAAAAGGTTGTTTTTAAAACCACCGATACCCGTGCGCCTGAATACTTTAAATTTTGTAAATTAAATTTCAATAAAGATGGTAAGTCCTACTTTCTATATGCTTACGTAGAGAATATTAATCAACCTGAAAGTTTATTTATTCCTTTTAAGGATGCTACTTCAAATAAATTATCATATGGTGGCGGTAGGTATATCGATCTAGATTACCATGGCGAGAAAACTATGCTGTTATTAGATTTTAATTATGCTTACAATCCCTATTGCCATTATAACCATGGTTACAGTTGTCCCTTGGTGCCGCAAGAGAATGTATTAGGAATTCCGATATCTGCAGGAGAAAAAAAATTATATGAATAAATTAAAAATTTTTAGTTGTTGTGTGCTTATGGTTTGGGCAATAAGTTGTTCTGCACAAAAATCAAATAAGTTTCTTCAAATTCAATTGAACGATTACCAATCGTTTGTTGTTAATAATTATGGCCGCATGACATTTAAAACGGGGACTACCGAGGCCATTAAATCAAAAATATTTATAGTTAATGACAGTCAGTTTTTATTGCTAAACAGCTTTAATGAATTAAGTGAAGACACTTTAAATATTAAAGATATTTCTGCGGTAAAAGTAAAATTGGGTGGGCAATTGTCTAATATGGATCCTGCATTAACTGCAGCGGCCGTTATATTGCTATGGCCTATAGCCATACCAATCCTGATTTATAAATTAATTGCCAACGATACAAAAAAATGGGTAAAGCGCGATGGCTTTACCATTGCCATCTACAATAACCAATAATCAAAATATACCCAATGATAAAAAAAATTACACTTACTGTTTTCTCATTCATTTTATTTGCAACAGCCTTTGCTGTTAATGGTGATACTGCGAGAATTATCACCCATAGCAAAGTTGTTATTAAAACAAATCCTTCTGTTGGCTCTACCACTTATCCAGCATGGGGAGTGTTTCCTGCTGATAGTGTGAAGTACCGCAAGGTGTATTTATACATGGAATTTGGTTGTGCGCCTGGTCTAAACTGTGGCGAATGGGATTATATCAATAGCATTTATTTGGGTAGAAAAGGTGGCCTTAAAGGCGATAGTTTGTATTACGAGTTAAGCCGTTTTATTACGCCTTATGGCAATGCATGGAATGCGGCCAGTGGTTGGAAACACGGTTGGTATTACGACTTAACCGACTATGCCTATTTATTACATGATTCATTGGAAATTATTTACAAGCACACAGGCTACGAAGGCAATAAAGATAGAGGTTGGACCGTAACGCTCGATTTCAAATGCATTGAAGGTACACCAGTGTTGGAGCCTAAAGGGTTCAATAAGTTTTATGAAGTATCTGCCCCTTATGGCAACGTTAACGCTCCTTTTAAAAATGCTTTTACTGATAAAATATTCACTGTAAAAGCCGGTGCAGATATGGTGCGTTTCAAAACCATTCAAACAGGGCATGGCTTTAATACGACCGAAAATTGTTCGGAGTTTTGTGATAAAGTGCGAACCATTAGTATAGACAATACACCAAAGGATAGCAAACATGTTTGGAGAAACGATTGTGGTTTAAATTCATTGTATCCGCAAGCAGGTACATGGTTGTATGATCGCGCAGGTTGGTGCCCAGGCTCAACCGTTAAACCAGCTGATTTTGATTTAAAACTTGCAGAAAACACACAGCATACTTATTCATTAAACATGGAGGATTACACCAACACTGCTGGTAGCAGTGCTAACTATTATATCAGTGCCTATGCTATCCATTTTAAGGACAACAGAAAAACAATCGATGCAGCAATCGATGATATCTTAGCGCCTTCTTCGCATTTAGATTATTTGCGTTTAAATCCTGAATGTGGTGCGCCTATTGTTCGCGTAAAAAATTTAGGAAAAGACACCATCAAGAAGGTCTATTTTGAGTATGGTAAATTGGGTGGTAAAATACAGTATGTAGAGGTGCAATGCAATATTGGCAGCATGCAAGACAGTGCAGTAAATCTTGAATCAATTTATGATTGGAGTGGCGCAGGGAATACATTTTATGCAAAGGTGCTGAAGGTAAATAACCAAGCAGATGAGAATGCTGAGAACAATATTATGTATTCTAAAATCGCGTATACGCCTACGTGGCCTAATAAAATAATTGTAGTCCTTTCTACTAACAAAGCCGCTAGCGAAAATTATTATAAAATTACCGATTCAAAAGGAAATGTTATAAAGTATAAAAACAATTTAGAGAACAGTAAAGTATACCGCGATACTGTGCAGTTAGACAATAATATTTGTTACAAATTCGAATTGTTTGATGATGGTCCAGGCCCAGTCAACAACCCCTTGAACAAAGATGGTTTGAATTGGTGGGCCAATCCTGATGATGGTGCAGGAACCATCGTAATTAGAAATGGTTTGACCAATGCCGTATTGAAAAATTTCGGAACCGACTTTGGTACTAAAATTATGCATAATTTCTATACCACTTTTTCAATGGATGTACCAACTTTATTCCCAGATGTAAATGCCCCGATACAAATCAATGTGTATCCAAATCCTTCTGATGCGGTGACCAATTTTGCGATTGATTTTTCAGAGAACAGCGCGGCACAAATTGAAGTGTTTGATGTAACAGGAAAGCAAGTGTATAGTAAAAATGTGAGTGCCTTATTTGCGGCCTTTGATTTGGAGCAATTATCAGCTGGTATGTATACCGTAATTGTTACCCAAGGTAGCAAGGTAAATGCACAGAAATTTATTGTAAGATAGTTTTAAGCGTTGGTGAGCTGTTCTAGAATGTGTTGAACAGCAGGGCAAACGCTCGCATTGGTAAGTGTTAAGTTTTTTCGTTTGATGAATACATCTTCATCGGTGTAAGGAAAGCGCGCGCAATCGGAAGGTCGTACCTCATATATTTTGCATGTATTATCAGCATTTAAAAAAGTACAAGGCGATTGTTTTAATACAAAATCATTGTCTTCATCGAGTTTGAGATACTGTCCAATTAAATCGGTTTCTTTGATTCTAAGGTGTTTGCTGATGCGCTTTAGGTCGGTGCTTTTAAAAGTAGGACTGTGATTTTTGCAACAGTTGGCACAATCCAAACAATCTATTTTCGAAAAGGCCTCATCGTGTAAGGCGGGTAATTTTTTGATGAGTTCTGCAGGTTTTACCGCATTCAAAAAGCGCTGATAGGTTTTCTTTTTTTCTTTGGCTTTTGTTTGCCAAGTGGTATTGAGGGTCCAATCCATTAATTAAAGTAGGCTGTGTTAATGGAATTATTTAATGCGAATGAATTCGAATTTCGGATTGCCGGTTCTATCTTGCTTATCGTAGTAGTCGAGAAATCTTAGTTTATAATATTTATTATCGGTGTCTCGAATGATATAGGTTAATTCAGGGTGCACAGTATATCGGCCTTTAGTGCCATTGATATAATCGAAGGTTTTCCAGTTGTCATAACCGATTGCATCGCGATCGGAATTCAAGGTGATATTATTAATGATATTGCCATCAATATCATCGAATTTCAACTTTTTTCCCATGTAAATAGCCACATTATTGGGATTGCTTAAAACCCCTACTAATGTATATAATATGGTAGTTGGTGGGTTTGGAATGGTAGTTCTATATTTTGTAAAAACAATGTCCCATTCACCTTTTGTAGGTTCTGCAAAATCAACCACTTTGCCATTATTTTTAAAACTATAGTAAGTAAAATTTTGCAACTTGTTTTTATAAATTTTGATGATTGGTCCATCATTATCATCGAGCTTGCAAATTTTAAGCTCATAAAATGAATCATTAACATTTAGAATCTGCACTTTTCTGAATCTATCTCTACCTGAAATATAGCCAAGTTCAATAAAATAAATACCGTGAATGGTATCGCCAGTGCCGGACGGTTTTTTATACGTTTTCCAATCACCCATAGCGGTTTGTGCAGGATTGCCATTACTTGCGTCTACCACTTCATCTTGTTTTAGTATATAATTGGTATCGCTTGTTAGTTTTTCATTTAAGTTATAGAGTTCGGCTTTTCTTATGGTAATGGTGTTGCCCCCATTAATAAAGATACCATAGCCATTGTCAGCAGATTGAAAACAAATATCCCAGTCTTGCAATTGTTTTTCATAAAAGGTGTTTGTACTTAAGTCGAAGTACATTTGTTTAGAATAATGATCGGCATCGGTACCCATAAAACAGGTGCTAATTTCAGTATATCCAGGAGGCAACTTTACCGCATCGTCTTTCTTAAAGCACGAGGTGCCTAAGAGAATGAGCAATGATATACCAATATACTGTTTCATATTTTACAATGTAAAGTTGAGTTGACAAAATAATGAACGACCTACCGAAACGGGCATTGAGCTCGATCCTGTTGAGTGAAAAGTTAAACTGCCTGTTGAATTGATATTTCTAACATTGAAAATGTTTTTACAACCAACAGTTAAATTTAATTTCTTTTTATGCATTGGACGGTTGATGGTAAAATCGAGCATAGAATAATCTTGAATTTTTATTTGCACCACTTCACGTGTATCGCTCAAAGAATAACCGATGCGATTACCATTGTATTTATAGAAAAGCGATAAGGTTGTTTTTGATTTCTTTTTGCCCATGGCATAAGATACCTGTGAGCGACCTTCTGGTGAGTAGTTGTATTTATATTCGTTGATGGCTTTAAAGGCATTGTTGTAAATGCCAGTAATAGCGTAGCCAGCAGAAATATTGAATTGCTTGTACTGCAATGAAAGGTTTAAATTACTGCCTATTGATTTGAAATTATCGATGTTCATGTAGGTATATTCATTGATATTGGCATTCAATGAAACCAATGAAATTTGATTGTAGATATGGTTGTAGAAATTGCCGTTGTCTAAAAACAATTGTACCTTTTTGTTCAATTTAAATTTGTATCTAAAAGTTAGATTGTGGTTATTAGAAACCTCTGATTTTAATTGACCGTTGCCTTGTATATTGTGGTTGTAGTCTACAAAGTTCAAATACAACTCTTTTAAAGAAGGCGCTCTAAACCCTTTGCCATAAGAATAGCGAATGGTTAAGTTTTTAATGCCTGCAAATTGCACTTGAATAGATGGTATGAAAGGGGCAGGGTATCGCGAATTATAAGAGGCTCTTACACCTGGTTTAATATTAAAGTTCTTAAGGTGCTTAATCTCTACACATGCAAATGCTGCGAAGTCATTCATTTTGCCTTTATCACTTTCGATACGTGTGCCAAACGCACTGTTAAGATTGATATCGAATCCATACTGGTAGTTGAAATTGGGATTGTATTGCTTGTTGTAACTGCCTCTTGTCATAAAATTCAAAAAGTAATTTCTACTTTGTGATTCTCTGTTATCGACAAGGGTAGGTGGGAGATTAGGATCTACTAAATCTTTTAGATAAGTGATCATGTCTCGGTTGTAGTAACTAAACGAGGTTAATAGATTTTCATAGGTGCTAGAATCCCTTTTATAATCTAAACTCAAGGAACTTGTTAAACGGTTGGTAATGTAATATTGATCTTTCGCATAAGCTTCCACATGGTTAATCACTGGTTCTCCTTTATTCTCGATTTTTTCATTGAAAATATCTGTTTTAAAACGAATGCGCAATTTGCCTTTTTCGTTGAGAATGCTAAAGTTACCGAATACTTGTTGTTTGGGTTTCCATACCATGGTACGACTCGTATTATCGGGATTATATCCAGAGAAGAAATTCCGGCTCACATTGGCCGAAAAATCCATCAGTTTGTTCACGTTCACTACGCCACCACCCCCAATATTATATTGGCCAATGGATTCGTAATAAGAGTTGCCAGTAAGTTGCGCGGGTTTGTCTCTGTTGAGTACTGCTTTTTTAGATATAAGATTGATAACACCTCCCAAAGCATCGGTGCCATAGATAACAGATAATGGTCCCTCAATAATTTCAATGCGGTCGATGTTGGTGAGGTTAATTTGACTGAGGTCGATGTTGCCGTTTTCGCGACCAATCATTGGTACGCCATCTAAAAGAATTTTTACATTTTGACCGCTTATACCTTGTAAACTCATTGAGCTACCAAGAATATTGTCGTTGTTGATGCGAATGTTTAATTCCTTAATCAGCACATCTTTGAGGTTAAAAGCCCCTTGTCTTTCAATGTTTTTGAATGTAATTATTTTTACATTCTGAACTGTTTTGGAAGAGGTAGTAGGCGCAATTTCACCTGTATGTACATAGGTTTGCAATACTGCAGTATCATCAATCTGCGCTTTTACATTGCCGAAATATAGCAATGTAAAAGACAGAAAAAGATATGTAATAATGCGTTTCAAAGGTCACTAAGCTTTAACCAATTTGTGGCTATAGATGCCAGATTTAGTTTGAATGTTTAACATGTAGATACCGCTCGATAAATTTGAAATGTCGATGGTGTTGTTGTTCATGATTAAATTCGATTTACTACCCGTCACATCAATTAATTCGATGTTAAGAATGGTTTCTTCACTATTGATTTTTAAAAGACCACTTGTTGGGTTAGGGTAGATGCTGGTTGTATTTAAATCAATTTTGTTTAAAGAGGCACTTACTTGGTTAACAGAAAAATAAGTTTTACCAGTAGCAGAACCACCAAATTTATTAAATGATAATTTGTAGTATTTGGTTGGGCTGTTTTTTACAAAAAAGACAAAGGTATCAACCATAACGAAAGCACCAGGGCCTTGAGGTGGAATTTTCCAATCCCAGCCGATATTGTTTGTGTTTTGAAGAAAAGGCGCAGTAACACTTGTTAACCAAACTTCATTACATTTTTTGCCCATGTTTTTTGCAATGGTATCGCTCTTGTTGGCGAGGATACCAGTTAATGGGTAAGCACCCGTAACGTTGAACTGGGTTACTACATCTTTGTAGCGGGTCCATACCAAATCCCAAGCACTTCTTGCAGGCTCTCTGTCGTTCAATTGTTTGTTCACCGCATCATAATATACAAACAGACGGTCTGGGAATTTGCCTTTGCTAAAAATAAGATTGGTAGAATCGCTGTTATCGATGTTTGAAATGATAACATTCCAAAGGGAGTCAAAACCCAATGATTTAATAAATACTTTTTTGTAAATACCTGCAGTTTTGTTATAAAGCACAAATACATTGTTGCCTTCAACATTTTTGGTAGTGCTATTATAAGCGCCCCAAATAAAGTTAAATGGTGCTTTGGTGTAATTATAACCTTTGTTAAAAGCACCGAAGTCCCATGTTTTAAATGAATCTAGGCGTTCTGGTAAAGTGTATAAACCGGTGGTGTCTATCTTTCTCCAATTGGCAGCATTGGCTCCGTTTAGTTTTACCAATACATTACCTTTAACACTGTTCACTCTAATCGATACACCCGTTTCAGGATGCTGAGGAAATTTGCTGCCTTGTACTGAGAAAGCCATGTGCCAATTGCTGTTTGGAACGGTTTTAACTGTACCGTTTTGGAATGAGTAAAATACATCGTTGGTATAGCCAGGACCCATGTTGGTGCTATCGGAAGTCGCGCATTGAGAGAAAAGTTGAGTAGAGAAAGCGAGAAGGAGAATTAGAAATATTTTTTGTTTCATTTTTGTGGAATTTTAAAGTGCAGCAAAATTACGTTTAAACTATAAGATTGATAAATTTCATGTCTTAGTATGACATAAAAATGACAATAATTAACAGAATTATTTTAATTAAATTTCAAAGCGGTAACCAACCCCACGAATCGCATTAATATATTGCGGATTTTTAGGATCAGACTCAAAGTATTTTCTAAAAGACAATATGAAATTATCGATGGTTCTGGTAGAAGGGTATACGGCATAGCCCCATACAGTTTGCAATATCTTCTCGCGACTCACCACTTCGTTTTTATGTTCGATTAATAGTTTCAATAACAAGGCTTCCTTTTTTGTCAAGGTAAACTTGCCGTTTTGTGTTCTGGCTTCATACGTTTCGAAGTTCACGTAATTGGCACCAAACGTAAAGTCTTTGATCGAGTGGCTCACCGTTGCAGCAGCATTGCCTTTGCGGGCCAATAAATTTTGCACGCGCAATTGCAGTTCTTCTAAATTAAATGGCTTGGTTAAATAATCATCTGCGCCTTTTTTTAAGCCTGCAATTCTGTCTTCTGCAGAATTTTTAGCAGATAGAAATAGGATAGGTACTTCAGTGTTTTTTAAACGGATGTTTTCACAAACATTTAAACCGTCAATACCTGGTATCATAATATCGAGAACGACCAAATCGAATTGTTCGTCCTTGAAGCGTTTAATGGCTTCAATACCATCTTTCACCCCCACTACTTTATTGCCATCTAGTTCAAGGTTTAGTTTTACTAAATCTAATAAACTAGGTTCGTCTTCTACTAATAATATTCTTTTAATCATAATAATTATGTTGTTTTAAATGTGATAATAAATTTTGCGCCTTTAGGTAAATTGTTTTCGACAGAAATTTTTGCATCGTGCACCAGCAGAATTTGTTTAACTAAGAAAAGGCCTAATCCAGTGCCCTTTGTTTGGCGGGTGTTTTCATCGCCTATTCTGTAGAACTTCGAAAATATTTTTGATTTTTCCTTATCAGAAACGCCAGGGCCATCATCGGATATGGTGACAATTAATTTCTTCTTTTCGTTGGTAAATCCAATATTCAGTGCTGTGTTTTCGCCAGCATACTTAATGGCATTTTGAAACAAGTTGCTAAATACCAAATTTAAGGACACATGGTCGCCTTTGATCAAATGCTCTTCATTGGGTAAATTGAAGGTACCGTTAAAATAGGGTGGATTCAAAATTTGTTCAGCAGCATGATCAATAACAGAGACAATATCGATGGTTTCAAAATTATAGCGATAACTTTTGCCATCAATTTTAGTGGCCAACAGAACATTGTCTATGAGGTCGTTTAAACGATCGGCATTTAGAATGGTTTGATTGATAACTTGGGGTTGAATGGATTCATTTAATTTTCTCTGCGAGAGCGTTTGTGCACTTAATTTAATAGCGGCCAATGGTGTTTTTAATTCATGGGTTACCGATAATAAGAAATTGTTCTGCATACGGTTCAGATTCAGCAGCGATTCTAAACGAGAGAAAACCCACAGTACACCAAGTATTACCGCCAATGTAAACACAATAGCTTCCGAGTAAAAAGCTCTTAATTTTGTTTCATAGCGCTTGTCTATTTTAATAAATTCTCTGCGGTTGGGTGCAATGGTTAGCAGGTCGCTAAAATTATTTTTACCAGCATTAATGGTCAAATCAACTTCACATTTTTGCTCTTTTTTAAGTCTATTTAATACCTGCGTGAATTCTTTTTTGTTGGCTTCAAAGGTCATGAAATAACCAATCTCTGAATTTTCTTTTGTATATAAAAAATTAACAAGGGCTTCTTTTATGTGAGCTGATTTATATTGCAGAGAATTAATTTCATAGGCATGTTCTTTTTTTGTAAAATCAATTAATGAATATAACCACCAGCCAAAGGCAGCTAGTATATAAAGAATCACCATGACAAGAAATAATCGTATTTTCAATAAATATAAATTGGTAGTTCAAATATAATTCAATTTATTTGATGTTATGGATTTGCCCCGCTTTACTTTACAACAACTCGCCTTAAGAAATGGACAAGATAAACCTGAAATTTGGATTGCCTTTAAAGGAACTATATACGATGTAACAGATAGTCGTTTGTGGCGTGGGGGTAAGCATTATGAGCATTGGGCCGGTCAGGATTTAACCGCTGAACTAAGCAAGGCTCCCCATACAAAATCGGTCTTTGAACGCTTTAAAGCAGTAGGGGTTCTAAAGGAAATTTGACAATCTTTTTACAAATCTATTTTCTCTACACGCTTCTCATGGCGACCGCCTTCGAAGCTTGCATTTAAATAGGCTGAAACAATTTCTGTTGCAGTTGTATTGTTAATGTAACGCGCAGGTAAACAAAGTATGTTGGCGTTGTTGTGTTGTCTAGCGAGTGCACCTAGTTCTGGTAGCCAGCATAAGGCAGCTCTAATACCCGCATGTTTATTAGCGGTTAAGCATACACCATTGCCACTTCCACATAGCAAAATGCCAAGTGTGTTAGGCTTTTCTAAAACAGCGCTGGCCACTTTATGAGCATAGTCGGGATAATCTACAGAGTCGTTACTAAAGGGGCCAAAATCTGTAACGGTATAACCCAATGACTCTAAAAAGGTTTTGACTGTTTCTTTTTGTTCAACGCCAGCGTGATCGCTGCCAATAAATATATTAGGTAAATTGTTGTTCATCTTGCTTTTTTTGTTTTTCAACGCGTTTGGTAATTATGACACCCATTTCGAATAAAGTATAAAGCGGTATTGTTAAAATGACTTGGCTTACGATGTCGGGAGGTGTTACAATGGCTGCAATTATTAAGATTACAATAAAAGCATATTTGCGGTATTTTTTGAGAAATTCTGAGGAGATAATGCCAATTCTTGCTAGAAAGTACATAAGCACGGGCAATTCAAATATTAAACCGGTGCCTAAAACCAACACACTCATAAAAGAGACAATGCTTTGAATATTGATTTCGTTTTTAACCAATGTGCTTAGGGAATAACGCGCAAAGAAATTGATGGAGATAGGGCAGAGGATAAAATAACCAAAGGCTACACCAGTAAGAAAAAGTCCAGTTGTATAGACTACAAATCCTCTGGTGTTTTTAACTTCTTTGTTACTGAGGGCCGGTTTAATGAAGCGCCAAATTTGCCAAAGTATAAATGGCATGGCCATAATTATACCAACTAAAAACGCCAACTTGAAGGACATCATAAATTGTCCAGCCATTTCGGTATTTTGTAAAGAAATCTCAAAATCCTTCACACAGAGTTGGTCGTTGTGATAATAGGCTTGCGACCATTCACATAATTTGCGGTAAGTAAAGAAGTCTTTATGAAGTGGACCTAAAATTATATCGTGAAATATATAATCGATGTATGCGAATGCAATAATGGTAAAAAATACAATGCCTAAAGCGGCTCTTAATAAATGTTTGCGCAACTCATCGACATGGTCGAAGAAAGACATTTCTTTCTCTTCGCCCACATTTTCCACATCTATATCTGTTTGATCTAATGACATGCTTACATTACCATGCCACCACAGATATTAATGGTTTGTCCTGTGATATAAGTACTCATATCACTCGCCAAGAACAAACATACATTGGCAACGTCTTCAGTCGTTCCGCCTCTTTTTAATGGAATGGTTGCTATCCATTCGGTGCGAACTTCAGCCTTCAATTCAGCCGTCATCTCGGTTTCAATGAAACCAGGTGCAATCGCATTGCATCTTATATTTCTGCTGCCTAATTCTTTGGCGATAGATTTAGTAAACCCAATTAAACCAGCTTTACTTGCTGCGTAATTGGCTTGACCGGCATTGCCCGTAATTCCTACAATTGAAGTCATATTAATGATACTGCCTGCTTTATTCTTAAGAAATACTTTTAAACATGCTTTGGTTAGGTTAAAAGCAGATTTTAAATTGGTATACATTACCTCATCCCATTGGTCTTCACTCATGCGCATCAGCAAAGTGTCGCGCGTAATGCCAGCATTATTAATAAGCACATCGATGGTGCCAAAATCTGCCGTCACTTGATCTGCTAATGCTTGCGCTGCATTAAAATCTGCTGCATTGCTTTGATACCCTATGGCTTTGATGCCATACTTTTCAGTCAATTCAGCTTCAAAAGCTTTTGCTTTTTCTACCGAACTAGCATAGGTGAAGGCGATGTTAGATCCGTTTTTTGCGAAAGCTTCAGCAATGCCTTTACCAATACCTCTGCTAGCACCTGTGATAAGAGTTGTTTTCCCTTTTAGCATAATTATTAAAGTCGCAAAATTAGGTAAAATTTAGATTCAATGAATTAAATAATAAATTTAGAATATGGAATTTGATTTAATCTTCAGAAAGGCCATGTTTTATTGCATAGTTGGACGCGGTTTTTAGTATTCAACTACTGCATTTATTTTCCCGCGATAGCAATGCTTTTTGACAGAGGTTTCTTTTGAGCAGCATTGATAGAGGATGGTCGGCAATGCCAATATCAATAATTTTCATTTTCAAAATCTTTTATGAGCGTTGCACGTGTGCCATTGCCTCCACTCGTAAATGTAATACTACAATTAATATACTTTGCTTTATTTTCTAAAGCCTGGAGTCCACTACCATCTTTAAATTGTCGATTTTTTAATATTTTTGTTTTATCAAAACCTTTGCCATCATCTTTCACTGAAATGGTGACTTTTTCGGCAATGTATGCAAGCTTAATATAAATATTTTCACATTCACTGTGTTTAATGGCATTGTTCATTAATTCTTGAACCATTCTAAACAAAACCAGCTCGATACGCGGATTAAAATGCTTTTGATGACCTTCAATTTTTAAGTCGATTTTGATAAAACCAATTCTATTAATACGCTCAGCTTGGTAGTTAATAGAATTCCATAATCCGAAATTTGCTATGTCTTGAGGTGATATACTTTGAGAAATATGTCTGACTTGCTCCTTAATATCCATTACCAAAGCTTTGGTGTCTTCAATATGTCTTTGCAGATCAGGCTGTCCTCTGTCGCCCAATACTTTAATGTGTAGAATTGCCGAGCTTAAAAGTTGACTAACATGGTCTTGTAATTCATCGGATACCTCTCTTAAGGTTTGGGCTTGCACTTCGATTTGTGAATTAAGAATAGCGCTGTCGTATTCATGTTTTATTTTAATTAAACTTTCGCCATATTTAAAACTGCGTTTCTGCGTGATGTACAAAAATATGACTACCAATGTGATTAATAAAACAGCAAACAAAGCACTTGCCAATACCAGATAAATATTATTTAATTCAGTCGGCATTAAAAGGATCGTTTAAATAAAAAAATGGTGGATGAATTAACAAATGAGTTAAAAACACTAAGCGTTGAAATTGCAATTAAAATGATTAAAAAGGTCATGTTTACGCCTAATCAAAAATATTAGATTGATAATCTATAATTGGAACAAGGTACAATGCATTCAGATTGATTTAAAAAGGCATCAATAACAACTTCTCCCCAAAAATGGGATTTCACTTCGCTAGGGCTATTATTTCTGCAATGGGTGGTCCATTGAATGGCTTGCGACAGTGAAATTGTTCTCCGAGTGTTTGCTGATATATTTGGGTTTGGCATATATTTAGTTATTATATTCCTCAAAAATAAGAATATTAAAAGTGTCTTCCATTTATTTTTTGGTCATTAAGTATCTTGTTAATATTTTTAAAATCAGGGAAATGCAAAAAGTGTCCACTTTTGCGTACGTGGCATGGCGTAAATTTTTGCCTGATTCTACCCTTTTTTAAATGAAAAAAGTAGCCTTCCTTTGTATTGCTGTATGTTGGACTTTGAGAAGGCGGGCCCATTTGAAAACACGGGCCATCTTTTCGCCTTCTCGGTCTAGCCCTTTTGGGTATTTTGAATTGAAAGCAATAAAATCGCAAACGAACCTCAAATGAATGGAAGTTTTTGTTTACACAAGCTTTCTATAGAATGTACTATGTTTGCAATGCACTTATCAAGCTATGCAAACTACTTCACTTTCAGGATTGAAAAAGGAATTACAAACCTTGCCACAAGAACAATTGGTGGAATTATGTGCGCGTCTTGCTAAATATAAAAAGGAAAACAAGGAATTGCTGCATTACTTATTGTTTGAAAGCATGGATGAAGAACTTTTTAAGGAAACAATTAAATCGGAAGTGGAATTGTTATTCTCTGAGATTACTACACGTAATTTTTATTTGGCCAAGAAGAGTATTCGAAAAATTTTGAGACTGGTAACCAAGTACATTAAGTATTCTGGTAAACCTGAAACTGGCATAGAATTGTTGATTCATTTTTGCACGCAATTAAACGGACTTGGACTAGATTATCATGGCAGCACTGCGTTAATGAATATTTATGATGTGCAGTTAAAGAAAATAAAAAAGGCCATTGAAAGTTTGCATGAAGATTTGCAATATGATTATCGAAAAATGTTAGAACAGCAATTGCAAATTGAATTGTAAAAAAAAGTCCACCATGCGATAGACTTTTTACAAAATATTATTCATAGATCTATATAAAGTTCACTTTCATAGAACTATCTGAATTGGCTAATCTACATTGTCATGTAAATATTTGTTGCCGCCATCTTTGAACCTAGCAGATTTATTTTCCTTTTCTTCTTCTAAAAATAATTTTGACATTTCTATGCCCTGCTCTGCTTCATCAAAGACAACATTGTGTCTCAGGTAAGCGGGTATTTCCATGTTGTTAATTTGATCTTTAAACTTGTTTTCAACTGGAGCACTTGGTGTTTCCCTTTGGGTGCGCATTTTGTTTAATTCTAAAAACAATAATTGTTCTTCTTTTACAGGCTCAATTGTTTTAATGTCTTCAACGGGCAATAAAATGGCAGCTGTTGTATCTAAATTAATTTCTAGCATCCCACTGTTCTCATTATTTGCTATTTTTTTATGACCTATTTCAGAGTTTTCAAAACCTGTAGCTACTACAGTAATTGCAATTTCTTTGTCGAGTGAATCGTTATAAGTTAGTCCAAATTTCAAGTTGGCATTTTGACCAGCTTGTTGTTGGAAGAAACCTGTGATCATATCAATTTCGTTGGTATAAGGCTCATCGTTTCCAAAGCTAATGTTCACTAAAATATGTTTTGATCCTTCTATACTATTTTCGTCTAATAATGGCGAATCCAATGCTTTTTGTGAAGCATTGATAGCTCTGTCATCACCAGTAGCAACACCTGTCCCCATGATGGCGCGTCCACTGTTTTCTAAGGCTGTTTTAACATCTCTGAAATCGACATTCATATATCCTTCGACGGTTATAATTTCGGCTATGCCTTTAGCAGCGGTGAATAAAATATCATCTGCTTGGCTCAGAGCTTCGCGGTATCTTAAATTCGAAAACATTTGTAATATACGCTCGTTGCTTATCACTAATAATGCATCGACATGTGGTTTTAAATCTTCAATTCCTTTATCAGCTTTTTCTGACTTATGTGGCCCTTCATTTTTAAATGGACGGGTCACAATCCCAACGGTTAAGATCCCCATTTGTCTTGCTTTTTGCGCGATAATAGGAGCGGCACCTGTACCAGTGCCACCACCCATGCCAGCCGTAATGAACAGCATTTTAGTATTGTGTCGAAGCGCATCTTCAATTTTGTCGATGCTTTCCATGGCACATCGCTTACCAAATTCAGGATCGCCACCAGCGCCTAAGCCTTCGGTTAAATTGCTTCCCAATTGAATTTTGTTAAGCACTGGACTTCTTTCTAAATGCTGAGCATCGGTATTGCAAAGAAAAAAGTCGACACCAACGATACCTCTTTGAAACATATAGTTTACTGCGTTGCTTCCACCACCACCTACACCCATTACTTTAATAATGGAAGATTGTGATTTGGGTAATTCTACTTTAAAATAATTCATTTTAATTTCTTTTTATTTGGTTACAATAACTTTTTTTATTTAAAATCATCCATCGATTGGTCATCATCAATCCATTTTCTAAAACTGCCTAAGAAGCCCCTGAACATGCCACTTTCGCTACTTGGTTTTGATTTAGTAGTTTTTTTAATGTTGTTGCTTTTGTCTTCCGTTTCAAATTCTTTGAGGCCTTCGAAACCTTGCAAAACTAAACCAATGCAGGTCGCATACATAGGACTTCTTACTTCCTCTACCAAACCTTTTCCTAAATGTGGGTCAGGTAAGCCAATTTTAACTTCGCAATGAGTGGTATATTCTACCAAGTGTGACAAGTCTTTTAATTGAGCGCCACCACCTGTTAATACAATGCCTAAGTTAAGTTTATTTTTGTATCCAGAAATTTCAATTTCTTCGTTTACCATTTCCATGATTTCTTTCACACGTGCATGAATCACATGCGCCAAATTGCGAACTAATATTTCTTTTGCTTTTCTTTCTTTAATACCAGGAACACTTATGAACTCATTGCTTTTAGTGCCTTCCACTAAAGCATGGCCATATTTAACTTTTATCATTTCGGCTTGCTTCGGCAAAATGCCAAAAGCATCGGCTATATCTGCAGTAATAATTTCGCCACCAAACGGAATAACTGCGGTATGTCTGATTTTTCCATCATAGAAAATGGCCAAGTCAGTAGTACCACCGCCAATGTCTAAAATGGCAATGCCTGCTTGTAATTCTTCTTCGCTTAATACGGCGTGAGCAGAAGCAATTGGTTCTACAATTACATCGCTTGCTTGTAAGCCTGCATTTTCAACACATTTAACAATGGTTTTGGCAGCACTAACTCTACCAGTGATAATATGGTATTTGCATTCTAATTTAGTGCCGGGCATACCAATTGGTTCTTTGGTTGGGATACGAGAATCTATGATGTATTCTTGTGGTAATGCATGCAAAATTTTTGAACCAGGTTCAACGGCAATTCTATATTGCTCGTGGTTCATTTCCTCTAATTCTTCTTTTGTGATTTCTGATTCAGAATTTTCTCTGATTCGAACACCTGTTTGCTGAAAACTTTTAATGTGTTCGCCAGCAATACCAACGTTTACAGCATTGATTTCCACATTCGATATTTTTGAAGCTTTTGCAATCGCCTCTTTAATGGCATCAACTGTTTTAGAGATATTGGTGACTTCTCCTCTCATAACACCACCGAGCGAAGGTGCTGATCCAACACCCAAAATATTGATTTTGCCGTTTTCGTTTTTTTGTCCTACAATGGCACAAACTTTTGTAGTTCCGATATCTAAACCAACAATTAATTTATTCGACATATCTTTTTTGAAAATTACTTTTATTTTTTTTAATTTATTTTGCGGTATCTGTAGAGTTTATAAAAAAACCATTTTTTTCAGCGATTATCTGGTTATCATATTTTACATTGATTGATTTGTATTTATTCCAACCGATATTGTTTAGTCCTTTGAAATAAAATGTTTTCAGTCTAGTAAATTTATCCTCTAAGCCTTCTGCAGAACCGAATACAATAGTATGATTTCCTACCTTAGGAATCAACAAAATGTCATTATAATTATCTACATACAATTGTTCAATTTGTGTATCCCAAAATTTATCCTTGCTACAATACAATGCAATGCGGTATAAATCGTTCAATACTTTGCTCTTCGCAAAGCTACTGTCAGCAAGGCTTTCGGCTATATTTCCATTCGCTGCTACGACCCTTGCAGTATAGGCTTCATTGCATGGAATTTTAAATCCATTTTTTGATACATAGTAACTTTGTCCTTTGATGTTGAATACATGTAACACCGGACTGCGTTGTAAAACTTTAATGCGCATCCGACCGCCAAGGTCAACTGAAATATCAGCTTCTTCCACAAAAGGATTGGATTCGAGATTGGCTTCCATCTCGTCTATTTTAATATTTTCTAGTCGCGCACCTACAATAAGCATATTGGGTTCTAAGCCTTTTATGACATCGATAATGGCATTGCTATCTAAGAAACTAAGTTCTGATTCAGGTAAAATGACAACACTTATTTTTTTAATCCTTAAGCTATTCTCTTTTTCATTGATTATGAAAAGTGATACAACTAAAAACAAAGCAATAAGGCTCCATAGAACAATGTTCCATTTTTTATTCTGTTTAAAAAAGGCAACAATTTTACGCATACAATGCTTGAATTGGTTTTACAAGTTTGTCGATATCGCCAGCGCCTAATATTACAAGGAGTTCGGGCTTTTGTTCTGCAATAGATTTTAGAATCCCATTGCTACTGACGAGTTTGACATTAGTCGTCATTTTAAGTGCTAAAAATTCTGAACTTATGCCGGGTATTGGTTGCTCACGAGCAGGGTAAATATCCATTAACCAACACTCATCTAATAGCTCCAACGCGGTTGCAAAATTATCTGCAAAATCGCGTGTACGCGAAAATAAATGGGGTTGAAAAATACCTGTTAATTTTTTGTTGGGGTACAATTCCTTGATTGAATTAATCGCTGCTGTAAGTTCTGTAGGGTGATGGGCATAGTCATCTATCACGACATAATTGGGTGTATTTACAACATATTCGAATCTGCGTTTTACGCCTTTAAAATTGGCCATGGCTTTCCTTAAGTCGTATTCATTTACGCCAATGCGAATGCATGCTGCTAATGCTGCCGTTGCGTTTTCAACATTGTGAAATCCCGGAATGCCATTGGTTATATGGAGTTCTATTTTACGGTATGAAAACTCGAAATTAAACTTGAATTGCTCAATGTTAATATGGTCGTATCTTGCTTCGGATTTTCGGGCTTTGCCATAATGAAGCGTTTCGCCTAGAAATGTTAAGTCTAATTTTTCTCTGATAATTGCGGTACCATCCAATTGCATGCAATTAATAAATGCTTGGAAGGATTTTTTAACTTCATTCGCTTGGCCGTATATATCTAAATGGTCGGCATCTGTCGAAGTTACAATGGCAATATTCGGTGAAAGGGTTAAAAAAGACCGGTCGAATTCATCTGCTTCGACAACGGTAATGGCTTGATCGAAGATATTTCTTCCATCTGTTTTTTGCCAATAGTTACTGTTAAAATTGGAGCTAATGCCTCCCAAAAAAGCAGTGAAATTAATGCCACATTCATTTAGTAAATGCGCGATCATACTGCTAGTAGTCGTTTTTCCATGGGTGCCCGCCACAGCAATTGTAAAGGCATTTTTCGAAATCAAACCTAATATTTCAGATCGCTTATAGAGTTTTATTTTTTTTTCTTTTAAGTAGATTAATTCTTTATGATCTGAGGGAATTGCAGGCGTGTAAATAACAATTGATTCTTTTGGGGTATTGATAATTTCTTTTGGAATGTTTTGCACATCCTCATAAAAGCGAATATTAAATCCTTCTGAAATCAATTGCGAAGTAAAGTCGTTTTGCGATCTATCATAACCGTGAACGACAATTCCTAGCGATTTGAAGTAGCGGGCAATGGCGCTCATGCCAATGCCACCAATACCAATGAAATAAGCTGTTTTTATGTCCTTTATATTCATAATACTACCGCGTTAGTTTTTTAATTTGGTCAACTATGTTGACTAATGCGTTGGGTTGCGAAAATTGTTTGATGTTCGCAGAAAGTTCATGTTTTAAGAGATCGTTTTTAAGAAGTGCAATGGCTGAACTTACGAGTTGCAAATTAGCTTCGCTATCTTTAACAATCAAGGCTGCATTTTTATTTACCAAGGCCATGGCATTAGCTGTTTGGTGATCTTCTGCCGCACTTGGTAACGGCACTAATACACAAGGTTTCCCGAGCAAAGACAATTCGCTAATGGACGTAGCGCCTGCGCGAGAAATGACGACATCAGCCGCGGCATATGCGGTGGCCATATCGCTTATAAATGGCAATGCTTGAATGCCATTAATTAAATGGATATTAGGTGCAAATGTTTTTCCGGTCTGCCATAAAAGTTGGCAATTGTTTTTACTAAAATAGTCAAGGTTAACTTGAATGCTATTGTTAATGGTACGAGCTCCTTGACTACCGCCAATTACCAATATCAAAGGCAGTTCGCCATCAAATTTTAATTTTATTTTGGCCTCTTTTTGATTGATTTTTGAAGCATCTGCAATATCTGAACGCACTGGATTGCCAGTGATTATTATTTTTTCTATGGGAAAGAATTTCTCCATGTTCTGATAAGCAACACAAATGGTGTTGACCCTTTTACTCAACCATTTATTGGTTAAACCAGCGTATGAATTTTGCTCTTGTATAAGGCAAGGTATTTTTTTAATAGAAGCTGCATAAAGCACAGCAGCACTTGCATATCCACCAACACCAATGACAATATCGGGATGGAATTCACGAATGATTTTCTTAGCTTTAAAAATGCTAGAAAGTAATTTGAAAGGCACCAATAAATTCAAAAAGGTAAGGCGTCTTTGTATGCCTGCTATTGGCAACCCAATGATATTGAAACCAGCCGCAGGTACTTTTTCCATTTCCATGCGACCCAAAGCACCAATAAATAATATTTCAATCGAAGGAAATTGTTTTTTCAATTCATTGCCTATGGCAACTGCCGGAAAAATATGTCCCCCCGTTCCTCCACCTGATATGATAACTTTATGCAGTGGCAACGTGGCCTCCTTTCTCTTTTTCTTCTTGCTCTTCAACTGAACGACTAACACTTAGTATAACACCAAAAGCAGCGCTTGTAAATATGATACTTGTACCTCCCATGCTTATCAATGGTAATGTTAAACCGGTTAATGGAAAGAAACTTGTGGCAACCGCCATGTGTATGAAAGCTTGTAGGACTAAGCTGAAAGCCAATCCAACTGCTAATAACGCACCAAAAGCCTTTGGGCTTTTTAGCACAATTCGGATCGTGCGATATAGAATTAGTAGGTATAGACCGGCGACCACTAAGCCTCCAAAAATTAATCCATATTCTTCGATAATAACGGCAAAAATAAAATCTGAATAGGCTTCTGGCAAATAAGCACTTTGTTCGCCTTTGCCAGGCCCCTTGCCAGTTAAACCACCTGAGGCAACAGCGATTTTAGCTTGTATGGTTTGGTATTCTTCGACCGTGTCTTTACCTGTAAAATTTTCTAAACGGGCTTTCCAAGTTGAAGCCCTTCCAGGCAAAATGCTTTCTGGCGATTTTAATAATACGGTGAATCCAATTAAAGCAATGATTGCAAAAGAGGCGGTTAATAAAAGTAAATGTTTAATTCGTGCATTGCCTATGAATAGCAGCATGCAGCAAGTAAAAAACAGAACCAATGAAGTACTTAAATTTTCGGGCATAATTAAAATACAAATACCGCATATCCATGCTAAAATAATGATAAAACCACGCAATGAATTCATCTCCTCTTGGTTCTTTGAGAGATAGCGCGCTATGAACATTATTAAAGTAAATTTTGCAAAATCACTGGCTTGAAATGTGATACCAAAAATAGTAATGGTTCGTTTTGCATCATTCACATCGTTGCCAAATATTAAGGTTGCTATCAGCAGTAAAATGGCAACCACTACAGCCATCTGCGATAGTCTTGAAAAATATTTGTAATCTAGTAAATGGAAAAAATACATGAGGAAAAAGCCACCGAAAAGGAAGAGTGCATGCTTGAATAAAAAGTATTCAGTATTGCCATCTTGCTTTCTAAATGCCAATGATCCAGTAGCGCTATAGACCGCCAATAGCCCTATAAGCGATAAACAAATTATCGCAAACCAAATATAGGCATCGCCTCTGAATGTTAATTTTCCTATTTTCATATAGCTTCGCTAAATGATTCATACTAAATGAATCAAATTGCTTTATATTATTCTTTAGTTTACAGATTTTTTACTGCTGCTTTGTATTGCCAGCCTCTGTCTTCGTAGTTAGTAAATAAATCGAAACTAGCACATGCAGGCGAAAGCAATACAACATCGCCTTTTGCAGCAAAACGTTTTGCAACTTTCACAGCTTCTTCGGCACTGCTAGTGTTTAACATGATATCGACATGTTTGCCAAATGCAGCGTGAATTTTAGTATTTTCAAGACCTAAGCATACAATTACTTTTACTTTTTCTTTTACCATCGGTAATAGCGATTCGTAATCGTTGCCTTTATCTACACCACCTACAATCCATACAATTGGTTTTTCCATGCTTTCTAAAGCATACCAAGTAGAATTGACGTTGGTGGCTTTGCTATCGTTGATGTATTCTACACCGCCAATAGTGGCTACATATTCCAAACGGTGCTCAACATTTTGAAAATCGGTTAAACTCTCGCGAATGTTTTCTTTGCTAATGTTTAGAACATTGGCGGCAATGGCAGCGGCCATACCGTTGTAGCTGTTGTGGATGCCTTTTAAGGCGAAATCATTAATAAACATGGTTAAATAGTGGTTGTTGTTATTGGTTGAATTGTTGTTGTTGTCTAATAAATTAAATTCTTTGTCGAGCACATAGGCGCCCTTTTCTAATTTCTTGTTATACGTAAAAGGCAATTTTTGCGCATCAATTTTATGTGTTGAAAGATTTTCAACAGTGATTTGATCATCGGCACAATAGATGAAATAGTCATCTTTGGTTTGGTTCATGGCGATGCGAAACTTCGAATCGATGTAATTCTGAAATTCGTAGTTATAGCGATCTAAATGATCGGGTGTGATATTGCAAAGAATCGCAATGTTAGGACGAAAAGTATACGTGTTGTCAAGTTGAAAACTACTCAATTCTAAAACATAATATTCGAAGTTGTTTTCGGCTACTTGACGCGCGTAGCTTTTGCCAATATTGCCACCCAAACCAACATTGAATCCAGCTTTTTGAAGTATGTGGTAACAAAGCAGGGTAGTGGTTGTTTTGCCATTGGTGCCTGTAATGCCAACATGTTTAGCATTGGTGTATCTGCTAGCAAATTCAATTTCAGAAATAATCGCAATGTTTTTTGCTTTAGCTTTAACAATAATCTCGGCTGTATCTGGAATGCCTGGACTCTTTATAATCTCATCGGCATTTAAAATTAAATCTTCGTTGTGTTGATTTTGTTCAAAAGCAGCACCTATTTTTTCTAACTCATTCGCATAGTTAGCTTTGATTTCACCCTTGTCAGAAACGAACACATCATACCCCTTCTGCAATGCCAATATAGCACATCCAGTTCCACTTTCTCCAGCACCTAATATGACGATTCTTTTGCTCACGCTTATCTAATTTTTAATGTGATGATAGTTAATACAGCGAGTACGATACCTATGATCCAAAATCTGGTAACAATTTTAGCTTCGTGAAATCCTTTTTTCTGATAATGGTGATGAATAGGCGACATCAGAAAAACTCTGCGTCCTTCGCCATATTTCTTCTTGGTGTATTTGAAATACGCTACCTGTATCATAACACTTAAATTCTCTACTAAGAATATACCACACATGATAGGTATTAATAATTCTTTGCGAACGATAATGGCGAGGGCTGCTATAATACCACCGATGGTTAAGCTACCCGTGTCGCCCATGAATACTTGTGCTGGGTAGCTGTTGTACCAAAGAAAACCAATACAAGCACCAACAAATGCACCAGCAAATACAAACAGTTCACCTAAGAAAGGGATGTACATAATGTTAAGGTATTTAGCAATAATCACGTTGCCCGATACAAATGCAAACACACCTAGCGTAATACCTATGATGCCCGAAGTGCCTGCGGCTAAACCATCGATACCATCGGTAATATTGGCGCCATTTGATACGGCGGTGATAATAAAAATAACAATGAGCACATAGACAATCCAACAGTATTTAGAAGCGCCATCACCAAAAATAGAGGTGATGCTACAATAATCGAATTCACTGTTTTTAAAGAATGGAATGGTTGTTTCGGTCGACTTAATATTTTGCATAAAAAGACGTTCGCCAGCAATTGTTTTTCCTGTTAATTTAGTGGTGTCAAGATTTAATGCTATTACTTCTTTAACCGTGTAATGATTTGTAACGACTACTGCTTTGTTAAAGTATAAGGTCAAGCCAACCACTAGTCCTACTATGATTTGTCCTAAGATTTTATATCGACCCGCAAGTCCCGCTTTATCTTTTTTAAATACTTTAATATAGTCATCAATGAAACCAATTAAACCACATAAAATAGTCACCGCAATCATCAATAAAACATACACATTGGTAAGTCGAGCCAATAGGAGGGTAGGAATCAAAATAGCACCTATGATAATCAAGCCACCCATGGTAGGGGTGCCTCTTTTTTTCTCTTCACCCTGTAATCCTAAATCGCGTATGGTTTCTGAAACCTGCATGCGGTGTAAAGCATTAATCAAACGTTTGCCAAATACTGCAGAAATCAATAATGAAAAGATAACGGCCAAAGCCATACGGAAGGTTAAGTATTGCCAAACTCCTAAACCACTGATATGGTATTTTTGATGTAGATATGTAAATAAATGGTATAGCATTTTATTTCATTTGATTAAAAATATCTGTTAATACAATTCTGTCATCAAAGGGTGTTTTAATACCTTTAATTTCTTGATAAGTTTCATGGCCTTTGCCAGCTATTAGAATGATGTCTTTTGAATTGCTCAGCATAACAGCTGTTCTAATGGCTTCTTTTCTATCAGTGATTTTCAATGTCTTTTTATAGTCAATTGCCTCTACACCATCCATCATTTCATCAATAATGGTAGAAGCATCCTCATTTCTCGGATTGTCGCTTGTAAAAATGACTTTATCACTTAATTGTGTAACTACTTTTCCCATAATAGGACGTTTGGTTTTATCTCTATTGCCGCCGCAGCCTACCACCGTTATTAACTGTTCGTTTTTCGTTCTTACATCGTTAATGGTATCCAGAACATTTTTTAAGGCATCTGGTGTATGCGCGTAATCTACAATGCCAACAATTCCTTTGTCACTTCTGTATACTTCGAAACGGCCATTGACGCGTGTTTGAAGCGAGAGCTTAGTGATGATTTCTTCTTGTGTTATACCTAACAAGAAGGCAGTTGAATAAACTGCTAATAAATTATAAGCATTGAATTTTCCAACCAAGTTGAACCATGCTTCGATGGTATCAATTTTTAATAACAAACCATTAAAATCGCTTTCAATAATTTTGCAATTAAAGTCGGCAGCCGATTTCAAAGCATACGTGTATTTAGCAGCTTTGCTATTTTGTAACATGATACTGCCATTGCGATCATCTTTGTTGGTTAATGCAAAGGCATCGGAAGAAAGATTGTCAAAGAATTGTTTTTTTGCTTTGATATAATTTTCAAACGTGCCATGGTAATCTAAATGGTCGTGGGTGATATTGGTAAAAATGCCGCCATCGAATTGCAAGCCATTGATGCGGCCTTGCACCACTGCATGCGAGCTTACTTCCATAAAGCAATAAGTGCAATTGGCCTCTACCATTTCGGCAATTAATGCGTTTAAGCGAATTGGATTGGGTGTTGTGTGTGTACTGGTATAAGTTGTTTTACCAATGATGTATTCAACAGTACTGATTAAGCCACAAGCATTTTCCAAGGCAGTAAACAATTGATACAACATGGTAGTAGTTGTTGTTTTACCATTGGTACCTGTTACGCCAATTAATTTTATTTTTTCAGAAGGATGATTGTAAAAAGCAGAAGCGATATAGCCAACACTTAACTGAACATCTTTTACAAGAATGTAAGTTACATGCTCGGTAATTTCTTTTGGCATTTCGCTGCAAACAATTGCAACAGCACCTTTTTCAATAACTTGCGGAATGTACTGATGCGCATCTGTTACAGTACCTTTAACAGTAAAGAATAAAGTTCCGTTCACAACTTGTCTTGAATCCAATTCAAGTTTTGAAATTGCAATCTTCAAGTCACCGATCGTTTGAATGATTTCAACTTGGGTCAATATGTCTTTAAGTTGTTTCATCAGGTGCCTAATTTTATTACGATATAAGTCCCTCGAATGACTTTACTGCCGGCTATAATAGATTGGTATTTTACCGCGCCATACCCTTCGGTAATCACTTTTAACCCCCGGTTCTCTAAAAGATAAATGGCGTCTCTTAAACCCATGCCTTTCACATCTGGAACCAAATGTATATCGGTTTGTAATTCTTTTAAATCGATGGATTGGACATCAACACCAGTTTTTACCCACTCTGTTTCGGCGGTGCCTTTGATTTGGTGGTTGCTAATCATTAGACGATCGAGCACATATTTAATATCATCTCTTTTGCCATTTTTAACGCTTGGCATAGCAGGATGATCTACTTTTTTAAGGGGCGCGTGTAAACTGGTATTGGTGCTATAGACTTTATCTGCAATTTCTTTAAATACAGGGCCTGCAACAGCGCCACCATAATAAACTTTGCTATCAGGCGTGTTAATTACAACAATGCAACTGTATTGCGGATTATCTGCTGGGAAATATCCAACAAAAGAAGCCTTGTGAGAACTATTGTCGTAGCCACTAGAATTTAAGGCAACCTGAGCAGTGCCAGTTTTGCCTGCTACTTTATAGCCTAATCCTTTTAAATTTTTGGCGGTGCCGTTTTCAACCACCCCTTCTAATAAAAGTTTCAGTTGACGAATGGTTTCGTCGCTGCATATTTTTTTGTTTAAAGTAACGGTTTCGTTTTTCTGAATGGTTTTGCCAAATTCTTTAATTTCTTTTACTAAGTATGGCTTAACCATTACACCATTGTTCGCTACTGCATTGTATACCGTTAGTATTTGTAGGGCACTTAATTGCATTTCATAACCAATGCTCATCCATGGCAATGATGTGTTGCTCCAGCTGCGTGCTTTTGTATTTTTTACATTTGGTTTGTTAGGCGTTTTAATATCAAAAGTCAATGGATTATTTAAGCCTAAACTGAAGATATGGTCGATGAATTTTGAAGGTTGATTTTTGTAATTTTTTACAATTGTTTTTGCAATCCCGACATTACTTGAGTTTTCGAAAACATATTGAAACGAAGCATTTCTGAAGGTTGAAACATGTGCATCTTCCATCTTTTCTTTTCCGAATTGTGTTTTGCCAAATTCGATATCGATGGTATCAGTAGGTTTTACTAATTTGTCTTCTAACAATGCCATTGCGCTCACCAGTTTAAATGTTGAACCTGGATCGGTAAATTCATTCACGGCATAATTTTCTGATTCTTCAAAAGTCGCATCGCCTGTTTTTTTCAAATTGGCAATGGCGCGTATGGCACCAGTTTTAACTTCCATTAATACTGCACAACCATGGTCGGCATGATTATTAATAAGGCATTGCTTTAAAGCATTTTCTGCAACGTCTTGAATATTGATATCGAGGGTTGTGTAAACATCAAAACCATTGTGGGGTTCTAATTCGTCTTTGTCTAATACGGGTTTCCAAACGCCGCCATAAATTCTTTGTTCTAAACGTTTGCCACTGCTGCCAGTAAGAAATGAATCATAAGCACCTTCTAAGCCAATTTTAGTGCCTGTTAAGTTGGTGTAGCCAATAGTCCTTGCAGCCAATTGGCCGAAAGGTATTTCTCTTTTGTTTTTTTCAATTTTAATGAAACCGCCTTTGTATTTTCCTAAATTAAAAATAGGCCAGGTCTCCATTTGTTTGGCAACGACATAATCAACATCTCTTCTTAGCAATAAGTAACGTTCTGAGTTTGCTCTTGCGTCGTTTAAATACAGGCTCCATTCAATAGCTGTTTTGTCATTAAAGACATTTGACAAATACCATCCTAAACTATCCACATGGGCTTTGAAATAAGCATTGGTGATGGTCTCCACTTTGGTGTCCATGCGTATTTCGTATTTAGGAATACTGGTGGCTAATAGGCTGCCATCGTCAGCATAAATATTGCCGCGCGATGCTTGTATCTCTCTCCACTTAGTGCTTTGTTCTCTGCTAATGGCGAGGTACTTTTCTTTTTGAGTAAATTGTAGGGTAATCACCTGCCAAATAACACCACCTGCCAATATCAATACCATGATAAAGGAAACCCAAACACGCAGCAATATGGCTTTTTTTAGATTACTCATTTCTTTTCGTCTTTCTCAATAATATTTGGAGGCGTTCTTAATTCTTTGATGCCTTCGGTTTCAAGTTCTTTTGCCACTTCACTCTGATTGCTTTTTTTCATTAAGCTACTTTTTACTGTAATGTATTCCGAGCGCAGTTCATTCAATTCTTTTTTCAATTCTTCCTTTTGTTTCAAACTCTTTACATGGTAATGCGAAAGCGATATGTAAACAATGGCCACACATACACCCATGATAATGGCAGGCAAGGTTTTGCCGATGTTATCTTTGTCGATAAAGAAGCTGAACTCACTTGCTTTTTTTAGTGCATCATCAGCGCCAGTATTCACAGCCGTTTTCACTTCATTGTCGTTGGCGATATGGCTTTTAAATTGGTTCAACGTTTTTCTGCAATTCTTAATTTGGCACTTCTTACACGTTTGTTTTCTAATATTTCTTGTTCGGTAGGCACCATTGGCTTTTTGGTAATGGCTTTAAAAGGGATGTTGGTCTGGCCGAAAAAATCTTTCTCCACTTCGCCTTCTACATTGCCCGAGTTAATAAAGTTTTTTACGATACGGTCTTCTAAAGAATGGTAACTTAATACCACTAAGCGTCCGCCTTTTTTAAGTAATTGGTTAGAGGCTGTCAGCATGGTTTCAAGCGCTTTCATTTCTTCGTTCACTTGTATTCTTAAAGCTTGAAATACTTGTGATAAGTATTTGCTTTCTTCTCTCGGTGGCGTGCAATTTTTAATGGCCGTTTTAAAATCTGCGATGGTAATAATTGGAGATGTTTTGCGCACTTCAATAATGGTTTGAACCAATTTGTAAGCATTATTGATTTCGCCATAGGTTCTAAACACTTTTAGCAATTGTGCTTCGGTATAAGTGTTCACGACATCGCTGGCGGATAGCGTTGCATTTTTATCCATGCGCATATCTAAATTGCCTTCTAAGCGGTGAGCAAATCCTTTTTCACCTTCGTTGATTTGATAAGAAGAGATACCCAAATCAGCCATGATGCCATCTACAGGTATTGCATTTAAATAGGCTAAGAATTGCGAAATGTATTTGAAGTTATGGTTAATAAAAACAAGGCGTTCATCATCTGGTAAATTCTGCACAGCATCATTGTCTTGATCGAACGCATAGAGCTTGCCTTTCGGCCCTAATGCCTTAAGGATAGCTTTCGAATGACCGCCACCACCAAAGGTTACATCAACGTAGATACCATCCCCTTTAATGTTAAGTCCTGCGATACATTCAGACAACATAGCCGGTATGTGGTATGCTTCAATTGGTTTTACCATCGGCTTCAGGTCCTTTTGTTTGATTGTTAGTATTGCCCATTAATTCTTCTGCCATGCGCGAGAATTCTTGATCGTCGAATTTCAATTCTTCTTCGAAGTGGGCTTTGTTCCAGATTTCTATTTTGTGGTTGTAGCACGAAATAATAATATCGTCTTTTAGTGAAGCGTATTCAGCTAAACTGTTCGGTATGTTAATACGGTTTGATGCATCAATAGGAACGATGTTAGCACCGTTGTTAAACTGACGTATGAACTTCCTTGCATCTCTTCTAAAATCATTTAACACGGTTAGTTTTTCGGTCTCCATGTTCCAATCCGCATTGGTATAAAGCACTAAACATTTTTCGAATCCGCGGTTAATCACCATGGCCTTAGCATCCTTGTCAGGAATCTGCGCGCGCAACTTGGCCGGCAGGATAATGCGACCCTTGTTGTCAATTTTACACTCAAATTCTCCGATAAACCTAGCCATTCCGATTTAAAATAATTTTCGGTAAAGGTAAATCCAAAAAATCCACTTTTCTCCACTTTCCCCCACTTTGTGGAAAAATATAGTTCAAAAATTTATAATCAATTGAAATACAGGTATTTGCAATGGTCTAAAAAAGGGGTCTGTTTTTTTAATTCACATTTATAACCGTAAAAACAGCTAATTTTGAAGGAATGAAAGCTACTTTTTTGAATAAAACGATGGTGTTTTTAATATCACTTATATTGTTTCTGAATGTGCGAAATCCATTGCTATCGCAAGGTTGTAGCGATGCAGGCGTGTGCAGTATTGGTAATCATGGCAAAATGGAGAAAGGAAGTTTTACCTTAAGTACCCAGGTTGGGGTGGGTGAGCAGAACGTTCAGTATTTCACCAACCAAATAGAAGGTGTGCTGCGATTGAATTCAAAATACACCCTTCAATTAAAACTACCTTATACATTTATCAATGGTAATTTGGGTAGCAATAATGGTCTTGGCGATATCATTTTATTTGGTAATAGAAAGCTCTATGATAAGAATGACAAGAAAATGAGTTTGGGTTTAGGGGTTAGAGTGGGCGTGAATAATGCCAATAAATATTCTACTTTATGGTTGGAAAATGGCATTAATACATTGCCCATGCCCTATCAAACCAGTTTAGGTACCCACGATTTGTTGTTAGGGGCAGACTTAGAATACAAAGAAAAATGGCGCTTATCCTTGGGCGTTCAAATACCCATTCTTCAGTTCAATAAAAATGGATTTGATACCGCACGTATTGCTCCAGGTTCAGATTATGGTGATAGGGCCAAACAATATTTTTCATCTTACCATTTAAAACGCAGACCCGACATCGTGCTAAGAGTCGACCGCACTTTTAAAATTACTAAAAAATTAAAATTCACTGCAGGTATTTTGCCCATTTACCATTTGCTGCACGATAGGGCTACTGATATCAATGGTGTTGAACGCGCCATCCATGGTTCCAAAGGTTTAACCTTAAATATACCTGTTGCTGCTGCATACAAATTCAATAGCAAATGGACGCTTACCGGGCGTTTTGCAAGTCCTGTGATTGTGCGCAAGGTGCGCCCCGATGGCTTGACCAGACATTTTATTACGAGTATAGAGCTTAAATATTCCTTCTAATTAATCCAATAAAAGGGGCATTTATAAATTTGTAATTAAACAAAATGCCTTTTACTTTTCAATATTGTTCGAATCTCTTTTTTAGTTTTAGAATTGGTTGTTCAAAAAAGTTATAGGATAGGTATGCAATTGAAATCAATAAGACAAAGTTCAGCCAAATAGGAAAATGATAAGTTGGAAATGCCTTGGTATAAGGCACAAAATTATTACAAGTAAACATCATATTGAAAATATAAATACTATAAGACATTACGCCAAGCGTGTTCATTAATTTTGAGTTAAGTAATTTAAAAATCTTATCATTTGATGTTGTTAAATTAGAGATTAACAAAATTGAAATAATAATAGCACACAAGGTTGTTTTGAATCCAAATAACAGGCGGACTAAAAAATAAGGCAAATGTGATTCAAAAATAATAATTAATAGGGGCACACAAACCATGTGTAGTAATAATTTGTATTTTGTAAAGAAGGAAAAATTAATTAAATTTTTGAAAATCAATATTGCTAATAAAGAACCAATAATGATCCCATCAAAATAATTGATGCATTCGTTGTATAGTAAAAAATGCTTAAGCTCTGGGCTAAAAAAATAAAATCTTCCAAAAGTCTTGAGCAATAAAATTATGGATAAAAAGCAAATGAGAAAGCAGATATAAACCTTGTAATTTGCTTTCAATAAAAATGGAAACAAAATATAGAATTGTTCCTCAACAGATAATGACCAATAATGACCGGCTAACCATGTGCCATGATGAAAGTAATCGTAATTCATCAGAAATAACGCAGCTCCAATAAATTCTCTACTGCTGATACTTACCTTAAAGATTAGGCAAAGCATAAACAAAATAATTAAATAGAGATACGCCACTGGCATAATTCTTATGAACCTTCGCAGATAAAATTTCTTTAGTGATATTTTGCCATACGTAATTTTTTCTTTTAGTAAGAGGGTTGTAATTAAGAATCCACTAATCACAAAAAATACGTAAACACCCAGTCGCCCAAAGCCGAATACATAGTTCATGTATTTGTTTTGAATGCAAAAACCAAAATGAGCGCCTAATACATATAGGATTGAAAATGCACGAAGTCCATTTAAAGAAGGCAAGTGTTTGACTTGTAAAATATCAGGAATTTGGGTAATGTCCTCTAATAAAAAGTTAAGTTTATTTTTAAAATACTTTAACATTAATTGCTTTGAGTCTAGTATAAGTTATACGTCAAAGATAAATAACATTTGTTGGCTTGCTAAATTTACATCACTTAATTCTTGGTAGGATTTGAAGGCTAAGTGTTTTAGAATAGACTTTGTTTTAAATTAAACTGACAAACCTCAATGTGGGTATTTAAGTTTTATCAATCAGTGCTTACCTTTGTACAATGGCGAATAAGAAAATTTTAATTACAGGCGCAAATGGCTTATTAGGACAAAAACTCATTGATTTATATTTAACCAAACCCGATAAAACCCTTATTGCTACTGCCAAAGGCGATTGCCGCTACCCGCACCGCAACAATTTTATTTATGCCTCGCTCGATATTACCAATCAACAAGAAGTAGAAGAGGTCATCAATCGCTTTCAACCGGATTGTGTAATAAATACTGCGGCCATGACCAATGTCGATGCTTGCGAAACTGAAAAAGAAGCTTGTGACGCATTGAATGTAGAATCTGTTAAATATTTAGCCGAGGCTTGTAAAAAAGTAAATGCGCACTTTATCCATATCTCTACCGATTTTATTTTCGATGGTGAAAATGGTCCTTATAGTGAAGAAGCTGAAGCCTTGCCATTGAGTTATTATGGCTGGTCGAAATTAAAAGGCGAAGACATGGTGAAAACCCATGCCGATAGCTGGGCTATTTTAAGAACTGTTTTGGTATATGGTGTGGTGCACGATATGAGTCGCAGCAATATTGTATTGTGGGCTAAGGGTGCCTTAGAAAAAGGACAAACCATTAATGTGGTAGATGATCAATTCAGAACCCCAACCTTAGCAGAAGATTTAGCCATGGGTTGTTTCTTGGCCGAGGATCAAAAGGCGCAAGGCATCTACAATATTTCGGGTAAAGACTTCATGAATATTTTTGAATTGGTAAATGCTATTGCCCATTACTACGAGCTGGATGCTACCTTAATTAATCGTTCAAGTTCTAACAATTTAAATCAGCCCGCCAAACGTCCACCGATTACAGGATTCAAATTAGACAAAGCCATGCGTGAATTGAATTACCAACCCCACAGTTTTGCCGAAGGTCTCGAAATAGTAAAGCAACAATTAGCAGGACATCAATAATGAAAGCATTCTTGTTTGTATTTTTAGGCGGTGGCTTAGGCTCCAGTTTAAGATATATCATGAGTCTTGTATTAGGAAAATCGGATGGTCTACATTTTCCTACAAGTTCATTTATTGTGAATGTATTAGGCTGTTTTTGTATAGGTTTAGTGGCAGGATTAATGAGCAAATACAAGGTCAACGAAATTTATGCCTTGCTATTAATCACCGGTATTTTAGGGGGCTTTACTACTTTTTCATCTTTCGCTTTAGAATTCGTTCAACTTTGGAAAAATAATCAAACGACTTTGGCGTTATTATATGTATTATTTACTAACTTTGTTGGTATAGCCTTTGCAGCATTTGGTTTGTATTGTATTAAATAATGAAGTCTAAATTAAAAGTCCTATTTTTATTGCTGATAACTTTGAGTAGTTATAGGGCCAGCGCCTTGCATATTTTAATTGGCATGGACGAGCATCAAAAAGACCATTTGAAATCGTATGGCATTGCCTATTGGATTTTACAAAAAGGTGGTGAGGTCGATTGGCTTTTAAATTACAGTGGTGGTAGTTTTATGTTCCCTTTCGAGGTAGAATACGAAAACGAATGCAAGATAAGAGGCGTTAGTTACGATGTGATTACCGAAGCGAAGGCCAATTCTATCATGGCCGAAATTAGCAATCCAGAGGTGAACATGGAAAGTGTGAAATTATTGAAGGCACCTAAGATTGCGGTTTATACACCAAAGAACAAACAACCTTGGGATGATGCCGTAACCATGGTATTAGAATATGCGGAGATACCTTACGAAAAAGTATTTGACGATGATGTGTTAAGTGATAAGTTGGCCCAATACGATTGGTTGCATTTGCACCACGAAGATTTTACGGGGCAATATGGCAAGTTCTGGGTAAGTTACCGAAACACGCCGTGGTACATGGAAGATGTAAAAGAAAACGAAGCTTGTGCGGCCCGCAATGGGTTTGCTAAAGTATCGCAAATGAAATTGGCTGTGGCTAAAAAAATAAGAGATTTTTGTTTAGGTGGTGGATTCTTATTTGCCATGTGCAGTGCAACCGATACCTATGATATTGCTTTAGCGGCCGATGGAACCGATATATGTGAAGCCATGTTCGATGGCGATGGCTCCGATCCCGATGCACAAAGTAAATTGAATTACGACAACTGTTTTGCTTTTAGAGATTTTCTTTTAGAACGCAGTCCATATGCCTACGAACATGCCAGTATTGATAATACCCAACAGCGAATGGTAGAAGAAAAGGATGATTATTTTACCTTATTCGATTACAGTGCCAAGTGGGATGTCATACCTACCATGTTATGTCAAAACCATACCCAAACCATCAAAGGGTTTATGGGTCAAACAACCGCCTTCAGAAAAGAATTTATTAAAAGCGAAGTATTGATATTAGGAGAGAACAAAGCGGCTGATGAGGCCCGTTATATACATGGCAACATGGGTAAAGGTACTTGGACCTTTTTTAGTGGGCACGATCCAGAAGACTACCAACACATGGTAGGTGAGCCACCAACCAATTTGGCTTTGTTCCCTAACAGTGCTGGGTACAGATTAATTTTGAATAACATCTTGTTCCCAAGTGCTAAGAAGAAAAAACTAAAAACTTAAAAATTTATTTAAAGGTATTTAGGATCGAACTTGCGATTAGGCGAAATACCATACATCATAATTACCCTCGCGTATCTGAAAAAGAATGGTGTGAATAATAAGGCCATGCCGATAATGGTAATCAGGATATTCATAAAGGTCCAATCGTTATTGATGGCCAATACACCAAATACAATCATTAAACCTGAGCTAAAACTATAGCTAATGTACATGGCGCCCCAAAAGAATCCAGTTTCATGTTCATATTTAAGATGGCAGTGTGGGCAGTTATCGTAGGCTTTACTGAAATGAATAATATCATAAGTAGGATATCTAAACATATGACCAGTTCTGCAGCGTGGGCATTTACATGCTGTCATGCTGCTGAATTTTGATGGTATCTTAGCCATTGGTAGGTAGTGAACGTTTGTAGTTTCTGTACCACAGAATACCAACGGTAATAACAATGATATAAACTGAAGAAAGGAGGAGCAATATGCCAACATTTAAACCCATGCCTACACTCTTTCCACCCATATTTTGGCTGCTTTCTACGCTGGCCTTACACATTGGACACTGAGCTGATAGGTCGGATAAAAAACAAACAATTGTTAAAACGAAAAAGACTATTTTTTTAACCATGGGGCAAAGATACTATTTAGTTAATTGTAATAATTAGCAATGATAAAAATCAGGGCCTAATAAAAGGGGGAAATCATAAAGTAAACCACCACACCAGTTACAGAAACATAAAACCATATAGGCCATACATAACGGGTAAGTTTTTTATGGCGATCGTATTCGCCAGTTAATCCTCTGTAAACAGCAAATAAAATAAATGGAAGAATAATGCCTGCTAAACTAATATGTGTTAAAAGGATGAAGTAGTATAGGCCTTTTGCAAATCCTTCGCCACCATATTTTGTTTCAACAGTTGTGAAATGATAAAGGACATATGTTACCAAAAATAGGATAGAACATACGACCGCACCTAACATTAATTTTTTGTGTAATTCTAGGTTGCGTTGTTTTACAGCGATAAGTCCTGCAATTAATAAAATGGCAACGATAGAATTCAACGTGGCACTTAATTGAGGGAAAATATGGGTATCAAATCCAAAGCCTAAATCAATTTTAACTGTTCGCATTAGCACCACAAGCGCAAACACGACAATTGAAAGTGTAAGAATGATGATGTTGGCGAGTTTATCGTTTTTCTGTATGGTTTTCATTTTTCTTATATTCTAATTTAAGGTTTCTAACGGCATCGATGATACCACTCTTATCTAATTGCCCCCCTGTTTCGAAGACTCCTCGTATTCTTAATTTTTTATCTATGAGTACCATTTGATTGCTGTGAAACATTCCTTGGTGAGCACTTTGAGCCCCTGGTATTAGAAAACTAGTAGCAGCGAGATCGTAGATGCGTTTTCGGCTGCCGGTAATAAATTGCCAATTAGGGAATTTGGCACCGAATTTTTCAGCATATTTTAAAAGCACTGCAGCACTGTCGTGCTCGGGATCAACAGTAAAGCTTAAAAATTGTATGCTATTGTCTTTTGCAAATTCGCGGTAAATATGTTGACTGATAAAATCATTCATCTTAGGACAAACTGTTTCGCAGTTTGTAAAAAAGAAGCTCACGAGCATAATTTTGTCTTTGTAAGTCTCTAAAGTAACACTATCTCCGTTCTGATTAACCAACCGGAAGTTGGCGATGGTGTGGTAGATGGTATCGCCATTAGGGGCTACTTCTCTTTCTCCCAGGTATGGAAGTGGCTTTGAATAGTGCACCCCTGTCTTATTGAGCATGATCCATAAGACTGGTAAAACAAATACTAAAAACAAAACGCCCATAACTTTAAAGCTAGGGCGTTTCTTAATTTCTTGACTCATTGATTTTTAATAGGTACTAACAAAACTGCCTTCCAAAAGGAGTAACCATGCAAGGTAGGAAATAAAGACAGCCGCAGGCAAAGCAATCATCCATCTAAGGAATTTGGCTTCATAATTTAAGTGCATAAATATACCGACAATTAGAACTGCTTTCACTAAACCTAGCGCTACGAAAACAATGTTTCTACCTAAGCCAGCAGGTGCGATAAAGTATATCGCAAAGTCGATAACGGTAATAAATAATAGAATGAAGAATACTTTCCACAAGGTTTTGGTACCATGTGTTTCCGGATGAGGAATATAGGTTTCCGGAATATATTCGCCTTCCGCTGCGTGATGATGTTCGTTGCTCATGATTATAAAGGTGTTTTAATGAAATTAGATTAGATAATAGAAAGTGAAAACGAACACCCATACTAGATCCACAAAGTGCCAGTATAAGCCAACTTTTTCAACCATTTCGTAATGGCCTCTGCGCTCGTAAGTGCCGTAGAGAACGTTTAACCATATGATGATATTGATAACAACTCCACTTAATACGTGGAATCCGTGGAATCCAGTAACGATAAAGAACAAGGAAGCAAATGGCACTGGACCTGGCTGACGGTCGCCCGCCATCCACTCAAAGTGGTTGCCGAATTTACCCGCTTCATGTAAATGCGTATAACCTTGTGCAGTGATACCGAAGTTATTCGTATCCAATCTGCCACCTTCATGGATGAATTGAGACCATTCCCAAGCTTGGCAACCTAAGAAAGCGGCACCCCCTATGATGGTTAATATCATGTATTTCGAAACTTCTGATTTGGATTTTCTGTGACCAGCTTCAACGGCTAATACCATGGTAACTGAAGAACCAATTAAAATGAAAGTCATTAAACTTACAAATAATAATGGCAAATATTGCCCATGGAAACCAGGGAAGTGGTTGAAAATTGCAGATGGATCAGGCCAAGGTGTCGAAGAGCCTGAATAGCTGAAACGAATTGCTCCGTAACCTACGAGTAAAGATGAAAATGTGAAGGCATCTGATAATAAGAAAACCCACATCATCAATTTACCATAACTTACATTGAAAGGGGAACGGCCACCGGCCCATGTTTTTGGAGATACTGTTGCTGAATTAGACATTACTGTTTTAGCTGATAATAATTATGCGAAATAAAGAAATAATAACAACAAAATCCATAGTATTCCTAAAAAATGCCAATATGTTTTGCAAATATTTATAAACACCATATTTTTTTTATGGATTTGTAGTCTAGAAGCTCTTGTAATACCAACGGTTAATAGAATTAATCCGCCAATAATATGTACAAAGTGCGCTGCGCTAATAACATAAACAAATGAAGCAGAAATCTCTGCTGGTTCCTTATTAGAGAAGAATAATCCGCGGTCCATAAGATTCAGCCAACCATAAAACTGCGAAATACAAAAGGCAATTCCGCAAATTAATGTGATAGTTAACAACGATGGGATTTTGTAAATATCATCGCGCTGAGCAGCACGTTGTGCCAGCTGCATAAAGACACTCGAAATAATAACAACGACAGCGCTTATCCAAAATTCAAAAGGCAAATCGAATTTTAACCAAGCATTATTTCTTATACCATCACCTTGATGGACAAAGTAAGCACTGCAAAAAGCTAAGAATAGCATGGTACTAGCGACGATAAAGAGCCATATTACAAAGGTTTTCGGACTAAACTCTTTTGGAGTATTATTGATAGTTGATGTGGGCATAAATTTTTAATTAAATAAATAGCTGAGTAAAACAGAAGGCATATAAATTAAAGTGGCAAACATTAAGGAACGCGCACTTGCTATGGTCATTTTTTGGTAAAGCATAATGGCCCTGTAAAGCAAATAAATACCAATTGGCAGGATTACAAATAGAGAATAGGTGCTTGTAAAGTCTAACAATATTGGATACATGCTAATCAGAATGAGAATGATTGAATACCAAACAGTTTGAAGGGCATTTCGTTTGGTTCTACCGGCGTAATTTGGCAAAAGGGTATAGCCAGCTTTGCGATAGTCATCTTCTAAAATCCAAGCGATGGCCCAAAAGTGAGGAAACTGCCAAAAAAATTGAATTACAAATAACAGTCCAGCAATCATATCGAAATGACCGGTCACCGCTACCCATCCAATGGCAGGCGGCAAAGCACCCGGTATAGCACCAACAAAAACCGCCAAAGGGGTATTCTTTTTCATTGGCGTATAACACAAGGTGTAAGTAAATATTGAAATCAAGCCCAATAACGCACAAGCAGCATTGGTATAATAAGCCAACATCAGCAATCCTAATCCGCCTAAAACTGAGCTAAATACCAAGGCATCGTTCACAGACATGCGGCCATTAGCAACTGGTCTGTCTTGTGTACGTGTCATGCGTTTATCTTCCTCCTTTTCATATACTTGATTGAAGCCATTCGCTGCGGCTGTAACAAACATGCCACCAACTGTTAAACCAAAAACCACCATCCAATCGATACTAATACCTAATTTATAAATACATAGGAAATAAGCAATCAATGTGGTGCCAACAACAGTTGTACTCAAACGAAATTTACTGAGTTGCAAATAATCCTTAAAATAAGCCTTGCTGAGAGGCTCTGGTTTAATGATATTTTCTATTGGATTATCCAAGGTTTGGGTCATTTTTTGGGGACGAAAAATTAGAGATGCAAATATACAACGAAAGACCAAAAATTACGCCAGCAAAAAAAATATGTGACACCTGAGGAATTAAAGGAAAATTGTATCTTAAATTCAATACGCCACTAAGGTATTGAACACTAAATGTTAGAGGAATTGCGATAATGATGTTGCGCCATTTTTTACTTAAAATTTTTCTAAAATTAATAGCAGGTATTGCACTTAAAATAATTAAAAGTATGGCAAATATGCGGTGCCATGAAAAAACAACCCCAAGTGTTTCAAGATTTACCTGACCATTGGTATATAATTTACCAATTTTCAAATTAAAATCACTTATCTGTCGCAACTGCGTGCCGTAGCTAATTTGAATTAGGCTAAACACAATAAGAAACACATAAAATAATTTATACTTCAAGAGGGCTTGTTGCGATTGGTTGCCATCGGCCTCAAATACACTAATCATAAAAAATGCTAAGGCTGCATAAGCCAATAAATAGTGAATGGTAACAATGATTGGAAATAGATTGGTTGCTACTACAATACTACCCAACCAACCATTGAAAAGCATCAGAACAAATCCAACAATGCCTGTCCAAAATTTAATTTTATTACTTGCATAGCGCGCCTTAAAAAGGGTAATAAAAAAAACCAAAGAGAATAAGCCTGAAAGCACACCAATAAGCCGGTTGATATATTCGGTCCATGCTTTGCGGGTATTAAAATCTTCGGGCATATAGAGCACAGGATCGCTTAATAACATGTCAGCTTCTTTATTAAAACCTACTTTTCGCATTAAGCCAGCAAATTTAAATGTCTTCTTAACGCGTTTTTCTACATAAGCATCGCGGTAATTAGTTGGTAGTTGATTGAGGTTGGTTGGCGGTGTATAGCCATCAAAACATTTTGGCCAATCTGGACAACCCATACCACTGCCTGTACTGCGCACAACACCGCCCGCTATTAGTAATAAAAAAACCGAAGAGATGGTTAAAAGGCCAAATCTTCGGTTTAATTTTTTAAAGTTCATTATAATTTTAGTTTAATGGCGCTGTTTAAACAACAGTACCTATACTAAATTTATGCTTTTCTCAACATAAATAAATGGGCGAAAGATGAAAAGAATACTTTAGAAGCACTGTCTTTGTTATCTGTCGCATAGGTTGTTTGAACCTCAGCTGGAGCTTCATAATGTGCAGGCTCACCATTGCCAATTTCGTGTTGAGGGAAGTAATCCAATTCTCTATCAGGACGGCTATACTCATGAGGGCCTCTGTAAACGGCAGGGATAGCGCCAGGCCAGTTGCCGTGCAAATGTTTAACAGGTGTGCTCCATTCGATGGTATTTGACTCCCAAGGATTTTGAGTAGCAGGTTTTCCTTTGAATATACTTCTAAAGAAATTGTATAAGAATAAAATTTGAGCAACTCCACCTAAAATAGCAGCCACTGTTATGAAAATATTGACATTCATCCAAATACCAAATTCAGGTATTAAAGAGAATTGGTAGTAACGTCGAGGAACACCCGCTAATCCCATAAAGTGCATTGGAAAGAATACCATATAAGCAGAAGCAAATGTCAACCAAAAGTGAATACTACCTAAAGTGTTGTTCATCATTCTACCAAACATTTTCGGGAACCAATGGTAAATCCCACTGAACATACCGAAGATAGCTGCACTACCCATTACTAAGTGGAAGTGAGCAACTACAAAATAACTATCATGTAATTGCACATCAAGTGCGGCATTTCCTAAATATATACCAGTTAAACCACCAGAGATAAAAAATGATACCAAGCCAATAGCGAACATCATGGCTGGTGTAAATCTGATATTACCTTTCCATAAAGTGGCTAGGTAGTTAAATGTTTTAACGGCAGAAGGAACCGCGATAATAAGCGTTACGTACATAAACACCGTTCCTAAGAATGGATTCATGCCTGTAATGAACATATGATGGCCCCATACGATGAATGATAATACGGCGATACTCAATAAGGAAATGACCATGGCGCTGTAACCAAAGATTGGTTTACGTGCATTGGTAGCAATTACCTCTGAAGTTATACCTAAAGCAGGTAATAAAATGATATAAACCTCAGGGTGACCTAAGAACCAAAATAAGTGTTGGTACATTACTGGGCTTCCACCACTATTTGTTAATGCGCCTATGCCATTTAAATAAATATCACTTAAATAGAAACTGGTTCCAAAACTTCTGTCGAAAATCAAGAATAAACCAGCGCCTAATAATACAGGGAAAGAAAGCAAACCTAAACAAGCTGTTAGAAGGAAAGCCCAAATAGTTAAAGGCAATCTGTTCATAGACATGCCTTTGGTACGCATATTTAATACAGTTACTATATAGTTAATTCCACCTAATAAAGCAGAAACAATAAATAAAATAATAGCCACTAACCACAAGGTGGTGCCTAAGCCAGAACCTGGCATTGCTTTTTGAAGCGCACTTAGAGGAGGATATACTGTCCAACCTGAAGAGGCAGGGCCAGTTTCAACCGCAAATGAAGATAATAATACAACAGAAGATAAAAAGAAGAACCAATACGAAAGCATATTCATAAATGGAGAAGCCATATCTCTTGCGCCTACTTGTAAAGGGATTAATAAATTACTAAAAGTACCACTTAAGCCGGCAGTTAGTACATAGAATACCATGATAGTACCGTGAATGGTCACTAAAGCCATGTAGTAATTCGGGTCAATTTTGCCGTCTTTTGCCCATCTACCTAATAAGGTTTCAAGAAATCCAAAAGATTCATCAGGCCAAGCCAATTGAATTCTAAACAATAATGACATTAACATTCCTAAACAACCCATAATGATACCGGTGATTAAGAATTGTTTTGAAATCATTTTATGATCGGTACTAAATACGTACTTTCTGATAAAAGATGGCTCATGATGCTCATGGTGAGCGTGCTCATCATGATGTGTGTGTGTGGCGGTTAACGTTTCTGTACTCATTTTTGTGGATATATACTGTTCGTTATTATTTTAACAATTAATGATAGGTTTTGATTTATTTTAAAGCAAGTTTTTTAGCTGTTTTGTCCTTAGTGCTTGTAGCTGAATCAGGTACAATTTCTACAGCTGGCGTAGCCGCGGGTGTTGGCATCGCTTTGAAAGCCATTTGTTGTGTTTTTAACCAGGCATCTACTTCTTCTTGTGTTTCAATGACTACTTTCATTTTCATGTTGTAGTGAGAGGTTCCACAAATTTTATTGCAATATAAATAATATTCAAATGCTTCGCCATTTTCTGCTTTAGCCTCCTTGGTTGTTTTAGTAGGAATGAAAGTAAATCTGGTTGGCATACCTGGTACCACGTTCATTTGAACACGGAAATGCGGCATCCAAGCACTGTGAATAATATCTCTTGATCTGTATTTAAACGTCACCAATTTGTCTTTAACAAGGTGCAACTCTTGGGTAATAATATCATCCTCTTCAGCTTTGGTAAAATAACTTGCAAATACTTTAGGGTCTTTCTTTATTGCTTCAATACGCTCTATTTGTTTTGTTTTTCTATTAACAGAAGCTTCCAAATCATCCATGCGATCACCACAATTAATTTCTTCTATCTCTTTTGTGATGGAAGTCATGGCTTCATTATTTTGCATGTCTTTAGCAGCTTGCCAATCTATTTGCAATTGGGCTAATGTTTGAGGCATGGCCTTAATCGCTGCTTGATCGGAGATAATAGCTGTTTTTAATTCAACTAATAAAGAGTCAACCTCCGAAGCATTGGCCAAACCTAATTTGTTTTTACCTGAAATAAATTTATAATCAGCCACACCCAATATGCCATCATCACCAGCGTATCTTGCATTCCAACCAAATTGAAAAGCAAATATTTCGATGTTCGTTGATTTTGTACCATCAACATCCGCATAAACAATTGAACGCCAAGTTTGGTGACCTCTAAGCACCAATAGGGTTAAAACAATAGCAGGTATTAATGTCCAAAAAATCTCTAAACGATTGTTATGGGCATAATACAACGCTTTTTGACCATCTTTTTTTGAATATCTAAATGAAAAATAAAACAATAAAACTTGTGTAATAACAAACACAATGGTCGTTAGGATCAGAGTAATTGTAAACATGCTATCTAACGTTACGCCATGTTCACTGGATGCGTTGCCTAATAAAACATGTTTTCCATGTGCAGAAAATTCCCAAGCGACAGCCATTAATCCAACAATCATGAAAATAAGCATTAACCATTTGTTGACATTGTTGCCATTAATCACCTGTTTACCTGTTAATCTTGCGGTTAAAGCACTGATGTCAAAAGCATTTGCGATCACCATGATTAAAATAATTACAAACAATAGTAATGACCACTTTACTTTTGTGGCGACAGCATCATTGGCTGATAATTCTTTTGGCGCTTCATACTGGTACTCATCGATACCAAACATTGGTTTTGAAGCAGAATAATTTTCAATGCTTAGTTGATGAATATCTACAGATTTAGAAATAAGAGAAGCAGCAAAGAAGATAATTCCTGCCACTAATGCTAGTTTGAAAATGTTTTTTGTTGTTGTGTTCATTCTTGGGTAAAAACTTGAAATGGTCTTTTTTAAGTTGTGCGCAAATTTATTGTTATTTTTGATGAATTGTAAAAAAAAAAATACAATTTTTCCCCATTGTACTAATTTAGAACAATTCAATGTAAAGTTGAACTATCTTAAACGGTCGGCAGACCCAATTAAATCTATATCTCTTTTGATTCCACGGTAGGCCATAAAATTAAAAATGAGCGTCAAAAGGCTCAAATATAAGCCGATTGAATAATGTTGCTCTGAAATGCTATCAAATTCAATGGTAGCTTGATGGAATTATTAATAAATAGCTGAAATAAGCACAATGATTAATAAATAGTTTGTTCGGGTAAAAATCAATTGTTGTTTCAAATTTTTATAGAAAAATATTACTAGAAAGGCATACAGAGCAAGCGCCGAAAATGGAATAATT